>JAFSHN010000050.1 GCA_017440275.1 Bacillota bacterium | reverse complement strand
TATGCTTATCAGCAAGCAATTCAATCCCTGGTTAACCGTGGCATCACCTATGCTCCAACTGATAGAGCTACTGTTGTAAACGCATGGGATCAGCTGTTTGACAGTATGGTTTCAGAAAAAGCAAAGCAATCAGCACCCCATTACTCAGATCAATTCCGGTGGCACTTGTTTAGCTTTGATTTACTTGATGCCATCAAGGAGGACGAGGCTCGCGCTGTTTTTGACAGCATGCCAAAGCAAGATCTGCTCTTATTCTTCGATTATTCAGATCAGGCATTTCTAATCAAAAATGCACATATGCTTACCGCTGCAGATATAGAAGCATTGCGTGAAAACAGTCCACTAAACCTCTCGGATATGTATTTTTTCGATCCAGCAAACAGATGGACCTATATCAAACCTCACGAAGAATATTGCGGTCCATATTTTTTCAAGATCGATTGAAATAACGATGTCGTTGTGCTATAATACATGCAAACCAGCCGTACACCGGTCTCAAGAGTGATCAGTGATATTCTGCGGTGATAGATTTTTGATAGCAAAAATCCGTATAGACCGTAGGATGAGTATAATTGGTATCAAATAAAACCACCACGTATTATATTCTCTAAACAGAAAAGTTTAGAAATGGATTTAATCTGGCGAGTGGGAATAGACCCTAAAGGCTATCATATGCCCGAAACCCTGTAATATCAAGGATTTCGGGCTTTTGTATTTTTTGAAAATGTCTGTTGCAACGATTTTGCAACGATTATCACTAAAAAAACTTTTACAACAGATGAAATGGTGCAAAAAGGTTTGTGCGAATAGAGTCAATAGCGACTTTTACTAAGAGTTTATAAAGCAGTTTTGCTAAATGCAAGATTGCTTTTTTTATTGAAAATGGGAATTATATATGTTGTGTTAATTCCGTCAATTAAAATTCAATTCAGTCTTTTTGGCGAAAATGACTGAATTGATGTTGATAATGACAGAGTTGTTTTGTATAATACAATTAGAAATGATAAGGATGGGGAGATTATGCGTAATTATAATTTTGAAAAATGGGAACATTTATTTACAAAAAATATAATATATATGCTGACGCAGATTCATGAATATAAGGGTGAACAGAACTTGTTTATAGAGGCTAATCCTGATGCACTTGCTGAACTCGTGGAGATAGCCAGAATACAGAGTACTGAGGCGTCAAACAAGATTGAAGGTATTTACACTTCCGATGAGAGACTTAGACAAATTGTAATGGATAAAACAACGCCTAGGACTAGAAGTGAAGAGGAAATTGCAGGATACAGGGATGTGTTGAATACAATACATGACAATTATGAACATATACCGGTCAAATCATCAATTATTCTTCAGCTCCACAGGGATTTATATAAATTTGGTGGCAGTGAGAGTGGCGGCAAGTACAAAACAACAGACAATATCATTGAGGAAACAGATTCTGCAGGAAATAAAAAGGTCAGATTCAGACCAGTACCTGCATGGGAGACTGCAGATTCAATACAGAAATTGTGTGATGCATATGAACGAGCAATCAATGATAAAAAGATTGATCCGTTACTGATTATCCCTGTGTTTGTCCTGGATTTTTTATGCATACATCCGTTCGGTGATGGTAATGGAAGAATGAGCAGATTACTTACATTATTGCTGCTTTATAAATCCGGATATATAGTTGGTAAATATATCAGTTTGGAAAAAATTATAGAGAAGACAAAAGACACTTACTATGATTCTTTACAGGAAAGTTCATTAAACTGGTACGATGAAGAAAATGATTATAAGCCGTTTGTTGAGTATACGCTGGGAATAATTTTAAATGCGTATAGAGAATTCTCTGAAAGAGTCAATGTGCTTATTACAAAAGATCTGTCCAAACCAGATCGTATCAGAGAAGTGATAAAGAATAAGATAGGCAAGATAACTAAAAAAGAAATTATAGAAGTGTGTCCTGATATAAGTAAGACTACAATCGAAAGAACACTTGTAAACTTACAGGAATCAAACGAGATAATCAAAGTCGGAGGCGGACGCTATACTTCATATATTTGGAACAGAGAGGACGAGTAAATGATTACTGGAGAACTAAAAAACAGAATTGATGGACTTTGGAATATATTCGCAGCAGGCGGATTAGTGAATCCATTAGAAGTAATTGAACAAATCACATATCTTATGTTTATTCACGATTTAGACGATACGGATAATACCAGAGCAAAGGAAAGTGCAATGCTAGGCTTACCGTATAAGAGTATTTTTTCAGATGAAGTTGAAATTGGAGGAAGAACTATTGATGGTAACCAGTTAAAGTGGTCAGTGTTCCGTGATATGCCTGCAGCAAAGATGTATTCCATTATGCAGGAATGGGTATTCCCGTTTATTAAAGAACTTCACGGGAATAAGGAGAGTGCATATTCAAAATATATGGGCGATGCGATCTTTAAGCTTCCGACTCCGCTCGTACTTTCTAAGGTGGTTGACAGTCTTGATGAAATCTATAGATCAATGAAAGAAGTAAAAGGGATGGATATCAGAGGAGATGTATATGAGTATCTTCTATCCAAGATTGCATCAGCTGGAAGAAATGGGCAGTTTAGAACACCGCGTCACATTATTAGAATGATGGTTGAACTGATGGATCCAAAGGCAGATGATGTTATATGCGACCCTGCTTGCGGAACATCAGGATTCCTTGTATCTGCGGCAGAGTATCTAAAAGAAACTAAGAAAGAAGAAATCTTTTATAATAAAGCTAAGAAGGATCATTACATGAGTAGTATGTTCCATGGCTTTGATATGGACAGAACAATGCTGCGTATTGGTGCGATGAATATGATGACTCATGGTATAGAGAATCCTTTCATTGAATACAGAGATAGTTTATCTGATCAGAATACGGACAGAGATAAGTATTCACTTATCCTTGCTAATCCGCCTTTTAAGGGGAGTTTGGATTATGACTCCGTTACACCAGACTTGTTAAAAATGTGCAAGACGAAAAAGACGGAATTACTGTTCCTGGCGTTGTTCATCAAAATGCTTAAAGTGGGAGGAAGCTGCGCATGCATTGTTCCGGACGGGGTGCTCTTTGGATCATCAAAGGCTCACAAAGATATTAGAAAGCAGATTGTTGAAGAGAACAGACTTGAAGCTGTAATATCAATGCCGTCAGGTGTGTTCAAGCCATACGCCGGTGTATCAACAGCTATCCTGATTTTTACTAAAACAGGTCATGGTGGAACTGATAATATATGGTTCTACGATATGCAGGCAGATGGCCTAAGTCTTGATGATAAACGTTCACCAGTAAATGAAAATGACATTCCTGATATCATTGAAAGATTCAGGAACAGAGATAAAGAGTCAGATAGAGCACGTACAGAAAAATCATTCTTTGTAACGAAAGACGAAATCAAAGAAAATGATTATGATCTATCAATTAATAAGTATAAAGAAATTGAGTATGTGCCGGTAGAATATCCATCGACGCTTGAAATTATGACCAATATTCGAGAATTGGAAATAGAAATCAGTAAGGAAATGGATGAATTGGAGAAGTTATTGCAACTATAAATTCGGATTTGTAGGGATGTAGAATGAAACAATTACTAAAAGATATTGCTACAATAGGCGCTGGACAAGGTGCGCCTCAAGGTGATGAGAATTATTGTAATAAAGGGATCCCCTTTGTAAAAGCAGGGAATCTTCAGGAACTGCTAGATGGAAAGGACATTAATAATATTCAACAAGTATCAAAAGAAGTAGCCCAAAAACATAAATTAAAACTATACCCTAAAGGAACGATACTTTTTGCTAAAAGTGGAATGTCTTGCATGAAAGGATTTGTATATGTATTACCACAAGAGGCACATGTCGTAAGTCATCTTGCTTGTATTACTCCTAACGATGATGTATCTGAGTATTTGCGATTTTATTTTAATTTCCATAGGCCGAATAGATTGGTAAAAGATACAGCATATCCATCTATAAGTTTATCGGATATAGGAAATTTAGAAATAGATATGAAAACAGAATTTGAACGTACTACAATTATAAAGCAGTTACGGTGTATAGAATCTGTTATCTCATTGCGTCAACAAGAATTGTGTCAACTAGACGATCTTATCAAAGCCCGATTTGTTGAGATGTTTGGAGATCCTGTGAGTAATTCAAAAGGATTAAAGGAAATGACTTTACCTGAATTAGGCGAATTTGGACGAGGTGTTTCAAAGCACAGACCAAGAAATGCTCCAGAACTTTTGGGCGGGAGATATCCACTTATTCAGACTGGTGAAGTAGCCAATGCTAGTTTGTATATATGTGAGTATGAGAACACATATTCAGAACTGGGACTGAAGCAAAGTAAGATGTGGCCTACAGGAACATTATGCATAACTATTGCAGCGAATATTGCAAAAACATCTATTCTGACTTTTGATGCATGTTTTCCTGATAGTGTAGTGGGATTCAAAGCAAATGAAAGAACAAATGAAGTTTTTGTACATTATTGGTTTACTTTCTTCCAGGCTATATTAGAAGCACAGGCTCCTGAGTCAGCACAAAAGAATATTAATCTGAAAATTTTAAGCGAACTTAAGGTTATTGCACCTGAAATAAATGAGCAACGTGAATTTGAGAGCTTTGTGCATCACATCGACAAATTGAAAGTTAAAGTGCAACAGTCGTTAGATGAAACACAAATTTTAATGGATTCATTAATGCAGAAATATTTCGGGTAAGGGTGTAAAGGATGGATTTGACAAATATTAATTCTGTAGAAATAAGGTGAAGTTTCAGAACATAGGAGGGATTATGGAGACATATTATACACAACCGATAGTTGAAATGGGTGTTGCATTAACTGAATTGGCAGTGAAAGGAACGGCAACTGCAGTTGCTAACAAAGTTAAAGCGGTTAAAAATGAAAAGAATACTGAAAAGGTTCGAAATACATATGATGAAATCATAAACGAACTTTTATCAGAGAGAGATGAAGCTGTGCGTCTAGCTCAGGCATACAAATCTGAATTAGACAGAATAGTAATCAGTGACGAGGATATTCAAAATTTGAATGCTACAGCGACTAGAGTGTTAGATATACTAAAAAAGTTTTCTCCAGAATTAGATACTGATAGCTTACAAGCATTAAAAGACTTGATTAGTGTTGACACTCTGAAAACTATGCAGCTATTAGGATTCAACTATAAAGCTGCTATAGGAGAGCCGTTAACACAATTATGTGCTAATGCTATTGGTGGGCTAGGTAATAATACGAAAAAGAATCCCAATAAAAAAAGATAGATAATTAAGAGGTATACTATGAGTAATTTTGACTTCTTAACAAATGAAAAACAGTTCGAAGCTTTTGCCAATGTGGCGATTTCAGCTGAGAGGATAATAAGCATTGATACAGAAGCCAGTGCGATTAACTGCAGACGTGCAATGGAATTTGCGGTCAAGTGGATGTATTCTGTTGATGCTTCTCTTGAAATGCCATATCAGGACAACCTTCTAAGTCTTATGAATAACGAAGACTTCCGAGAAATTGTTGGCATGGATATTTGGAGAAGACTTGACCTCATAAGACGAATTGGTAATAATGCAGCACATACAAACAAGAAGATAACTTATGATCAGGCGGAGTTATGCCTGAAAAATTTACACATCTTCCTGGATTTTGTGGCATATTGCTATGCAGAGAACTATATCGAAACTGAGTTTGATGAAAAACTGCTATCGGCTTCAGAACCTGCAAAAGGAGATGCGACTGCACAGCTAGAGCTTGATTTAAAAACTCTGATGGCCGAAAACAAAGCACTCAGGGAAGAACTGACAGGCAAGAGAGAAAAACAGCAGGAGACATACAATCCAAAGCCGCTTGATTTATCAGAATATAAGACAAGAAAGATATATATAGATACAATGCTTCAGGATTCAGGATGGCAGGAGGGAAGCAACTGGCTTAATGAAGTTGAACTTCCGGGAATGCCAAACAAGTCCGAAGTGGGATTTGCAGATTATGTTTTGTACGATGATGCACACAAACCGCTTGCAGTAATAGAAGCTAAAAGGACTTGTGTAGATGTTGCAAAAGGCAGACAACAGGCGAAACTGTATGCGGATATAATTGAAAAACAGTGTGGAAGAAGACCGGTTATATTCCTAACTAATGGCTTTGAAACCCGCATTGTAGATAACCAGTATCCTGAAAGAAGGATTGCAGCCATTTATTCTAAAAGAGACCTGGAAAAGCTGTTTAACCTTCAGTCAACAAAGAACAGTCTGGCATTTATTGATGTAAAGAAGGATATTGCAGGCAGATATTATCAGGAAGCTGCAATAAGAGCGGTGTGTGAGAACTTTGATAAAAAGAACCGCAGGAAGGCACTGCTTGTAATGGCCACTGGTTCAGGCAAGACTAGAACAGTAATTGCTTTAACGGATGTGCTGCTTAATGCCGGATGGATAAAGAATGTCCTGTTTCTTGCAGACAGAAACTCTCTGGTTACACAGGCTAAGAGAAGCTTTGCGAACTTGCTGCCGGATCTTTCTGTTACGAATCTCTGCGAAGAAAAGGATAACTATAATGCACATTGCGTGTTTTCAACTTACCAGACAATGATGAACTGCATTGATTCTGTACAGGATAATCAGGGTAAGCTGTTTACATGCGGGCATTTCGACCTGATTATATGCGATGAAGCGCACAGATCGATTTACAACAAATATAAGGACATCTTTAATTACTTTGATGCTCCGCTGGTTGGTTTGACAGCGACACCAAAGGACGAAATCGATAAAAATACTTATGAGATTTTCGAACTTGAAAATGGTGTTCCTACTTATGGTTATGAGCTGGCACAGGCTGTAAAAGATGGTTATCTGGTTGACTATCTTTCAGTAGAAACCAAGCTTAAATTTATTGAGCAGGGCATTGCATACGAAGATCTGACAGAAGAAGAAAAGGAAGAATACGAAAACACTTTCGAAGATGAAGACGGAAAACTTCCGGAAAGAATAGAATCTTCAGCGCTCAACACTTGGATATTCAATGTTGACACTATAAAGCATGTGCTTCATATTCTGATGACAGAAGGCATTCGCATTGATTACGGAGAACGTGTAGGAAAGACAATTATCTTTGCAAAGAATCATGATCATGCAGAAAAAATTCTCGAGGTATTCAATAAGGAATATCCGCAGCTTCCTGGTTTTGCAAGGGTTATCGATAACTACATGACATATGCACAGAGTGCGATTGATGAGTTTTCGGATCCTGCAAAGTTACCACAGATAGCAATATCTGTTGATATGCTGGATACTGGAATCGATGTGCCGGAAGTGGTCAATTTGGTATTCTTTAAGAAGGTAATGAGTAAAGCAAAATTCTGGCAGATGATAGGCAGAGGGACAAGACTTTGTGAAGGTCTTATTGATGGGGAAAACAAAGATAAGTTCTACATCTTTGATTTCTGTGGTAACTTCGAGTTTTTCAGAATGAATAAAGGCAAGGCTACTGCTAATATGATTGCGCTTCAGGGTGCAATATTCAACTTAAGGTTCCAGATGGCGTACAAGCTTCAGGATATTCATTATCAGACAGATTACTTGATTTCATACAGGAAGGATCTTGTAAATATTCTTGTTGAAAACGTAAGTAGATTGAACAGAGAAAACTTTGCTGTAAGACAACATCTGAAATATGTGGACATGTATTCGCATGACACGAACTATGATGCGTTGACGTATGAAGATACATTAGTGGTCAGAGAAGAACTTGCACCGCTGATTCTTCCGGAAGAAGATGAGATTTCTGCTGTCAGATTTGACGCTTTGGTATATGCAATTGAGCTTGCCTATCTTGCCGGGCACAAAAATAATCGTGCAAGAAATGATTTATTAAAGCGTGTGACTGCAGTTGCAGGCGTTGCAAACATACCAGAAATTCAGGCTAAATCTGACCTGATCAAAAACATAATAGAAACTAATTATGTTGACAATGCAGACATAAATGATTTTGAACATATAAGAACAGAACTTCGTCATTTGATGAAATACATTCCAAAAGGTCCTAAGATTATTTATGATACTCACTTTGATGATGATATTCTATCGTCAGAGTGGAGAGAGTCTGAACTTGAAAATGATGAGCTGAAGAATTATAAGGCGAAAGCTGAATTCTATGTAAGACAGCATCAGGACCATTTAGTAATCGCAAAACTGAAGACTAATAAACCCCTCACAGAACTGGATGTTAAAACCCTTGAGGGCATTCTTTGGGGCGAAGTGGGTTCAAAAGAAGATTACGAGAAAGAGATTGGTGAAAAGCCACTGGGCGAATTTGTTCGTGAAATAGTAGGCCTTGATATGAATGCAGCTAAGGAGGCTTTCTCTGAATTCTTAGATGAAACAAATCTTGACAGTAGACAGATATATTTTGTTAACCAGATCGTTGAATACATTGTTCACAATGGCATGATGAAAGACCTGTCAGTACTTCAAGAATCACCATTCACCGACAAGGGAAGCGTAGTAGAACTGTTCCAGGACATTAATGTATGGATGGGTATACGTAAGGTAATAGATCAGATAAATGCGAACGCAGTGGCATAAGAAGAGTAGAAGTAAAACATTTCGTGGAAGTTATTGTTTTCGGTGATTTGAACCACTTGGCACTATTCTGTAAGCAAATTTGCAACTTTTTCTGCAACAAAAATTTCGACAAGCAAAACAATGGGCGGAAAATCGATGTTAAAATCGCCTTTTAAAATACAATATAGGGTGCAAATAAGCTAAAGAAGAAACCAAAAAAGAGTGGGAATAGGACGGACGCATCTGCTTTTGCAGTAAGTCCTCGTGTTTGACAATCATAAACAATGAACCCAAAGGCTTTTGGGAGTTTCGCAAAACAAGTGCGAAACTCCAACAAAAGCCTTTTTTCGTTACAGGAAAATGTTGTATACTTTAGAAAATAGTATCATTTAAGGAGAAGAACTACAGTGAAGAAATATACTATGTCAATCACGATGCTTGTAATATTTGAAACGATTGCAATAGTGCTCTGGCTGGCAAAAGACAATGTGTTTTATCTGTTAAACTTTAGTTACATAGGCTTTGCCCTTGCAATAGGTTTGGCATTATTTATCGGAGAATACAAAAATGCAAGGCGGGTTACACAAGTCCTGGTAGGTACATATATGCTGATTTATCTGGGCGTGATCTGCAATGAAAATATGCAGATTGAGGGATTTTGGTACTATTTGTTTACCGGAGTCTTTGAGGCAGCTACCATTCATTATGCAGTAGCTAAGATATTCGGCCCTTTAGTTTTTGGAAGGGGTTGGTGCGGCTATGCTTGCTGGACCGCCATGGTGCTGGATTTCTTGCCATACAAGACACCATCATATCCTCGTAAGAAATGGGTATGGATCAGATACGTCACTTTTGTTATTTCGCTGGTGTTTGTTTCTTCACTTTTCTTGGCGCAGGTTGCAAATATTGAAAAAATAATGTTTTGGGCATTCATAACCGGTAATGTTGCATATTATGTAACGGGGATTGTGCTGGCCATTATGTTAAAGGATAACCGTGCATTCTGCAAATACATCTGTCCGGTTACAGTGTTTATGAAACCGATGAGTTACTTTTCACTGCTTCGGATAAAGTGCGATACGAGCAAATGCATATCATGCGGAAAATGCAAAAAAGTCTGTCCGATGGATGTGGATATGACGGACAATTCGAGAAACCGCCGAAACGGAACTGATTGTATTTTGTGCTTTGAATGCGTCAAAGCCTGCCCTGAGAAAGCTTTGTAATATGGCGGGTGCAATTAATGCAGTTCTCTGCTATAATAAGGGCAACAATATGAAAATATAGGAGAAAGATTATCATGGGAAAATTTGTTACACTTTCAACTGAATTAAATGAATTACGTCAAATAGACAAACGCCTGGTATCCTACAATGTAGAAATGACAGAAGTAACAGGCGGTACTTTCTGGAAGGCCTATACAGATGCACAGGTCGACGGCACTGAAGAATTTCCGGTTATAAAAGATTGGTCAAACATGGGAAATCTGCAGCAGTGGTATGACCCAATCGACACAACTAACCCTAGACTTATTAAACTGGCAAAAGAGCTGGGCACAGCATGGGTAAGAGTTTCCGGAACATGGGCAAACAAGACATATTACGACTTTGACGGACACACTAACGGACAGGTTCCGGAAGGCTACCAGAATCTCTTAACAAAGCAACAATGGACAAACCTTCTGGATTTTGTAAGAGCTATAGACGGAAAGCTTTTGGTTTCCTTTGCCAACTGTCCCGGAAACCATAGCAAGGACGAACCATGGGATAACACACAGGCTAAGATGCTTATGGATTACAGCATTGAGTACGGTGTGCCTGTTAATGCTGTGGAATTTACAAACGAACCAAACTTAATCGCTCTTTCCGGTCTGCCACAGGGCTACACAGCAGCAGACCATGCGCGTGACCACGATGCCTTTGGCGCTTGGATAAAAGAAGAATATCCTGACTGCTTATTTGTAGGACCTTGTACCGTAGGCGATATCGACATGTTCGGCGTAGGTATGGACGGTGCCGGCGGCGGTATGGCAGCAGGTTTCGAAATGGTTACTACTGAAGACTTACTGGGTGAATACAAGACAAAGATGGATGTATTCAGCTACCATTATTATAACGGAGTTTCAGAACGTGGTGCAGCTATGGGCGGACATTGGCCATTTGAAGCTATTCTTACAGAAAAGTATCTGGGAGTGCCTGCTCACTGTGCAAGACAGTATGTTCCAAAACGTGATAAATACGTTCCGGGCGGACAGATGTGGGTAACTGAATCAGGCGATGCCGGTTGCGGCGGCAACACATGGGCATCAACATATGCAGATGTCCCTCGTACATTAAACGAACTGGGTGAATTTGCAACCGTAACAGACGGCATCATTTTCCATAACACATTAGCTTCTTCTGATTATGGCTACTTAAAGCATGGTACTTTTGTTCCAAGACCAAATTATTTCGCAGTACTGCTTTGGAACCGCATCATGGGTACTACAGTTTATGATGCCGGCAGCAGAGAAGAAGGTTCTCATGTATATGCTCATTCTCGCAGAGACGGCAAAGAGGGTGTTGCATACTTGATTGTAAACAATTCTAATGAAACAACTACTGTAAATCTTCCAAAGGAAGCAGAACTCTATCTGCTTGCAGGAGAAGAAAAACTTCGTTCAAGAAATATGACTTTAAACGGCAAGGTACTGGTGCTTGGTGAAGACGACCAGCTCCCTTCCCTGGAACCTGTAAAGGTATCAGGAGAAATCCAGATTCCTGCTACAAACTGTGCATTTATCGTTCTTTAATTGACAAATAAGGAAGTGACATCTATGAAAATTCTATTCGGTATGTTAGGCCATGAGACAAATACCTTCGCTTCTGACGAAGGAAACTTTGAACGCTGGGCACAAAGCGGCTGGACTGTCGGTGAGGATATTTTTCGCGTATATGATGGTGCGCCCGATTATCCGGGTGGTATGATTAAAGCCGGACGTGAGGAAGGTGTGGAACTGATTCCTACAGTTGTGCTCTTTAATGCGGGTCCTCTCATCACTAAAGAAGCCTTAGACTACGCGGTTGGTACTCTGCTCAGCTATGTAGAAAAGCACAAAGACGAGCTTGACGGCATTTGCCTTGGCTTGCACGGTGCCGGTGTTGCCGAAGGTATAGATGATTTAGAAGCATACACGTTAAAAGAAATCCGTAAGATTGTGGGCAGTGATATGCCGATTACCGTATCTTTAGACCTCCACGGAAATATCTCTGAGGATATGGTTCGCCTTTCAGATGGTCTTTTTGGTATTAAGCAGTATCCTCATGTGGATCAGGCTGAGGCGGGTTATCTGGCAATGAAAACGTTGATTCGCATACTGAGAGGTGAATCAAAGCCAGAGACTGCTTTATGCAAAATTCCTCTGCTGATTGCCTGTGCTGTAGGCTCAACTTTCAAGATGCCTATGCAAAGATTTACAGAACATGTGGCAGCCTATGCCAAAGAAAAGGGACTTCTTGATGCAACTTTATTCCATGGGTTCCCTTATGGAGACGTACCATGTGCAGGTGCTTCCATTGTTGTTGTAGCAGAAAAGGGTGCCCAGGAAGCAGCAGATGAGCTGGCACATTGGGTTTGGGAAAACAGATATGAGCTGGATCCGATATGTCTCAGTGCTGAAGAGGCAGTGGATGAAGCCTTGGTGGAACTTGCAAAAGAAGGCGAAGGGTACGTGGTAATAAACGAAACTTCCGATAATCCGGGAGGAGGAACTCCGGGGGATGGAACTCATCTGCTAAGGGAATTCCTGCGCCGTGATTTGGAAGGTGCAATTTTGGGCTATATCCATGACGAAGAAATCGCCCTCAAAGCTCATGCGGCGGGAGTGGGTGCAACCATATCAGGACTGCTGGGCGGCAAGACTGATAATATACACGGAGAACCAATTGCTCTTGAAAATGCAAAGGTTATTGCACTCAGCGACGGCCATGCTGTTTATACTTCTCCTATGTACAAAGGGTTGCCTGTTTATTACGGTAAAACTGCCCGCCTGCGTATTGGAAATGTAGAAGTAATTGTTGCTGAAAAACTGCCGCAACAGACTTTTGACGACCGTCCGTTTATGGTTGTTGGAGCTGATGTGGAACAATACCGCATAGTAGGTGTTAAATCCAGTGCTCATTTCAGAGCGTTTTTCCAGCCTCGTGCTAAAGCAATAGTAACTGCTGACCCACCTGGAATACACACTGCTAATTTCAATCAGTTGACGTATAATAATCTGAAACATCCCATTTATCCGCTGGATAAGGAAACAACTTTTTAATTAATAAAGGTGGCAATTATGGCTGCAATTGAGTACAATATTCGCCTTGCCGGTGCAGTGGATATAGAACAGATTGCAAAACTGTACATCAAGAGCTGGCATAAGACTTACAAAGGATTGCTTAATCAGGAATATCTGGACTCTTTGACAGAGGAATCTGTCGGAGAACGCTGGAACAACTATATCAAAGAACCTCGCCACGGAATTTTTGTGGCAGTTTCGGAGAAGGAAAAGGTTCTGGGATTTGGCGCATTCAAGCCATATCATAGAATTGATGACTGCATCTATATTGAGTCTTTGCACGTAGATGAATCGTGTCAAGGACAGGGAATAGGCAGTACCATTATCAGGCACATCTACGCTGTAGGCAAAGAAGAGAACTACGGACAGATGGCAGTATGTCTGGTTAAAGGAAATGATAATGCCAGAACTCTTTATACAAAACTGGGAGCAGTTCATTACAAGGACAAGGTGGACAATTTTACGGGTGAGATTTCTTATTCCGAAATTTTGACCTGGAATTTGCTTTAAATTCCTCAAACCTTCAGAATTCTTTAGAAATATCTTCACTTTTTCTTCAGAACTCATTGGTATTATAAGACCATAAACCAACCCAAACCATAAGCTCCTAATAAATAAATCATAAACAGCCCCGGCGAGGGACCCTTAGGTCCGCCGGGGTGTTCCTATTTTTTTGATGAAACATAATGTCTATAAAAAGTGTATAATATAATGTATAATATAGAAAACAACTTTTACAAGGTGGAAATAAAATGAAAAAATACAGTAAACATCGCGTTCATACAATAATACAAGTAGGAAACTTACATGATGGTCCAAGCAGAGCCTATGATTTCACTCTAATTGGGTTTATATTACTGACGGTTGTGATTGCAATATTGGAAACTTTTCCGCAGATGAAAGAGTGGTTTGGTGTGCTCAAGGCACTGGAATATATTTCACTTGGTTTTTTTGCTATAGACTATGTGCTGCGAATTTGGACGGCTGATGAACTTTATCCAACTAAGACTCCCAAAAGAGCCAGACTAAAATATATTTTTTCATGGATTGGAATTGTAGACCTTTTGTCTTGTATACCCCTTTTCATTCCGATGGGTGCAGGTATGCTTAGAATGTTTAGAATTATTAGAATTTTAAGAGTATTTCGCGTGCATCACTATACGGATCCTATGAGGGTTATCGCCGAAGTACTCGAAAAGAAAAAAGGTCAATTATTATCGTCGTGCTTCATAGTTATGATTTTAATGATGACGGCATCGCTTTTAATGTATAATCTTGAGCACGAAGCGCAGCCTGGGGCTTTTAGCAATGCCTTTTCCGGGCTTTGGTGGGCAGTTAATACATTGCTTACTGTAGGGTATGGGGACATTGTTCCAATAACAATAGCAGGAAAAATTTGTGGAATAGTGCTTACATTTCTGGGCGTTGGTATGGTGGCGATTCCAACAGGTATTCTTTCTGCGGGGTTTATAGAACAAGCAAATGAACTGAAGCGACTTGAGGAATTAGAAAAGTCAAAACACGTTATAACGCTTCAAGAAGCTATGGTTGATTCAAACCAGAGGGTTTCCTATCACTATTGCCCGTACTGCGGTATGGAATTGCCGGCCGAACCAAAAAAAGAACAGCAATTGCAGATTTAATAATTGAGAGGTTTGTTATGAATTCAAAATCAACAGGGAAACTGACTATGAAACACAAATTTGGATACGGTCTTGGCGATGCGGGTGGATGCATGACCTTCGCGCTGATGGGAAGCACTTTTGCCATGTACTGTACCGATGCACTCAAAATAGATACTACACTTTTAGCGACACTGTTGCTGGTGTGGAACGTATGGGACTTCATCAATGACCCTATGATGGGGGCACTGATGGACCAGCATTTTGCAAAAAACAAAAATCCAAAGGGCAAATTCCGTCCGTGGCTGCTGCGTTCAACACCGCTTGTTTGCGTGACCTTTATCGCATTGTGGTCAGTGCCGCAGTTCTTTGATGGGCTGGCACTGGTAGGGTGTCTCTTTGGACTGAAAATTATTTACGAATTATCATATACTATGTTTAACATTCCAATGGGCTCGCTGCTGTCAGCAATGGCTAATGATGACGCAGAGCGTGCATCACTTTCAGCAGCAAGAGGAATAGGTTCCGGAGTGGGAAATATGCTGCCGATGGTTATTATGCCGCAGATGATTAAGATGTATGGACAAACCAATGCGACAGGTTATGCCATCGGATCAGTAATATGCGCCGTAATCGGGTTTGTAATGTGCTTTATGCATTATAAACTGACAGAGGAACGTAACATAACACCGACATCTGCAGAACAGGCGCAAAGCGTCAAAATGACAGATATTCTTAATGTGTTTAAAATCAACAGACCTTTCCAAGCGCTTTGTATGCACGGACTGTTCATCTGTATGATGCAGTACGTTGGCAACACCATGAACAACTACCTGTATTCAACGGTGCTGGGAGATCTGGGATTCATTACATACGCTACAATTGTTTCTGCGCCGTTCATGCTTGTTATATTCGCTTTTGGCTCTAAGTTGGCCAAGAAGTTCGGACTGGAAAATATGATCAGAAATTGTCTTTTGGCAGGCTCGCTTCTGTATGTGTCCTTATTTGCACTGCATATGGTTACGAAAGTAAATCCTTGGGTTCACGTAATCTGGAGCGGAGTTGCTATGGGTCTTGCGAGTATTTCCATTTATATGCAGTGGGGTCTGGTAGGTGAAGCCATCGATTATAACGAGATGCTTACAGGCAAGCGCACAGAAGGCTCTATATACGGAACATTCAATTTATCCCGCAGAGTAGGACAGACAATAGGAAACTCTGCAGCGATTCTGATGCTGGGGTGGTTTGGATATGATGCAAATCTTGCAGTGCAGCCTGCAATGGCAGTCTTTGGCATCAAGTTCCTGGGAATTTTATTACCGGGAATTTTCGTCATTGGATCATGGGCAGCCTTCAGATTCCTTTGGAATATGGATGCGGAAACAAGAGCAAAGGTTAATGCTTACAAAGCACAAAAATAGAGGAGAAACTTTATGGAGAAAATAATAGCTACTCCTTGCGGAGAGATAAAAGGCACATCTTGCAATGTCCCGGATACCATCGCCTACAAAGGCATCCGCTATGCAACAGCGGGGAGATGGGAATATCCAAAGCAGGTGAAAAGCTGGGAAGGAATTTATGATGCAACCGAGTATGGTCACTGTGCTTATCAGGCCAGAGCTTTTTATGACGAATCAAAAAATCCTAAAAAATACTTTTATTATACGGAATTTCGAAAAGGGGAAACCTACACATACAGCGAAGATTGTTTGTTTTTGAACATTTGGACACCAGAAACTGCCAATAGAGGAGATAATCTTCCTGTAATTGTATATATTCACGGTGGCAGTTACACCGGCGGCTGCGGCTTTGAGAAACATTTTGACGGGCCTGTATGGCCAACTAAAGGTGTAATAGCGGTAACAATCAATTATCGTCTGGGACCTTGGGGATTTGCCTGCTTACCTGAGCTAAAAGAAGAGGCAGGGCATACAGGAAACTATGGACTCTTTGATCAGCTGACGGCAATCAAGTGGGTCAGCGACAATATCACAGCTTTTGGAGGGAATCCGGATAACATCACAATTATGGGTCAGAGTGCGGGAGCGATGAGCGTTCAGCATCTCTGCACCAGTCCCCTCAGTGATGGTCTTTTTCACAAGGCAGTTATGTCAAGTGGATGCGGATTAAACAATTTTCTTATAGGAACTGCAGAAAAATCCTACGGATTTTGGCGGGAAGTGATGAAGCGCACAGGCTGCGACAGCCTGCAGCAGTTTAGAAATCTTGCACCGGAAAAGCTTTACGAAGCGTGGCTTGCAGCCAAGAACGAAGTGAAAGGCGGTGCAATGTCAACTTTTCCTGTGAAGGATGAGCTGTTTATTGTAAGCGGAGCAAAACCAAAAGTAATTCCGTATATGGTTGGTTCCACAAGCCACGATATGGCGCCTCCCGTAATTCACTCAATGGCGAAAAAATGGGGTTGTAAGAACGAGCCTACTTTTGTATGGCTATTTGATCGCATGCTTCCTGGAGATGAGAACGGTGCATGGCATTCCAGCGACCTTTGGTACTGGTTCGGCACGCTGCCAAACTGCTGGAGACCTATGGAGGAAAATGATTACCGACTTAGCGACCAAATGACATCTTACCTATGTAACTTTGCCAAGAAAGGTAATCCGGACGGCGATGACCTGCCAATCTGGAAAGCCATTGTGCCTATAATGGGTCGGAAAAAAGTTCTGATACTGGGAGAAAAAACTCCGAGAATGGGCAGAGCCAATCTTCCAAAACTTATTAAAACTATGCTTACAAACAAAGCAGTAGGTGAGTAGGCATTCTGTAAATTTTTGAAGTTTTCCTGTTCATTTCCAGCAAAAAAAACTTGTGCAACGAACATGATGGTAGTATAATAACTCCGTTAAAAAAACTTCAGGGGAGGAAAACAAATGAAAATTATCATTGACACACCGGAAAAAGTTGCAGAAATGGCTGCACAGAGATATGTAGAATTATTAAAGGAAAAGCCTGATGCAATTTTAGGGGGAGCAACAGGTTCAACACCACTGCTTTTATATGCTGAACTGGCAAGATTAAACAAGGCAGGGGAAGTTTCCTTCGCAAAGGCAAAATCCTTTAACTTAGACGAGTACGTAGGACTTGACGGAACACACGATCAATCATACAGATACTTTATGGATAAGAATCTGTTTGAACACATCGATATTGATATGGCAAACACTCGCGTACCAAGCGGAATCAACACTGAAATCGCTGCTGAATATGATAAAGAAATTGAAGCAGCAGGCGGCATTGATATGCAGCTTCTTGGCATCGGTAATAATGGACACATTGGTTTCAATGAACCGGGAACACCTTTTGGTTCCATCACTCACGTGGTTGAATTAACAGAATCAACTCGTCAGGCAAACGCAAGATTCTTCGAATCCATCGACGAGGTTCCTACTCATGCAGTAACAATGGGCATTAAGACTGTTATGAACGCAAAGAAAGTTATCCTTATCGCAACAGGTAAGGCAAAGGCTCCAATCGTTCGTGAATTCATCAAGGGAGCTGTAACTGAAGAAGTTCCTGCTTCAGTACTGCAGTTACACCCAGATGTAGAAGTGTTCTTAGACCACGAAGCAGCAAGCCTGTTATAATTCAAAATATCATATAAAAGAAATGTTAAAAGCCTCCCGAATCCGGGAGGCTTTTTAGATGAAAGTATTTTGAAATGGATTGAAAAAGTGTTAATATCCGAAGCAAAAAGGTTTGATTGTTTTATCAAGGCCTTCAAAACTGAAACCTTGTGTCTTAAGCTGTTTGATTATTTCAGGCACGGCGTCAGCTGTATTACCGTGGCCGGCGCCGTCATGCATCAGGACTATAGGCTGGTTTTGTCTTGAACAACCGGAAACTACATTATTGGTAATGTTCTTCACAGAAACCCAGGAAGCGGAGGCGTCACCGCTGGAAACATTCCAGTCATAATATGTATAGCCTCTCCTTAACATTTCAGCGATTATTTCGTGATATACGGCCACATTATATGTATTTATTGAGCCACCGGGGAATCTGAAAATTTCAGGCTTCACACCGGTGATTTTTTCTATGTGAGAAGATATCTTTTCGAAGTCAGCCAGATATGCGGCTACGGAAGAATAAATCTGATTATAATTGTGGCTTGCTGTATGAACAGCTATGGTATGACCTTCATTTACTATACGTTTATATAGGGCTTCGGCATCGGCTCCTTCTCTATATATAACAAAGAAGGTCGCCTTTGCATTATTCTTTTTTAGCGTATCAAGAATTTTAGTTGTATTCTGCACATTAGGACCGTCATCAAAAGTCAGATAGCAGACTTTACCTTGTACATCTTTAAACTCAAAGGCACCGTCTACATACAAATCCGGATAAAGGTCTTGATATGATGATTGTAGATTTTCGGAAGCGAAAGCCTCATCTATCACAGGGTCTTTATATTGTGCTAATTTTATTCCAAGAATGATAACAAGTATAAGCAGTATCAAAATTATTGCTATTACAGTTAAAGTTATCACTTGCTTCCACTGTTTGACGCTCATGTTTATTCTCCGTTATTATTTAATGAAACAGGGCATTCTAATTTTGCTCCGAACTCTGAACACATAAATGCTGCCCTTATTTTACCTTTCATTACTGCTGTAGAGGTGAAGCCGACTTTGCCTGTTGAGTTTATATCGCCTAGTACTTTTCCGGCAATTAAAACATCGTGACAATTGATGGTTCCTTTTACAAATGAATCTTTCTGGAGGGAAAGAAAACCAGTGGATTCAATGTTGCCTTCAAATTTGCCGTAGACAGAAAGGGAATCTTTGGTTTTAATGGTACCGATAATTTTCGTATTAGGCCCGATGACAGCCATTTGCGCGGATATATTTGCAGCTGAAAATTCGGGAGTTATATTTTCTGAATCAAAACTCATTCTCTGTCGGCGCCTCCACAAAAGAAATGTAAATCTTCTATTAATATAGTACATTTAATTGAATTAAAAGGTTTTTATGTGTCAAATGTCGTTTTGATGTCGCGAAATGATTTTGGAATAATTGAATTCGCGAGCACCTTTTCGTATAATATAAGTGTATTATTGAAAGGAAAAGGGAAATGCTTAAGATTACTATTTGCGATGATGATGTGCAATGCCAGAGCGAAGCGGTAAATTGTGTGAGTCAGTGGGCTGAAGACTCAGGGATTGCTGTGCTCATAAAGACTTTTGATAATGGCGATGCGATGATTACGCATGAAAAAGCAGCACCGTCGGATATTATAATATTGGATATAATGATGCCTCTCTTAAATGGTATAGATGCGGCAAAAGAACTTCGTAAAAACAGCACGGTTGTAAAAATTGTTTTCCTTACATCTGCACCTGAGTTTGCGGTAGAATCATATGACGTAAAGGCCAGCGGATACCTTTTAAAACCTATAAAATACGAAAAAATAAAAAGCATTCTTGATGATTGTATGCAGCAGGTCAATTATGAACCTGAACATTTGATTGTAAAAACAGTTGCCGGATATCGTAAAATATACATTGATAATATAGAGTGTATAGAAGCACAAAACAGAAAGGTTATTTTTACCGTTGATGGCGGCAATAATATCGAAGCCATTGGCAAAATATCTGATTATTTTGATGTTTTAACATTGGAACAAGGTTTTTTCAAATGTCATCGCAGTTATATTGTAGGTTTTTCTAAAATTGACCGTTTTAACTCGCAGGAGGCGGTGACTAAATCAGGAGCATCTGTACCCATTGCAAGAGGTTTCGGTAAGCCATTTAAAGACGCTTATTTTGAATATATGTTTAGAAAAGAAAGGGATTAGATATGATTGATCTTATTTTTGAAATGATACGCTACGTATTGACCCTTTCTTTTGGAATCTTTACAGCAGCACTTTTTCTGGATATAAGAGCAGAAAAAAAGAGCCTGCAGATTTTGTTCGCATTCTTTGCAATTGATGGAATATTACAGGGGGCGTTGTATTATTCTGTTGGTTTTTCTGAAATTGTAGCGATTTATCCATTGATAACACATTTACCCCTCGTATTGCTATTTATTATTGCATTTAAAAAACGTATTTTTGCAGCCACTATATCTGTAACCGCGGCGTATATGAGCTGTCAGATTGCAAACTGGATGTCGACTATAGCCATTACTTTAGGGATGGAAGGTGTAACGGAGGATGTCATATACTCATTGTCGCTTGTGATGACATTCATTGTTATTTTGAAATATGTGGCGGAGCCTATTGCAGGTCTTCTGAACAAGCCTGATAAATCGTTAATTACATTTGGTATTATACCTATCGCCTATTATGTATTCGACTATATTGTTACTATATATACCGAACTTCTTTATGAAGGAAATATGATTGCTGTGGAATTTTCGCCATTGCTGCTCTGTATCCTGTACATTGTGTTTTGTGCCACATATTTTAAGCAATATGAGCAAAGGCAAGAGGTTGATAACAGAAATCGTCTCGTACAGATGAAATTTGAACATTCAAAGAAAGAAATAGAGACAATAAAACGAAATGAAAAAGACCTTGCGTTGATCAGACATGATATGAGACATTTTCTCAGTGTGCTTTCTGAATACATTGATAATGGAGAAACTGATAAAGCCCGAGACTATATATATGATGTTGTTGAATCTTTAGACAAGACAACAAGAAAAAAATATTGCAGTAATGAAAATATTAATATGATTCTTTCTTGTTATGAATCATATGTTGAAGAAAACAATATAGATTTTCAGTATACCTTGCAGGTATCGGCAGAAATAGCAATTTCTGATGTGGATATGACTTCAATTTTATCAAATTGTCTGGAGAATGCAATTAAAGAGGTTTCTTCCTTTGATGAAGGAAAACCAAGAAAAATAGAATTGAAAATAATTCAGAAAAATGAAAAACTCTTGATTTCTATGAGAAACCCATACAAAGTAAAACCGAAATTCATCGGTGACATGCCGGTATCTTGTAATGAAGACCATGGTTATGGAACCCAGAGTATCAGATATACGGTAGAAAAGTTGAACGGCAACTGTCAGTTTAGTGCCGATAAAGGACAGTTCACGGTTCAGATAATTTTATAAGAAAAACGCGTCCTGTGAGGACGCGTTTTTTAGTCTATAAACCACATTTTAAGTACTACGATAGATTCTCTGAAAGCGTTTGGAATTGTCATAAACAAAGGTGTTTCTGCACTGTAATGAGTGGCATCGTCTATACCGGCTTCTTTTGCAAGAACTCCGGCTCTGTAAATGTGAAAATCATTGCTGATGAAGCAGACTCTGTCGCCTTCATTTAAATATGATTTGGATAATTCAAAGTTTTCCACCGTGCTTGTAGCTTTGTCTTCTTTGATTATAAGGTCTTTAGGGATACCGGCTTTTTCAAGATAAGAAGCCATTACGGATGCTTCTGTGTCGTTTTCGTCAGTTCCCTGGCCGCCTGTGACAATGATGGAAGCCTGAGGATTCTTTTGGTGATATTCGATGGCAGCATCCAGTCTGTTCTGGAGAGATTTTGTGGGCTGGTCGCCTTTTACTGTAGTTCCAAGGACTATTACAGCATCTTCTTCAAAGTCTGTGTTGTCAGCTGCACCAAGGACATAGAGAACTGTACCCCCTGCGAGGAGCAGAATCAGTATTGTAAAAAGACATATTTTGGCTATATGCAGTGTTTTGGTATTGAGGAATTTTTCATTCGATGCTGAGAGCAAGAAAAGTATTCCGGTCACATAGGTGCATATTACCCCAAGTCCCGTGTCAGATGTCAAAGTGGCAATTATGGCATTAATGAGAAAAATTGCGCCCAAGATGAAAAAAACAAATTTTGTGCCTGTGTTTTCTAGTATTTTGAACATATTGTACCTCCATTTATATTAGAGACTATACCATAACATGAGGCTAATGGGTACTTTTAATTGAAAACGCAGTGTTAAAAAAATATTGCAACAATCATTATGAAGTCATATAATAGAATAAATTAAGATTGTAATCCTTCCGCACCACCGGGTGTGGGTTAAAAGGCATCCCGAGCCTCACCGTAGGTACGGCGTAAGCAATTACGTTATAAGGTGTGGCTCGGGGTGCCTTTTCTAAAATAAGGAAAGTGGAGGTTTGAAATGAAAATTAAAACTTTTAAAGTTGAAAGATGGATGAATGACTACGAAGATGATGCAGTTTACAATTTAGGTGAAACCTGCATAGACTCACTTACTATAGGAGAACTTTTAGAACTTGGAGGATATGATGCCGACCAATATCTCAAGTCCCTCAAGGATACAAGACTGACATACAGTCATATTTTCGGCTCGCCGGAACTTAAGAGCGGAATTGCTTCATTATATAAGAAAATTGAGCCGAAGCACGTAATTCCAACCCATGGGGCAACGGGCGCCAATGCAATGGTTCTCGAAACTCTGATAAGCCCTGAAGATAATATGATTTCTGTAATGCCAACATATCAGCAGCATTACTCAATCCCTGAGGCCATCGGTGCCGAAGTGAGAATACTGCAGCTTACGGAAGAAAATAAATATCTGCCGGATATTGATGAATTAAAGAAATTGGTGGATGAAAACACTAAAATGATTACGGTAAACAATCCTAACAATCCTACAGGCTCTTGGATTCCTGAAGAAATTATGATGCAGATAGTTGAAGTGGCAAAATCCGTAGATGCTTATCTGCTTTCCGACGAAGTTTACAGAGGAATATCTGAAGATGGTGAATATATGTATTCAGTTACTGATCTGTACGAAAAAGGAATTTCAGTAGGAAGTATGTCAAAGATTTTCTCGCTGGCAGGGCTTCGTATGGGCTGGGTTGCAACGAGAGACGAATATGCAGTTCAGGAAATTCTGGAACGTCGTGACTACAACACTATCAGCTGTGGCGTAATTGATGATAAGCTGGCAGCAATTGCTTTAGCAAACAAGGAAAAAATATTTGAAAGAAACAGAGAAATTCTTCACAAAAACAGAGAGATTCTTGATAAATGGGTTAATGAAACGCCGGGAGTACATTACTTAAAACCTGTTGCAGGAACCACTGCCTTGGTTTATTATGATGCAGATATTCCATCCTATGACCTTTGCTTAAGACTGATTAAAGAAAAGGGTCTTTTGTTTACTCCGGGTGAAGCCTTTGAGATGGAAGGCGCTGTAAGAATCGGATATGCTTTTGACTCTAAACTTTTAAAAGAAGGGCTTGATGTATTTGCCGATTTTCTTAAAGAACTCTAGGAGATTTTTATGGAACATAAATTTATAGCGAAGAGGTACTGGCAGGATAAATCCACTGCAATGGGTAAGTCGGATGTTATGGCAAAAGCCTTTGATGACGTAATAGATTTGAGTCTGGGGGATCCGGATATGATTACGCCAAGGCCGATTATAGAAAAAGCTTTTGAAGATGCTCTGGCAGGTCATACAAAATATACGGATTTCAGAGGAGATCCGGAACTTCGCAGCGAGATTATAAAATACTACAAGAAAAAGTACGGTATGGAAGTGGCAGATGAAGAAATCTTTGTCACTGCTTCAGGCTGTCTTGCCATGTATCTTGTTTTGGAAGCCATCATTGATGATGGTGATGAGGTTCTGATTCAGGCACCTTATTTCACCCCTTATCCACAGCAGGTAGAATTGGCGAGAGGTATTCCTGTTGAACTTCCTACCTACGAAGATGAAGACTTCCAGGTGAACATTGAGCGTATGGAAAGCCTCATAACCGAAAAGACAAAGGCCATTATAATCAATTCACCTAATAATCCATGCGGAAGCTGCCTTACTCTTGAAACAATGAAGCAGATTGCACAGATTGCTGAAAAATACGATTTAATTGTGATTTCCGATGAAATCTATACGGGATTCAGCTTTGAGCACGTATTTGTTCCTTTTGCAAGCCTTGAGGGAATGAAAGAAAGAACAATAACTATTAACAGTTTTTCAAAAAACTTTGTTATGACTGGCTGGCGTGTGGGTAATATAATTGCACAGGATTACATAATTGAAGTAGTCCAGCAAATTAACGAAAATGTTGTTTTTACGGCTCCGTCTATTTCGCAGAGAGCCGGTATTTATGCACTTGCTCACTGTGACGAAATTCAGCCTCCGATAACAGAAGAATTTAAAGCACGTATGACCTATGCTGCCGGACGTATCAATAAGATTAAAGGCATGCATATAATTGAACCGCCAAAGGGGAGCTTTTATCTATTCCCAAGCATTAAGCAGACAGGAATGACATCAGAAGAAACTGCGGAGTTTCTTTTGAAAGAAGCACATGTACTTGTGCTTCCGGGCAATGCTTTTGGCAGCTGCGGCGAAGGTCATATAAGAATCTGCTGTACCGTAAGCAGAGAAAAGCTTAAAGAGGCTTTTGACAGAATTGAGAATGTTATGGCGCAAATATAGACGGTGAGCGCGTAGGAAGGAGAACTAATGCAATATATAATCTCTTTTCTTGAAGGAATAGTTACATTTATATCACCTTGCCTTTTACCTATGCTGCCCATATACATTTCATATTTCGCAGGCGGCGGTGAGAGGACGACAAAGCGTACTGTGATTAATGCGCTTGGATTTGTGTCAGGATTTACTGTGCTGTTTGTGGCAATGGGGGCATTGGCAGGAAGCCTTGGAAGTTTTGTGAAAGAATATTCTCTGATAGTGAACCTTGTAAGCGGAGCTATCGTCATATTATTCGGTCTCAGTTATATGGGAGTGTTCAATATAAGATTCTTTAAAGGTACAGGCAGACAGGTGAATACTTCTGATTTGGGATTTTTCTCTTCACTGCTGTTTGGATTCGTATTCGCCCTTGGATGGACGCCTTGCGTAGGTGCATTTCTTGGTTCAGCATTGATGCTGGCATCTCAACAGGGAAGTTTTGTGATGGGGATTCTGATGCTTCTTGCATATTCCCTCGGACTTGGTGTACCGTTCTTAATCAGTGCTGTTCTTATCGACCACCTGAAAGGAGCATTCGACTGGATTAAGAAACATTACGAAATTATCAACAAGTTATGCGGAGGATTCCTGATTATTATAGGTTTGTTGATGGCAACCGGAGCTATGGGCAAGTTTCTTGCGTTGCTTAGTTAAGGGGGGGGAAAACGGTGATGAAAAAGAAAACTATAATTTTGCTGGCAGCTTTCTTGATTATAATGGTTGGAGCAGCCCTTCTGTATGATTATCTGGGTAACAGCTATGACCCGTCGCAGCTTAAGGAACAGAGCGGAGAGCAAAAAGAAGACCATGAATCTGAAAAGTTTGTCATGCTGGATTTTAAAGTTTACGATGCCGATGGTAATGAGGTAAATCTTTTTGATTATGCAGGTAAGCCTATTGTGGTTAACTTCTGGGCAAGCTGGTGCAACCCTTGTCTTGGGGAACTTCCTGCATTTGAAAAAGCGTATGAAAAGTACAAAGATGAAGTGAATTTCTTAATGGTAAATATGACTGATGGCTACAGAGATACGGTAGAAAAAGTAGATGACTTTGTAACTAAAAAAGGATATAATTTTCCTGTGTTTTATGATGTGGATATGGATGCGGCTGCAACATACGGCGTATCATCCATTCCGGCTACTTTGTTCATAAATGAAGACGGCTATATTATCGCAGGAATCACGGGCGCTATGAATATAGTTTCTCTTGAAGAAAACATAGCAGATATTTTATAAAAAAGGAGAAAACAATGAAAATTGCAGTAATTACAGGTGCATCAAGCGGAATGGGCCGCGATTTCGTATTCGCTATTGATAAAGAGTATGAGCTCGATGAAATTTGGGTAATCGCACGTCGTGAAGAAAGACTGATTGAGTTACAGAAAGACTGCAGTGCTAAAGTCCGTCCGCTGGCATTGGACCTTTTGAAACGTGAAAGTGTTTATCAGTATAAAGAACTTCTGGAATCTGAAAAACCTGAAGTTCAGGTGCTGGTAAATGCAGCAGGTTTTGGACTCTTTGGAACTTTCACAGAAATGGATATGGATAAGCAGATGGACATCGTGGATTTAAATTCAAGAGCCCTCATTGCTATGTGCCATGCTACTATCCCTTATATGCCAAATGGCAGTAAGCTTATCAACCTGGCGTCAAACTCATCCTGGCAGCCTGTACCTTATATCAATGTATATGGCTCGTCAAAGGCTTTCGTTATGAACTTCTCAAGAGCTCTTGGTGTTGAAATTAAGGATAAGGGTATTCACGTAATGGCAGTGGCTCCCGGATGGATTAAGACTGAATTCTTCGATACTGCAGTTCATGATGATACAATTAAATATTATGACAGACTTTACACTTCTCAGGAAGTTATCGATCAGGCAATGAAAGATCTTAGAAAGGGCAAGAAGGTTTCAATTCTAGGCTTCCCTGTAAGAATGCAGGTTAGGGCAATAAAATTCCTCCCTGTAAGTCTTGTAATGAAAATTTGGTGCAATCAGCAGGGAAAATAGCATGAGAGGTGGATTTTCAGGCTGCAGAGGTATAATTATATATGATTCAGCCTTGAAAGGAAATAATCGAAAAAACTGTTTCTGTTGACTCAGAAGCAGTTTTTTATTTTTTGAAAAAATATTAAAAAAATTCAAAATTTGACTAAACCTTTTTTGAAATAGTTTTACTAGGTAATGTAAAGGCCAAGAACTCACAGTTGATGAGAAAAACAATAAAATGAAAGAGGTAGAAAAATGAACAATTTTGAAAAGATGGAAATAAGAGAAGTTTTAAAGGCAAACGTAAAGAAGTTAATCGGTCACTCTGTAACAATGTTAATTATTATGATAGCAATCAGCGGTTCTCAGGGAGTTTCTTTAACAGAGGGAGTTTTTGACTACTCATATTGGTTTATCGCACTGCTCTTCTATCCGATAGTAAGATTTATGTTACTCTTCAGAGGAAGCTTTATTATGATGGCACTCACTTTTGCGGGTGGATTGTCTTTGGCAGCTTTTTTAATGGATACTGTATTGGCTCCGATTGCAATTTTAGGACTTATCGCTTTTACTGTTGTAAGTTTTGGATATTACATCTACAACATTGTACAGTGTAAGAAACTCTTAAAGGCATAAATGAGAAAGTTAATGAGAAGGGGTAATAATATGTCAAATATGCTTAATGATCATAAGAAATGGACGGATTTGAAAGAATATCTGGAAGTGTACGGGGACTTTGTTTTCCAAAATCCCCGTCTGACAGATGAGGTTATGGCGGAATTTGAAGTCGAATACAAAAATAAGTTAAATACAGAAGCCCAACTGCGACGACAATTCAAAAATTTTTTGTTCTCGCCGGAGGATTGGGACAAATATGCGGATGATAATGAAACAGGGTACTTCATAAATGAAAAGTCAGATGATATAATCAAAGAAGTTATCGAGGAAATGATAGAAATGTACAGACAAAGGAGACATCATGAGCTTAACGACAGAGGATAAAAAATTATTAGGACAACTTGTCATAGCATACAGAGACGGTGACAAAACCGTTACCAATAAAATGATGGAACTTATGTGGCCGGAACTGAAAAAAAGAGCGATTTCCCTGGCTGCAAACAATAAGTTGGTCAATTATACGGCGGAGGATTTGGTAGTTGAAGCTTTCGTGAGGGGCCTGGAAAGCGTTCACAACGCTGAAGAACCTGATGAGTTTCTCGCATTCACTAAAAAAATAATGTTCAATGTGATGCTTGATGATATTAAGGAATACTCAAAGCAGGCAGATAAAGAAATGCTGACTGATTATGATTCGGCAAGCGGAGACGAGGGTTTTTCCGATGATTTTATGGAAACAATTCGGGAGGAAGACGGCAGCTGGATTCCTGAAGATAATTATGATGTTAAGGAAAGAAATCAAATTTTGATGGACGCAATAAATGGGCTGTCTGAAAAACAGAGAGCAATCCTTTGGGATTTTTATTTTGAGAATATGAAGATAAAAGAGATTGCTGCTGAAAGAGACATTGCTGAAAATACGGTCAAGGCAACTTTAAATGCGGCAAGAAAAAATCTCTATGACTCCCTGAATGAATTTGAAAAGAAACACGATGTCAGACTACACGGTCTTCTCACTGTGCCATTTTTGTCTTCCTTGCTGGACGATATTTCGATGCCTTATGCCTTTGGCGCTGCAGCACAGGAAAATATCTTTGCAAGGGTGCTTGAACAGGTTGGCACAGCAAAAGCTGCAGCAAGCAGCGTAAGTGCGGCAGCGGCTAAGACAGGCCTGGGTGCAGTGCTCAAAACAACTGCGGCTAAAGTGGCAGCAGGCGTTATTGCGGTAGCCTTGGTGGGCGGAGGCACTTACTACAGTGCAACCCATCCTTTCATTTTTGGTGGTGAGCCAAGCGAAGAGCAGAAGTATTACGATACAATTGTGGAAGAAGAGGTTGATGAAATCGCAATTGGCGAAGATATTGCCGACAAACTTCAAATCGGAGACGAGGGGATTTGGGTCAAATTCACCCCTGAAGAAACAGGCTTTTACGTTTTCAGAGCAAAAATGAGTTCACCTTTAGATGCCGATAATATTGATTTTACGGTTTTCAGAGGAAAAATCGATGAGAACAAGATGACTTTCACGCCCGGAACCATCAGTTCCGGAACCAATAACAGGAACTATGTTCTCCAGGTAGATGAAACGGGTACGCTTTATGCGAATTCAACATATTATATCCGAATCCAGTACTTTGCGGACAATGGTATAACTTCAATGTATCTGGATACTGCAACAAGAAAAGAAATTCCGACGGCACCGCAGCTTGAGAACAAAGCTGACGCCATCGAAATTGCAGAAGGTGAAGATTTTGCTGCTAATCTGAAAAAGGGTGAAACATGGTTTGTATTCACTCCTGAGACATCAGGAATTTACAGATTGGAAGCTGCAGGAGGTTCAGGAAGAATAGCGGAAAATATAGAGTCTTTGTTTACATACAAGTCCAAGACCACTCAGTTCGACATAGTCGGATTTGGAATCAGTGCTGTTACAGACGACACAAAAGGAATACATTATATGTATTTTGCAGATGAATTAGGTGACCAGCTGGAAGGCGGTGTTACCTATTACTTGCAGTTTGATATTACAGAAGACAATGTATTTGATTCAATTAAACTTGTAAGCACTGATGAGACTTTTGCATCTCTGACATAAAATTGTTTGTTGTTATATTCACTTCTCCAAATAAAATAGCCTCTCCTGTTAATTCAGGAGGGGCTATTTGCTATTTATTGTTCTTCTGTGCTTCAATTTGTTCGGCCAGGTCGTTGAGATAAACCCATCGTTCCATTTTTTCGTCCAGTGCTGTCTGGAGTTCATCGCGCCTTGCAGTGAGCTTCTGCAGTTTACTGAAATCGCTTCCGGCGGAATTGATTTCTTCATCGACACCGGCAATCTCATTTTCGAGAGAGGCGATGTCATCGTCGATTGTTTCGAATTCCCTTTGTTCTTTGAAAGAGAATTTCAGTTTCTTTTGCTTTTCCCCGCGAGTGTCCTGAGAAACTTTCGGCGTTTCTGTTTTTGCGGCTTTTTCCTCGTCTAACGCCTTGCGAGTTTCTGCCCAGTCGGTATAGCCGCCGAAGTAATGACCTATACGGCCGTCACCTTCGTATACGAAGCAATGTTTCGCAATTCGGTCGATAAAATGTCTGTCGTGTGATACGGCAATGACTGCTCCTGCAAATGTGTCCAGATAGTTTTCAAGAATGCATAGAGTGTCTATGTCAAGGTCATTGGTCGGTTCGTCTAAAAGGAGCACATTCGGTGCGCTCATGAGGATTCCCAGCAGATAAAGTCGGCGCTGCTCTCCGCCTGAAAGCCTGCCCACAGGAATAGAATGCATATGAGGTGGGAACAGGAATCTTTCCAGCATCTGTGATGCACTGATATAGCCGTCATTGGTTTTAACATTGTAGGCAATGTCGCAGACATATTCGATGAGGCGGCGAGATTTGTCCATATGTTCATTTTCCTGTGAGAAATAACCGATTTTAACAGTTTCACCTATCTCCACTGTGCCACTGTCCGGCTTCAGTTCACCGCAAAGCATTTTGAGCATTGTGGATTTGCCGCTGCCGTTTTCTCCAAGAATCCCAAGGCGGTCATTTCGAAGTACTGTGTATGTGAAGTCCTTGATGAGGGTTTTGTCATCATAGGCCTTGCTTACATTTTTGAGATCTATTACCTTTTTGCCAAGGCGGGAAGCTACAGAGGACATCTCTATGGTGGACTCGTCGATAACAAGCTTTCCTTGTTCTAGTTCATGAAAACGATCTATTCTTGCCTTAGCCTTGGTTGTTCTCGCTTGTGCACCGCGTCTCATCCATTCCAGTTCACGTCTGTAAAGGGTGCGGCGTTTGCGCTCTGCAGCAATTGCCATTTCTTCGCGGGCAGCTTTGCTTTCAAGATAATACTGATAGTTTCCTTCGTGACGATAGAGTTTGCCGTCAGTCAGTTCCAATATTACATTGGTAACACGGTCGAGAAAATATCTGTCGTGGGTTACCATAAAGATGGCACCGCGGAACTTTGCTAGGAATTCTTCAAGCCATACTACAGTCTCACTGTCTATGTGGTTAGTTGGTTCGTCGAGAATCAGTATGTCACAAGGATTAGTCAGAATTCCTGCCATTGCAACGCGTTTGCGTTCACCGCCGGATAAATTACCCATCTTTGCTTCAAGGTCGTTGATTCCAAGCTGATACAGCATAGATTTGCATCTGAAATCCCCCTCGGCAAGGACTTCCGGCCATAGGTAACTTGTGGCTTGCTCAAGTACTGTGGCCTCAGGATTGTAGTCAGGCGATTGAGGCAGATAACCTATGCGGACACCGCCGGTCAATACTATTCTGCCGCTGTCTGCATCTTCCGTTCCTGCAGTGATTCTGAGCAGGGTGGATTTGCCTGTGCCGTTGACACCGATCAAACCTATCTTATCGCCCTCGTTGATGGCGTAGGACAGGTTTGAAAGGAGCGGAGTGGCTGTATATGATTTTGAAATATCGGTTGCATTGAGTAAAATCAAAAGTTAAACCTCCGCGTACTTATCTAAAGTTTCCTGAATTCTTGCTTTGACCATTTCGGCAACTTCACCGGCCTTCATGCCTTCGAATTCTTCCGGCTTGATGACAGGCAGGAAATGAAGCTGGCAGCTGACAGTTTTGCTGTTTTTCTGGTCAAATACTTTATATGTATCAACCATTGCAATTGGCTGGATTGGACATTTTGCTTTAACCGCGCAGCGGAAGCTTCCTGCGTGGAAGTCGATCATCTTATTACCCAGCTTACTTCTTGTACCTTCAGGGAAGATAATATATCTACGGCCGGCCATAACTTCTTTTGTCACTGTCTGAATGACTTCAAGAGATTGACGTGGATTCTTTCTGTCCATAGCCAGTCCCTTTAGACAAGTGGCGATTTGTTTGATGAAAGGAACCCCTTCAATTTCTTTTTTGTAAACTGCGGAAATAGGAGTTTCGCATGCCACAACTGCTGCAACCACATCGAAAAGCCCCTGGTGATTGCTATAGAGAAGAAGTCCTCCTTCTTTAGGAACGTTTTCTTCTCCGAAAATCTGCATATCAATATTGCCTGATTTTACGCCCAAAGTGAGAATGTGTCTGATGTGAGCGTATTTTTCGGCTTCGGAATACTCATCATTATGTTTTGCGTAGTGACAGAGTTTGGCATACATACCCGGCACTTTTACAATATTTTTCATTACCATTAATACAATTCTATTCATAGGAAATACCTCCATAATAATCTATAATACCAAATTTTTTTGTTTGTGGCAATTCGATTACTTTGGTGCATCGTCACGAGGAGAGTTGCCGAATCTTGCCTTATATGCTCTGTAAAAGGCCGAGTAGTCTGAAAAACCGCAGTCGTTGCAGGCTTCGTGAGCTGACTCTCCGCTTTGTATCATTGTGCGGGCTGCCATAAGTCTTTTGGTAATAACGTAATCCCAAAGACTTTTTCCTGTCATACGGCTGAAAATTCTGTTGATTTGAGAACGGCTTTTGCCGAAGGCTTCTGCTATATCACCGACGGAAATATTATCGAAAAGATGCTCGTCAACATAAGAGAGCAGTTTACTTTGAATGTTTGAAGAAACAGACTCCTCAGAGGAGGTATATATCCCTTCCAAAGCGGTCAAAATCAGTATGAGGCGCCCTAGCAGATTTAATTCTATATTATAAATATTCTTAAACTCGTAGTTTGAAAATGCCGTCTTCACAATATTTAAATCGTCAATCCGATGACGATTGTGCTGACCTTTACGTCTGTCGTAAAAAATTTTTAAGAGTGCATCTTTTGCACTGTAATCATCAAATAAATCAGGCGAAAAACGGATGACAATTCTTTCGTAGGCACTCGATGAATCAATTTGCAATTTGTGCATTTCGCCGGGACGGATAATGAAGATATCTCCCGGCTCCAGGGAGTAAATACTGTCTTCTACAATGTAGTTTCCTTTGCCGGAAATGCAATACAATATTTCAAGCCAGTCGTGGGCGTGCATATTGAAAACATTGGCATCAGGATAGGAATCCACACTGTGGTGACTGTATATTTTTGTGCCCTTATGTGAAAAAATATGCGGCATTTGCAAATCCTCCTCTCCTTTTTCTAAAGTATATAACTATATGCGCCTTTTTGCAATATTCTTTGGCATAAAATGCAATGGAATTGAAATAGATTATGTTGTAAAATAAAGTGTCGAAATATGTTAATAAATTAGATGACAATAATTTTTCGTATACAGAAAGGAATTATTACAATGGAACTGAATCTCCGCAGCAACTATCGTTATGCAATTGCATGCCCAACTTCTATCGGCGTGCGTATCACACCTGAAAACAGAATGGCTGTACATAACAGCAATCGTTTTATCATGCAGTGCACAAGCGCTGAAAGCAACGTATTAAATGTTGCGGCTTCTTTAGGACACGAATGTCTCGTATTGACAAAGTTCGTTAAAGGAAGCCCAATTGCAGATTTTATCAAGAGTGAACTGCGTTCCCGTAACATCCGTTACGAAGGCGTAGATGCAGAACAGGGCGGCCCATGGGGCTACCGTCATCAGTTCAATATCGCTGACTCCGGTTTCGGTCTGAGAGCGCCAAGAGTTTGGAATGACCGTGCAGGAGAAGTAGGAAGAACTCTTTCCATTGAAGAATTTGATATTGAAAGAATTTTCGGAGAAGAAGGCGTTGGTATTCTTCACATCTCCGGACTTATTGCAGCAATGAGTGAAGAAACAACTAAGTTCTGTCTGGATGTTGCAAAAGCTGCAAAGGCTCACGGAACTTTAGTAAGCTTTGACTTAAATCACAGAGCTACTTTCTGGAAGGGCAGAGAAGAAGAACTGAGAGCTGCGTTCCACGAAATCGCATCTGTAGCTGACGTACTGGTTGGCAACGAAGAAGACTTCCAGCTTTGTCTGGGATTCAAGGGTCCTGAAGCAGGCGGCAAGGACTTAAAGTCCAAGATTGAAAGCTTCAAGGAAATGATTACTCAGGTTAAGGAAAAGTACTCCAATGCTAAGGTATTCGGTACAACCCTCCGTCAGGTAATCAGTGCAAACGAACACCTGTGGGGCGGAATCCTGCTGGCAGACGATACTTGGTGTGTAGAAGAACCTCGTCCAATTCCTGTAATGGACAGAATCGGCGGCGGTGACGGATTCACAGGCGGTCTGCTTTACGGCTTAACTCAGGGCTGGGAACCTGCTAAGTGCCTGCAGTTCGGATGGGCAAGCGGCGTTCTTGCAGCAAGCAGCTTAAACGACTATGCTGAACCTGCAGACGAAAAACAGGTTTGGGACATTTACGCAGGCACCGCTCGCGTACAGAGATAATTTCCGGAGGAATTAATTATGAATAAAGCAAATATCGGACTCGTAGGTCTTGCCGTAATGGGTGAGAACCTGGTTATGAATATGGAATCCAAAGGATTCACAGTTGCAGTTTACAACCGTACTTCAGACAAGGTTAAGAACTTTGTTGAAGGCAGAGCTGCCGGTAAGAATATCATCGGCACTTATTCTCTTGAAGAATTGGCTGCAAACCTGGAAAAGCCTCGTAAAATCATGATGATGGTTAAGGCAGGACAGGCAGTTGACGATCTTATCGAACAGTTATTGCCACATCTTGAAGAAGGCGACATCTTAATTGACGGCGGCAACAGCCACTTCCCTGACACAATCAGAAGAACTGCTTACGTAGAAAGCAAGGGCTTACTGTATGTTGGCTGCGGCGTTTCCGGCGGTGAAGAAGGTGCTTTAAACGGCCCTTCCATGATGCCCGGCGGTTCAGTAGAAGCTTGGCCGCATGTAAAACCTATCTTCCAGGCAATCTGTGCAAAGGTTGAAGACGGACAGGCTTGCTGTGACTGGGTTGGCGAAAACGGTGCCGGCCACTTCGTAAAGATGGTTCACAACGGAATTGAATACGGTGACATGCAGCTCATCTGCGAAGCTTACCAGCTGATGAAGGATGGTCTTGGAATGTCTCCTGAAGAAATGCACGAAGTATTCGCTGCATGGAACGAAACAGAATTAGACAGTTACCTTATCGAAATCACTCGTGACATTTTAGGTTACAAGGATGAAAACGGTGAAACAACTGTAAACTATATTTTAGATACTGCAGGCCAGAAGGGTACAGGTAAGTGGACTGCAATCTCAGCTCTGGATGAAGGTGTTCCTTTGACACTCATCGGAGAAGCAGTATTTGCAAGATGCTTATCCGCAATGAAGAGCCAGAGAGTGACTGCTTCCAAGGTTTTCACTAAGGAAATCCCTGCATTTGAAGGCGACAAGGCTGCTTTCATTGAAGCTATCAGAAAGGCTCTTTACGCAAGTAAGATTATTTCCTATGCACAGGGCTATACTCTTATGAGAACTGCTGCTGAAACTAACGGCTGGAACCTTAACTACGGCGGAATCGCTCTTATGTGGAGAGGCGGCTGCATCATCCGCAGCGTATTCCTGGGTAAGATTAAGGAAGCTTATGACAAGAATCCTGAACTGGAAAATCTGCTCCTTGATGATTACTTTGCAGAAACAATCAAATCATTAGTTCCTGCATGGAGAGAAGTTGTTGCTTACGCAGTAAAGGCAGGAATTCCAATGCCGGCATTCTCTTCTGCACTGAGCTATTTTGACGGATATACTACAGAAACTCTGCCTGCTAACCTGCTGCAGGCTCAGCGTGACTACTTCGGTGCTCACACTTATGAACGTATCGACCAGCCAAGAGGCAAGTTCTTCCACACTAACTGGACAGGCCACGGCGGCAATACTTCTGCAGGACAGTACAATGCATAAAATAAAAGGAATCATCGCCCTGGATCTGGACGGAACTTTACTCAATTCTTCCAAAGAATTAAGTGAAGTTAATTTAAAGGCGCTGGAGCGCGCGGCACAAATGGGTTACGAAGTGGTACCGACTACGGGCCGCTTCTATGGCGGTATGCCTGAAAGCATCCGCAGTCTTTCCTTCATCAACTATGCCATCACCATCAACGGTGCGGCCGTAGCTGACCTTGTGAATGACCATAATCTGTACAGAGCCGAAATTCCATGGGCACAGGCGGTGGATATCATGGCATGGTTAGATACCATGCCTGTTATTTATGACTGCTATATGGATAACGCAGGATGGATGACAGAAGCCCTCAAAGAAAAAATTGATGAAACTATAGACGATGCTCACTACCGCAAGATGTTCCACGAACTGAGAAGGCCTGTTACTGAATTGAAAGCGTTCATCATAGAACGGGGACAGGACGTGCAGAAAATTCAGTTTTTCACCAAAGAACCTATCTTGAGACTTGAGCTTCTTGATGAACTCCCGAAGCGTTTTCCTAATATCGCGGTTTCAAGTTCCCACATTCAGAACGTAGAAATCAATCAGTGCTACGCCAACAAAGGTGAGGCGCTTATGGCTCTTGCCGATTATCTGGGTGTTCCCCGCGAAAATACATACTCTTTCGGGGATGGCCTTAACGATCTGACTATGATTGAGGCAGCAGGTGTGGGAATCGCTATGGAAAATGCCTGCGCGCAGGTCAAGGCTGCAGCAGACTGGGTAACTACATCATGTGACCAAGATGGTGTTGCTGTTGGCTTGACACATTTTATATTTGATTAATTATTTTACGATGTTAATAACTTCATATGCTTTTGCCAAATCGCTCAAGCATATGCCGGAGGTCTATTATGAATTTATGTTATAAACCAAATCTGGAAGGCAAAGTTGCTGTTGTTACAGGCGGCGCGGGAGTTCTTTGCAGCGAGTTTGCAAAGGCTATGGCACTGTGCGGAGCAAAGGTTGCTATACTTGGAAGAACCCTTTCCAAGGCTGAAGCAGTAGCTGAAGAAATCAAGGCTATGGGTGGCGAAGCAATCGCAGTTTCCGTAGACGTTACTAACGCAGAAAGCGTAAAGACTGCTCACGAAGAAGTTCTGGCAAAGCTGGGTCCTTGCGATATCTTAATCAACGGAGCAGGCGGTAACAATCCTAGAGCAACTACAGATAAAGAATATTTTGAGATGGGAGACCTGGATGAAGAAACAAAAACTTTCTTCGATATGTCCAGCGAAGATGTGGAATATGTTTTCAACCTGAATTTCTCAGGCACTCTCATTCCTACTCAGGCTTTTGCTAAGGATATGATCGGCCGCGAAGGCTGTACAATCCTCAACGTAAGCTCAATGAACGCATATACACCGCTGACGAAGATTCCTGCATATTCAGGTGCAAAAGCGGCTATTTCCAATTTTACACAGTGGCTTGCAGTTCATTTCAGCAAGGTGGGCATCAGAGTAAACGCAATTGCTCCGGGATTCTTCTCAACTGAACAGAACAAGAAGCTCCTTTGGAACGAAGATGGAACACCAACTGCAAGAACAGGAAAGATTCTGGCAGCAACGCCGATGGGTCGCTTCGGCACACCGGAAGAACTGCTTGGAGCACTGCTTTTCCTGGTTGATGAAAAGGCAGCTTCCTTCGTTACAGGTATCGTAATTCCTGTAGACGGTGGATTCTCAGCATACAGCGGAGTATAAAGGAGACTCTTATGGAACATTTTGTTTATGACAAAGGCGGCAGCGGACTGTCTCAGGGCGAAATAAAAGAAGCTCTTTTGAAGAGTCTGGAAGGAAAGAAACTGAAAAATGTTCTTATCATTCCTCCTGATTTTACTCGTTTTCACTCCAATGCCGGATATATAACAAACGTTTATTATCATGCACTGACAGAGGCAGGGGTGGAGGTTGACATACTTCCGGCTCTTGGAACTCATGTGCCCGTTACCGAAGAAGAAGTAACAGTTATGTTCGGTGACATTCCTTTTGAAAAGTTTCTTCCTCACAATTGGAGAACTGATGTTATGAAGCTGGGCGAAGTTCCGGCAGAATATCTGGAAGAGATTACAGAAGGTCTTTGGCATGACCCTGTAAGTGTTGAAATCAACCGCATGGTAATGGACGAAAAGTACGATTTGATTCTTTCCGTAGGACAGGTTGTACCTCACGAAGTTATCGGTATGGCAAACCAGGCAAAGAACCTTTTCGTAGGGGTAGGCGGCAGTGACATGATCAACAAGAGCCATATGGTGGGTGCCGTTTACGGTATGGAAAGAATGATGGGCAAGGACCACACTCCTGTCCGCAAGATTTTCGACTACGGTATGGAACACTTCTTGAACGAAAGACCTATTCTTTTCGTGCTGACAGTATGTACGGCACCGGGAGGCGTTATAAATACCCACGGATTGTTTATAGGCGATACAAGAAAAGCCCTTGAAGCAGCCATCGAACTGGCACAGGAAAAGAACATAGACTTCGTTGATACAGGAATCAAGAAGTGTGTAGTTTATCTTGATCCTGCAGAATTTAAGAGCACATGGCTCGGAAACAAGTCAGTTTACAGAACCCGTATGGCAATCGCAGACGGAGGGGAACTCTTAGTTCTTGCACCGGGAATCGAACGCTTCGGCGAAGACGATCAGGTGGATGTGCTTATCAGAAAGTACGGTTACAGAGGCAGAATCAAGACTCTTGAAGAGTTCGAAAAGCCTGAAAATCAGGATCTTCGGGACAATATGGGAGCTGCAGCGCACCTGATTCACGGTTCTTCTGATGATAGATTCAGCATAACTTATGCTGTGAAAAATATTACAAAAGAAGAAGTTGAAGGCGTTGGCTTCGGTGCTTGCGACTACGACGAGGCGATTAAGCGCTACAATCCTGAAACTTTACAATACGGTTACAATACTTTGCCTGACGGCGAAGAAGTTTACTTCATTCCAAACCCTGCACTGGGTCTTTGGATTAACAAGGAGAAGTTCTAATATGAGAAAATTTATGGATGATAAGTTTCTGCTGACCACAGAAACTGCAGAAGATTTATTCTTCAAATATGCTAAAGATTGTCCGATTATCGACTATCACAATCACCTTTCCGCAAAGGAAATTTTTGAACGCAGAACTTACGAAAACATCACTCAGCTTTGGCTGGAAGCAGACCATTACAAGTGGCGTTGCATGAGAGTTTCCGGCGTGCCTGAAAAATATGTGACAGGTGATGCAACAGACTATGAAAAGTTTTATGAGTTTGCAAAGATTATGCCTCGACTCATCGGAAGCCCTGTTTATCACTGGGCACATCTTGAACTTCAGAGATACTTCGGTATTGAAACGCCGCTATGCGAAGATTCTGCTGAAGAAATCTGGAAGAAGACAAGCAAGATGCTCCAAAGTGAAGGCTTTGATGCTGTTTCCTTGTTGGATAAGGCAAAGGCAAAAATTCTCTGCACTACAGACGATCCTGCAGACTCCCTGGAGTGGCATTTGAAACTGGCGGGGGACGATACAGTTCCGTTTAAGGTTCTGCCATCATTCAGACCTGACAGATTTCTGCATATTGATCAGCCTGCATTCGTAATTGCAGCAGGTCAACTGGGAGCAAAATATGGCGAAGTTACAGACTGGGAAAGCCTTAAGGATGCTCTTTGTAAGTCTCTCGACTTCTTCTTGGAAGCAGGATGTAAAGTTACAGACCACGGTTTCATCAAGTTCAGATATGAACGCGGAGACGCAGCACCAATTGTTTTAAAAGCCCTCCTCGGCAAACCTCTTACAGAAAACGAAGTAGCTATTTATCAGGGAGAACTTCTCTACTTCCTGGCAGGCGAATACGCAAAGAGAAATATGGCTATGCAGCTTCATATGGGACCTATCAGAAATAATTCTCCTAAACTGGTGGAATATTTCGGTGCCGATGCCGGTGGGGACAGTGTTGGCTATACGACAGACCCGTTCAAACTGGGAGCTTTCCTCGGAGACTGCGAAGGTGCCAATGCACTTCCAAAGACTATTCTCTATAATCTGAACCCGGCTGACAACACAATGCTGGCAACTATGGCTGTGAATTTTGCAGCCGACGGCGCAAAGGTTCAGTATGGTGCGGCTTGGTGGCTTCTCGACCACATCAGAGGTATCGAAGCACAGATTGATCAGCTTATGGAAACAGGTACTCTGGCAGGTTCTGTAGGTATGCTGACAGACTCAAGAAGCTTTACTTCTTTTGTCCGCCACGAATACTTCAGAAGAATCCTTTGTAACAAAATCGGACTTTTGGTCGAAAGCGGACAGTATCCATACGATATTGAATACCTTGGAAAGTTGGTAGAAGACATCTGCTGGAAAAATGCAGTGAATTACTTTGGCTTTGAATTGAAATAATGAGGTGAAAGATGTCTTTAAAAGAAATGATTTTCAAACGCAAATCGGTGCGAAGCTTTGTCAATGCATCCATAGGCCCCAATAGCATAGCGAGAATTGAAAAATTCATTAACGGAATAAAACCTCTTTATCCGGACATAAAAGTCAGAGCAGAAATAGTAGATAGAGAATCGGTTAAGTGTATTTGTCCCTGGACTACGAAACAGGTGGTGGCCATCTTCACTGAAGACAAACCGGGGGCGCTTATCAATGTTGGATTTATGTTCCAGCAGCTTGATTTATATCTGGCGGACATCGGTCTTGGAGCTTGCTGGCTTGGCATGGCTCAGTGGGAAGGAGAAAAAGAAAGAGAAGATGGTCTTAAGTTTGTGATGACTATGGCTTTTGGTAAACCTAAGGGCGAAGGTCAGCGGGATGACGTTCTTAAATTCAAGCGTAAAAATATGACTGAGATAAGTGATATTCAAGACGCACGTCTTGTTCCGGCACGACTTGCACCGTCAAGCGCCAATAGTCAGCCATGGTATTTCACTCACGAAGACGATGTGATTCACGTATACTGTGCCCACAAAGGCTTGCTGAATAAGAGTCTCGGCAGTACCAATCAGATGGATGTGGGAATTGCCCTTGCTCATATGTATGTGGCAAATGAAGAAACTTTCGAGTTTTTTGTAGTTGAGAACCCTGTTCCTGTCAAAGACCACACTTATATGGGAAGCTTTAGAATTTAATAGTGCAAATAGCGGACTGTCCCAAATGCTTTTAAAAAAAGCAAAAATGGGACAGTTTTTGTATTTATGAGTGTAAAATTATCCTAAAATGGGAAGAAAAGCAAAAAAAGGGATAGTTTGAGCTTAGAAAAGAACTATTTTGCCGTAAAATTCATCCCAAAACAACGAAAAAACTAAAATGTGGGATAATTGATATCCTAAAACATATAAAACTATCCTATTTTGAAAGTTTTTTTAAAAAATAGGACAGTTTCAAAAGCGACGAGTGCAGCGCCAAAAACAATGACCGAGAAGTGCTCTACCCTTGTAAACGAAGAACTATTTTGGTATAATTATTCCAAATATTTATTTAAATGGACGGTGCATTTATGCCTTTATTAATGTCACTACAATTCAGAAACAATCTATATATAAGAGAGATTAACTCAAATCAGAAAGTAACCTTCGGTTCGGGTGCAAAAGACACAGTACAGATTCAGGAGATGCCACAAAATCAAATTACTGTTTCTTATAATGCGGGAAGCATTGCACTGGGGCTCGGAGGTTCTTTGCCTGTTACGAGAGAAAATATTCCGGTGGGAAGACCCCTTCAGATTCAGGCGGGTAATGGCGAAAACGCCGTTATCTTTTTCCACAACGTAAATCAGACAGGACGCAAATCCATTAAGCTGCCATATGATGGTCATTTCAGCGTGGGAAGAAGTGACAAGAACGATATTATTCTGGGACTGCCTTTTGTTTCCGGAAGACATTTTAACATCACATGTTCAGGCGGCAACGTGAGAGTTGACGATGCAGACAGCACAAATGGACTTTATTTGAATGGGCGCAGAATCAAAAATGCTGTTATGCGAAACGAAGATGTTTTGAATATCCTGACAGTAAAAATCAGTTTGGTGAACGGTGTTCTGTATTTCGAAAACACAGATAATGCCATTGCTCTTGGAGCAAGTGCCAGCCAAAGTCAAAGAAGTCAGCAACCTCAGCAGCAGCCACAACAAGGCAAAACAATCAAATACAGAAGATCTCCGAGAACAAGAGCGAGACTTCCTTATGAAGATATTATTCTGGCAGCTCCGCCTTCGCCGGGTCAGGAATATAATGGCGGCGACGGATTGCTGGAAGCAGTCAACATTGCCACCTCTTTAGGTTCAAGTGCAATTATGGGTATGTATTCGCCTGCCATGGCAGCGTTCAGAACTATTTCAACGGGAGTAAATTTATACTCTTCCAAGAAACGCAAAAAAGAACTTAAAGAAAGAATAGAGACATATCAGAGAGAAAGAAAAGAAAAATATACAGCTTACATTGCAGATCAGCAGGCTAAGATTGAAAAGGTAATGGAATCCCAGAGAACCATTATCACCGAAGAAAACCCAACACCACAGGAATGTCTTTCGATTGTGGGACAGATGAAGAGAAATCTGTGGGAAAGAATGCCGTCAGATAATGACTTTTTATCTGTGCGTGTAGGTATGGGTTACGACCAGCTTTGTGTAGACATCAAGAGCAGAGCTGAAGTTCGTGGTTTCAAGATGGAAACCGACGAAATGGAAGAACTTTGTGCGCAGATTGCCGAAGAAAACCGAATCGTAGACTATGTGCCCGCAAGAGTTAATCTCCGCAATTTGAGCACTGTAGGTATCTTGGGCGAAAGAAAGAAAACTGTTCATTTTGTTCGCAATATGCTCATCAATCTGTCTGCTCTCCATTCTGCAGAAGAAGTTCATATTGTTGGTATTTTTAACGAAAACGAAAGAAATGAATGGTCATCACTGAGATGGCTTCCGCATATTTGGGATGAAAATCACCAGTTCAGATTTCTGGCATTTGATTATGACAGAGCTCACAATATCTGCGAACTGATGAAGGAAATGTTGGTCAGACGTCAGGAAGCAGCCAGTCAGAATAACGGAATGAACAGGGGTGCAGGAGCAACTCCGCATTATGTGTTCATTTTAGGTGACAAGGCTATGACAGAAAGAGAATCCATTATGGATTATCTTTCAACCAACCATCCTGAACTTGGAATCACAGCACTTTTCTTATATGACGATATATATTGGCTGCCTCAGCACTGCCAATACATTATAGATTTGAACAACAATCCATGTGCTTATGACAGAATGAGTGCAAATGAGAAGTTTTTCTTTACACCGGATGAGCCTGTCAGCGGAAGTGATTTTGATAAATTCGCCCGCAAGATGGCAGCGGTAGAAGTGGAAGACTTTAAGGTAAATAATACTCTTCCAAACTCTGTTACTTTTATGGAAGGTTATGGAGTAAGAACCGTAGAGCAGCTTGATGTTCTGAGACGTTGGAGTCAGAACGATGCAGCAAACAGTCTGGCAGCTCCGATTGGTGTAATGCCGGGAGGAAAGCCGTTTATGCTGGATATCCATTCAAAAGTGCATGGTGCCCACGGCTTGATAGCAGGTACTACAGGCTCCGGTAAGAGTGAACTTATCCAGTCATGGATTCTCTCTATGGCAATCAATTATCACCCTTATGATGTGAATTTTGTAATTATCGACTACAAGGGCGGAAGTATGGCACAGCTTCTTGAGCCATTGCCGCATGTAGTTAACAAACTTACTAATATTGATGCAAATATCGGCAGATCCTTAGTTTCTATTGAAGCTGAAATCAAGCGACGTGAAAGACTCATGAGTGAAAACCGCGTCAACACAGTAGGAGACTATCAGAGACTTTTCAAATCCGGAATGGTAAAAGAACCGATGCCCCATTTGATTATCGTTTCTGACGAATTTGCAGAACTTAAAAAAGAAGAACCGGAATTCATGGATGCGCTTACAAGTTTCGCCCGTGTAGGACGAAGCCTTGGTATCCACATAGTTCTGGCAACTCAGAAACCTACAGGCGTTGTAAACGACCAGATTGATTCAAACTCAAGATTCAGAATCTGTATGAAGGTCAACGATGTTTCTGATTCAAGAGAAATCATCAAGAAGCCTGATGCGGCGACCATTACTCAGCCGGGCAGAGCCTATGTAAGAGTTGGTAACGACGAAGTATATGCACTGGTTCAGTCCTACTGGAGTGGCGCAGAGTATATGGGCGACAAGAAGGTTTCCGAACATTCGGAAAATAAGGTTAGGGTGGTTGATATCAACGGACGCCGTCTTGACCTGAAGAAAAAGAAGAAAAAGACTGATAAGGGCAAAGATGAACTTACAGTAATAATTGAACATATTAACCAAGTGGCAGAAAGTCGTGGAATCAAAAAGCTTCCGGGACTATGGATGCCGGAACTTCCGGAAGAAGTACACTTGTCAGATCTTCCTGTTACAGGAGTATTTGGAGACTTCGGATGGAGTCCTATGGACGATACTGTTTCAGTACCGGTTGGTATGTTCGACAGACCTCAAGAACAGAACCAGGGTGTTCAGTACCTGGACTTCTCAAAGGATACGCATTTTGCAATATACGGCGGTGGAGCAACAGGCAAGACAACATTGTTAAAGACACTGATGATGTCTATGGTTCTCAATTACTCACCGCGTGATGTAAATATTTATGCCATCGACTGCGGTGGACGTACTATGGGAGGATTCGAAGGACTTCCTCACGTAGGCGGAGTAGTCTTAGACTACGAAGCAGAAAAATGGGAGAAACTGAGTGAGCTTATCCAGAGGGAACTTCAGTACAGAAAGTTCAGATTCCAGGATTGTAATGTAGGAAATATCGGTGCATACAGACGAAATGTTGCACGCGATATGGCGGATATCTTCATCGTAATCGATAATCTGGTACCAGCAATGGCAACTTTCAATGGACTTGAGGCACTTTTAATCATGCTGGCAGGTGAAGGTTCGACTTACGGGATTCATGTGGTATTTACAAGTCATCAGACTACAGGAATTAACTACAAGATTACAAATGGCGTTTCCGGAGTAATTACTTTCCAGCAAAATGATATTTCAAATTATCAGACATTGTTAAGCTCAAGACCGGCTACAATGCCTAATAACCCTGGTAGGGCACTTATTAAGAATGTCCCTCCTCAGAGCCCGATTGAGTTCCAGACAGCCATCTATGCTTCCTCAGGCGATGATACAGCCGGCAGAAGTATGTTAGAAGCTCTGAAGGAAAAGATGGAACCATTCAGTCAGGGAATCAAAGCAAAAGCGATTCCGGTACTTCCGAAGGAAGTTAAGACAGGCGATATGATTAGCCAGTACAAGAACCGTGAGCAGATTCCGGTAGGTATCAGATTCGACAACTGTGAACCTGCATATGTGGATCTGAGCCAGAGATTTACCGGAGTTATTACAGGTCAAAATGTTTATGAGACAGAGGATATGCTAAAATCTGTACTAGACATTTTAATCTCGAAAAATGACAACGAGATACATATATTTGATACAAAGTCAAAGGCATTAGCAGAGTATGCAGACAAAGTCGCTTGCTACAGTTCAGACTATGATGGCCAGGCACTCAAAGACAATGTCAATTCCATAATAGACGCTATGGAATGGAGAGAAGAAGAACGAGAAAGAATCTTCGAAGCAGAGGGTAACTTTAACAAAGGTAGATTCCTTGCAGAAAACAAGCAGATTTGCATCGTAATCAACGATGTGGTTACATTTGCAGATTCAGTAGCCGACAATGTGAGAGACGCCCTTGAATGTATGTGTAGACTCTCCAAGGACCTTGGACTTATGGCCATTGCTACAGCAGGGGAAGAAGGACTCATAGCTAACAGCGCAGGAGAGCCACTTGCGAAGACTTTGATAGCTTCTCAGAATGCTTTGATTGTAACAGGTAAAGCCGAAAAATATTCCTGCTTCAAGAACAACTTGAGCTACGAAGAAAAGAAGGCAGAGCTTGCAGAAGACGAAGTATTGTTTATAGAAAACGGCAGAGCCGTTAAAGTAAGACCGATGAAGTAAGGAGGCGGAAATGAGAGAAGTAATTGTAACAGTAATATTTTCCGCCGGCGGCAAGAAAAAAGGATATGATATGGAAATTCCGTGTAATATCACAGCCAAGCAGGCGGCAGAGAATATCGTAGAAACGTTAAACGACTACAATCCCGGGCTGTTCCTTAGTTCAGAGGGAATGACCCTGACATGTCAGAGACTGGGACGCAGATTGAGCCCGGATGAAACTTTCGATATGGCAGGGATCTGGAACGGCGATTATATTCTTTTAGGAAATTAAGAAAGGCGGAACACATTATGGCATCCCACGTAAAATTAGATCAGCCGGGTTTAACAGCGGCAATGAAAAGAGTAGAAACAGCAAAGAATCAATACGACGAAGCAATGCAGACAATCAAAAGTGTAATCGATGACCTGCAGTTAGTATGGGAAGGGGATTCTCAGGTTTCCATGTACAACCGCTACTATAACGATAAGAAAACATTTGATGCATTTTCTGTTGAAATCGGTGAATATATCGAAGGCATGCAGAAGACTTTAAATGACCTGCCAGGTAAGGATCTTGATACAGCAGCTTCAATTAGAAAACTGGGACGTATTTAGCCCTGAAAAGGAGAGGATATTATGGCAAGCTTAATGACCATTCGTCCCGAAGAACTGTTTTTCCTGGGCGAAATAATGGAAGCTGAATATATCGACTATAGCTACATTCAAGCTATGGAAGACGTGCAGCAAAACTTTGATGTTGCTAAAAAGGATGCAATTGCAGGCCTTGGTGAAAAGGGTCTGGTGAAAGAAAGCATCAGCGGAAGACTAAAGGTTAAACCGGTGGCTGAAGAATTGTTTGGGCCTGTTTTCTTTGGAGAAAAGGAAACGGTGGCGGTAGTTCTCAGAAACGGAGCTAAACAGGAAGCATATACGAAGTTTTTCCACTTCAAAGATGCCGACATAACTTGCATTACTATGGAAGATGGCCTTCTGAATATAGAAAAGAAAGCTTTAGTAGAAGTAGAAGCATTTGCAAAGACATTATTCGACGGTGCTGCAACTAATCCGATGGAAGATTCTAAATTGGCAATAGACGATATAACAGATATTGTAAAGGTTAAGAGTGGAATCGTGAGGGTCGGAGCAAAAGAACAGACCTGGTGCATAGCAGACGGGGTTCTTTTCGCAGGAGACCACAAGGGCGAACCTGTTGTTACATCCATAGAGGATGCAACAGCCGAAGCAGTGCAGATACTGAAAGGAGAATAACCATGGCATACAGGGATGGGTCCGGTGCTATTACTATCGATGAAGTGGCAGCGGCAAACGATATAAGAAGAATACAGGAAGCGGAAAGCTATCTGGCCCAGTCAAGAAGTGCAATCCTTCAGTTGATGGATTTGGCGGAAAGAATGACAGGACAGACAGCAGATGCTATCAGAGATAAGGCTTATGAACTTCAGACTCAGGTTGACAGACTCAACAATCAGCTTGTTCAGTCCAGACAACTTATAAGTGCTACAGTTAAGAGATACCAGCAGATAGATGCACAGCTTGCAAGCCACATTGCAAAGCAGGCATCCAGCGCAGGTGTTTCAAGCGGACATACAGGAACAAATCAGTATACAAGCCAGGATAATGTAGTCGGAATTTTGAATGATGTTTTAGGCAAAGGTTCCGGCGGCGGGGGAGGTAGAAGCTTCTAATGAGTACGAGAACAAGAGTAGAGATTGATTCATTGAGAAATTTCGCGAATACAATCGAAGGAAGAATTCAGGAGTATGAAACATTAAATGATCGTATGGCATCCATGAAAGACAGTGTTATTGCAACCTGGCACGGAGAAGCCAGTGACGCCTTCGGTGAAATGATGGGAAACTATGTTGTTAATGCCGAAAAACTGGTGGAAATACTCAGCGAATTCAAAAATTATGCACAAAAGGCAGCGGATTTGTTCGATTCTGCGGATACCGAATGTGCTGCAAAAATCAGAAGCTCATTTTAGGCGGAGGTAAATATGTCATATTTAATTGATATCAATACAGAAGAATTACGCAGTGCAGTAAATATAGCACAGCGTGCCAATACACATCTGACTGACGCCATGCAGTGCCTGAATCAAGTGGTTATCCACGATGACTGGGGCTGTCCTGAGCGTGATTCAATCAATAGAAATACAATTGAAAACAGAAAAGCAGCGGAGACTATGCAGTATAATTCAGAAATGTTTTATAAGAACATTCTATATGCAGCAGATCGCTTCGTACAGGTGGAAAACGAAATTGAGCAGATGCTGGGCATGGTAGACGGACCTTTGGGTCAGTTCCTGTCACTGGTTCCTCAAGGTGCAGACTTTGGAGGAGAACCTGTAATCGGCGGTTTCACAGATGCAATAGGACAGACTACAATTAAATACCTTAAAGAAGCCAATGACAACAAATCCAAATTGGCAACTCTCGGCGGTCTTGATAAATCCGTTGACATCTGTGACTTTAAGGGAATACTTTCATCACTGACAAAGTAAGGGAGGAAATAAAATGAAAGAATACTTAGAACTCACTCCCGAGCTGCTTATGCAGCAAAGTCAGGAGATGATGACTTTAAAAACTCAATACGAAACGTTATTCGATAATCTTCTGAAAGATTTGCAAGGCATGAATGCCAGTTGGAGTCCTAACCTTTCCAATAACTTTTCCGGTAAGATTTCAAGTGCCCAAAAGGGATTTGCCGGTGTTGCAAAAATGTTGGAAAATGGCAGCTATGCGGCAATTTTAGCGGCTCACGATCTTGGCGGAATGGATACTACGTTAGGCAAGTTAATTGGGGGTTCGGCCGCAGATATCTCCAATATTACAAGTCAGGCCAGAACGATGTATAATTTCACCTTTGGAGACAAGATGGTGGGAGATGCAATAGAAGATGCCAAGGAATGGCTTGATAAAATCGATAAGATTAAAGCCAATTACGAAGGTGAACTGACTTCTTCACAGGAAGCTTGGCTTGAACTCCTTCAAAAGAAAGCAAGAAAGCTTACCGGTAAAGGCGCAGACGGTCTTTTTGGAAAAGGAACAAATGACAAGATTAAAGACTTTGAACTTGCCTATGATGTAACAGAAAAACTTATTAAAGGCGACTGGGAAGGTGCCATGGAAAAACTGGGCGAAGAAGGCGTTGATGAGCTTGTTGAAAAATACTGTGAAGTTATGGGCATTGACACTTCAGATTACGTTACAGGAAAGAAAGTTGAGTGGTACACAAAATACGGCCTTAACTTATTCAAAGACGGCGTTGAAGGTGTTACAGAAATCGCTTATGAAGGACCTACCTTTGAAAATGTTGGAAAATTAGGCTGGAATCTTACAGCACAGCCTATTCTGGACACTACAAGCGACAAAATGTTTGATGTCATTAAGCTGATTCCGGGTACAAGTGAATATTACATTGATGAAAAAGGATGTAAAGACGCAGGCGACATGGGAAATGTTGCTTTAGGTGACTGGTACGGAATGATTTCACCGGACCCCGGAATGAAAGAATATGCTTCAACGTATTATGAGAAAGCCGGTGGCATTTGGGAAGGTATGTGGCAAGGCGGCGAAGAGTGGATGAGCTTTGTCAAGGATTCCGGCGGCTGGGGAGAAGCTATCAAAAACTACTCCAAAACTGCTTGGAAAGATACCAAGGAGGCTTGGGATCATAATGTAGAAAATGCTGAAATCCTTTGGAAGGAAGGCAAAGAATGGGTTGAAAATGTGGGAGACTTTGTAGATGAACAAGGCGGTGTTTACAAAGCTACCGGTGAATTCATCGAAACTGCAGCGAAAGATGCATGGAATGGAATCACAGATACAGCCAGCCGCGTGTGGAATTCTATTTTCAGCAAGGAAACAGTAGATATTCTTAAGGGTAAGAAATAAAGGAGACAATTATGAATACAATTTTACCAATTGGTTCAGTAGTAAAAATAAAAAATGTTGAAAAGCCGGTTATGATTTTCGGTTACCTGCAGCAGTCATCAAGCCGTCCAAACGAAGTTGTGGATTATGTTGCAGTACCTTATCCGGGCGGCAATGTTCATATGGCACTTCAGCTTGGTTTCCAGATGACAGACATAACCGAAGTGTTGTTCGAAGGTTACAAGACAGAAGAATTCAGACCAATGGAAGCATTGCTTGCCATCAGAAAGCTTGGTCACGAAAAAGGAGAAATCTAAAGATGATTGGCATGATTGATGCTGCTTGCGGCAGTCATGTAGGAAAAATTCGTGAAAACAACGAAGATAATTTCTATTTTAGCGGTGGATACTTAGAAGCTGATAACCTGGGAACTTCTCGGGTTGTCGGCTTTCAGCGTATGATAAAGAGCGGTACTTGTCTGGCGGTTTTTGATGGTATGGGCGGAGGTGACAACGGTGAAGTAGCTTCTTTTGAAGCGGCAGCCTCTGTGGAAGAACTGCTGAAAACTGCAGACTCATACGATTCAGTTCATGAGTTTCTCGAAAGCCTTTGCCTGATTATGAATCAGAAGGTTTTTGACAAGCAGAGAAAACTCAAGTGCACTCATATGGGGTCGACTGTAGCAGGACTTTATGTTTATAAAGACTATATGTATTCCTTTAACCTAGGCGACAGCAGAGTTTATTGTGTGAGGGATAACCAGCTTATGCAAGTTTCTCAGGACCATACTGATGCTGCTCATGTTAAGGCACATAACATTAACAGAAGACCGCGCCTGACTCAGCATCTTGGAATTGATCCTGAAATGCTCAGGCTGGAGCCATATATTGTAAAACTGGAAATGAAGAGGGGCGATCGCTTTTTGATTTGCAGCGATGGTCTGACAGATATGCTTTCCAATGAAGATATTTTGAGAATTATGCTGGATTATAACAGCAGTGAAAAATGCACGGAAGCTCTTATTGAAGCTGCCCTTGAAAAAGGTGGCAGAGATAATGTGACCGTAATTTTGGCAAAAATTCATTAAGGAGACAATCATGCAAGAAGAAAATCTGGTAAAAGTAGTTTTTGCTGTAGTAGATGACGGAAAAAGATTAATAAAGCTGCCTATGGGAGCACAGTACTGTTTTAAGGTTGATAAAAAGGATAAATTCGTGGTTCCTTTTAAAAACAGAGATACCAATCTTGAATCGCAGCATTATCCTCAGGGTATTCATACTGTAAGTGTCTCCATGCATAGTGCTTTTGATAAAGCAGCAATTACACCAACAACATTTCAATCCGGCACAATTAAATTTGAAGTAAAAGAAGGTTATGTGACTAAAATAACCGCCTATAGGCCGGAAATGGGAAAGACCACTTTAATTACGGGAATACCGGCTAAGCTTAATGTAGATGTGGCTATGATCCCTGAAGAAATATATAATTCCTAAAATTTGTGAGGAAACAAAATGATTGATAAAGTGAAAAAAATGTGGCCCGACTGGGAAGTTGTCGACAATCTGGGCAGCGGGACATTCGGAACAGTATATGAAATACATAGAAAGATTTTCAGCCATACAGATAAGGCAGCGTTGAAAGTACTTTCCATACCAAAGAGTAAAAGTGACATTCAGGAACTTTTATACAACGGATATGACCAGAAATCTATTACAGAAAGATTTAAAAACCACCTTGAGGATATCGTCAAAGAATACGCCCTTATGTCAGAACTTAAGGGTTGTGCCAACGTTGTATATTCTGATGATATCCGTTATGTGCAGCACCCTGATGGAATCGGCTGGGATATTCATATCAAGATGGAGTTGCTGCGTCCTCTTATTGCTGTACTCAAAAACCCTGTTGACCAGCAGCAGGTAATTGAAATAGGTATTGATATTTGCAACGCTCTTGAACTTTGCAAGGACAAGAATATCATCCACAGAGATATAAAGCCTCAAAACTTATTCGTATCTGACGATGGTACCTTTAAGCTTGGGGACTTTGGTATTGCTAAAACTGCTGAGAGAACCATGGGTGGTACTAAAACTGGGACCTTTAACTACATGGCTCCTGAAGTGTATAACAACCAGCCTTACGGAGCGGCAGCAGACCAGTATTCACTTGGGATGGTGCTTTATTGGCTTCTCAATGAAAGAAGAATGCCATTCTTCCCATTACCTCCGGAAGTTCCGACTGCAACTCAGGAAGAACAGGCTCGTCAGCGCCGAATGTCAGGGGAAGTTCCTCCTGCACCAAAACACGGCAGTGAAGAACTGAAAGCTATCGTAATGAGAGCCATTGCACCGAATCCGGCGGATAGATTTCCTACTCCGACAGACTTAAAGAATGCTTTAAGAATGCTTGAACAAATCGAAAGCGGCTATGTTTCTACAGAACCTGCAGAAAAAGTGGAAGCAGATTTTGTTGAGGAATCCTATGAACCTTCAATAGATCCGGCGATGGTTGTAATTGAGGACCTTAGTGATGACTTTGGTTTTGAAGACGAAAAGAGGGAGGAAGAAATACCGATTGCTGACAGCACAGTAGGTAACTCCTGGTTCTTTGATGAGGGTTCAGTAGGCCCTACTGCAGGATTTAATGATTTATTTGATGACTTTAAGTCGGAAGGCACAATTGGAGTTAAGAATGAAATTCCAAAGAAAGAAAATCCTGAAGAAATTAAGCCAAAAGCAGAACCGCCGCAAAAACCTGCAGAAAAAGCAGCACATGGCTTAAAACCAATCAGTATAAATGAAAATGCCGACAACGGCATGGTTTTCTATGAAGTTCTGAAAGAAGACAGATTCGATCCCGCATGTTCACTGAGTGGGTACAAGTGCCTGTTCTATGTGGACAAGGGAAATACAGCAACCTATTACTTCAACGAACCTAAAATTACCTGTGATGAAGGCAGCCAGTTTGCACCTTTGCCTGCGCAATCCGGGATTCATCAGCTAACTGTGAAAATGTTTGATCCGAAGGATCCTAATTGTACGGGACAGCCGGCATACAGCTGCGGTCCTATGAACTTCGAAGTGAGACCAAAGCAGACTACAAAAATCAAGGTTACAAGACCGACCAGTAAAACCCCTATGAGTGTTGAGGTATCAAGTGACTTTGGGGCGCCGGTTACGGTAACCGGAGTAGATAGCTCCTCCGTTGACTTGGAAAAAGCTATGGCTCAAAAAGGTTTTGCTGAAATATTCAAAGATATTTTTGACAATAATCCATCTTCGTCGATGACTGTTGAAGAATTCTTTGGGAAATCTAAAAAAGCTGCACCGGCAGAAAAGAAGGGAACCGTAATTTTTTCTGCTCTCAACGACAGCCATTCACCGCTCTCGCTGGCTCACGGATGCTTCTATAAGTTTACCGTAGACGGCGGCAATAAGATTGTAGATGGAAAGGTCACTGAATATAATAACTACATTGTAAAGTGCGGCAGAAAAGAAGAAAAAGTTGTCGGTTCCGCTACAATAGGAAAAACTCACAAGGTAAATTTGAAAATTTACTCATATAGTGACCCGGAATGTAAGGGACGTATTGTTCACGAATTCGGGCCGGTGAAGTTTGAGGTGAAAGAGGGATATACAACAAGACTCAGAGCCACAAGACCATCACCGGGACATAAACTGGATATAAAGGTGTCTTACGAAAAAAACTAATTTAAGGGAGACCTTAATATGATAGAAAAAATCAAGAAAATGTGGCCGGACTGGGACGTTGCCGACAATCTGGGTGGTGGTTCCTTTGGCCAGGTATATGAAATTCATAGAGATATCTTTGGGCAGATAGATAAGGCAGCATTAAAAGTCCTTTCTATTCCAAAGAATAAAAGCGATATCCAGGAACTGAGATATAACGGCTATGACGATGCCAGCATCACAGAACATTTTAAGAATCATCTTGCGGATATCGTAAAAGAGTATAACCTGATGGCACAGCTGAAGGGCTGCCCAAACGTAGTTTACTGTGAAGATGTTAGATACATTCAAGATGAGAATGGCATCGGCTGGGACATCTATATCAAGATGGAACTTTTGAAGCCACTGGCTGCAGCTCTTGCTATGCCGGTAGATGAACAGCAAGTCATCAAAATCGGGATAGATATTTGTAATGCCCTCATTCTCTGCAAAGAAAAAGGCATCATCCATAGAGATATCAAACCTCAGAATTTATTCGTATCAGACGATGGTACATACAAATTGGGTGACTTTGGTATTGCTAAATCTATCGAGCGTACAATGGGTGGAACAAGAACCGGTACGTATAATTATATGGCACCTGAAGTGTATAACAACCAGCCACAGGGGACTGCTCTAGACCAGTATTCCCTGGGAATGGTTCTGTATTGGATTTTAAATAACAGAAGAGTTCCGTTCATGCCGGCACCTCCTGCAATTCCAACTGCCGGTCAGGAAGAAGAAGCAAGAGCAAAGCGTATGAATGGAAGCGAGCCTATTCCAATGCCTGCAAACGGCAGTGACGGACTTAAGGCTATAGTATTAAAGGCGATTGCTCATAATCCAAAGGATAGATTTGAATCTCCTCAAGCAATGAGAGATGCCCTTATGGCATTACTTCAGTTTGGAGGACAGCCAAAGGTAGCTATAGAAGAAGACGACGAACCAGCAGTTGAAGAAATTGCTGCCGATTTTGCCGGATTTGAAGGTACAGTAGGCTCTGGTTTCGACCAGTCAGTAGAACCTATTGCACCTGCGGAAGGAACTATAGGCAATGCTTGGTCCTTTGATGAAGGGTCAGTAGGTCCTGAATTTGGAAATATGCTTAATGACTTTCAGGCAGAAGAGACTGTCGGTGTAGACAATGTACCAAAAGCTGCTCCGAAGGTGGAAAGAATTCCTGTCCAGCCGGTGATTCATAAGGCTGAGCCTGTCCCGGCTACACCTATAACTCCTGTTACATCAGTAAAAGAAGCGGTGACAGAATACAGATATGAAGGCTGGGCAAGAAAGCCTTTTACAGCTTTTGGTTTGGAAGCATACTTTGTTGATAGCACCAATGTGGATGCAGTTTTAGCAAAGGCAAATGAAAGATCTCATGAAAAAGGTTACATGGATATTATTGCAAAATGTAATGCAATAAAGTCGGGTAACCTTGAGAACTATTGCCATAATGCCGCATTACATTTGAAGAAGGCTTATGAGCAAAAAGATTGGGGCAAGGGTGTTGGCAATCAATCAATTATCCTCAAGCACAATGAAGGCTTTAGTAAAAGTGTGAGCGGACTTATTTGGCGCGAACTCAAAATGGTATTTTACTATGATCCATTTAATGAAGAGGCGAACAAGCTTTTAAAGACTATCCATACGGTAGCTCCTTTGACGACTTTACATGGTGAAGAGCAAAAAGAATATGATATGAGAGTTGCTTTGCTGACAGCCCCCGATGATTACCTTGCTTATCAAGAGGCGTGCAAGTTTTACAAGCAATTCCCTGTAAACAAAAAGTATCCTAACTGGGACTACATGAATGCTATATGGTACTTTGAAAAAGGTAAGTTGCTTGACAAGGTAAATGTACTCAAAAATGATCCTTCATATAAAGAGACTTTTGTTTCTTATATTGAATGCTTAATGTATCTTAGCGACAATAGCGACGACAAATCTTATTATGAAAAAGCTGATAAGGCTCTCGGGGCAGCAGAAGCTGCAGGCTTCGACAGAATAACAACGGAAAAATTCAGAGCCAGATTATTAAAGAAAACCGCTCCTAAAAAGGGACTGTTCGGTAAAAGATTTTAATGAAAACAAAAATTCTGCCCGCATATTTGTGGGCAGAATTTTTAAATAGTCAATTTCATCTGTATATGCGGAATGTTATCTTCCAGAAACTCTTCGGAAGTTGCAACGAATCCCAGTTTGTCGTATAATCCGCGGGCGTAGACCTGTGCTTCTAATGTAACACTATTTGCACCCAGTTTGGATACAGCTGTTTCAATTGCAGCCTGTACGATTTGTGTACCGAGGCCCTTGCGGCGTTTAACTGCAATCACACGGCCGATTCCGGCCTCTTTAAAAGCCATACCGGGAGGTAGAACTCTTGCATAAGCAACTATTTTATTTTCATCTTGCAGCCATACGTGATATGCGCTGCGGTCAAAGTCGTCTACTTCCTGATAAGGGCAAGTTTGCTCAACAACAAAGACTGAAACACGCAGTTTATATATATGAAAAAGTTCTTCAGCGGTCAGCTCGCTGAAATGTTTAACAACAAGTTCCATTTAGAGGCCTCCTACTTACTGCTCATGAATCCTGCACAGAAGCATGCAATGATTAAAACGTAATCAACGTAATTAAGCTGCTGCGGCTCATCTTTTGAGATAACAGCTTTGAATACTCCGTTGATACCGAAACGCTGATCGCGCACCATATGGAAGAGTATATCTTTTTCATCGTCAAAGAATTCCTTTACTGCAGCTTCAGCATCCATATATGCACCGGTCTGATTGCGGTTCATAAACTGGTTGAAATAGGAAGTTGATGAAATTCTGGTTCCGTCATCGAGTCTGTATTGATAATTGTGATAAAAGCGGGAGTTGTCAAAACGATGTGTGCCTGCATATTGCTGTCCCATTTCGAAGGCACGGAATGCATACTCTTCCGACTTGCCGCCGGCCAATTCCTCCATAATATTCTTAAGAAGTCCTTTTACTATTGCTTCATTTTCCATTATATAATTACCTCGTTTGATTTGAATTACATCCATTTTAACACAAATAAAAAAGGTTTACATTACCATTTTGTAAAAGTATAATATACATACCCTATTTATACGGTGAGGTGGAAATGGTTATATATTTTAGCGGAACAGGCAACAGCAAATACTGTGCACAGCTTATCGCATCGAAGTTAGACGATGAGTGTGTAGACTCATTTGGATACATTAAAAATGGGATAGCCGGAGAATTTGTTTCCGGCAAACCATGGATCTTTGTTGCACCGACCTATTGCTGGAGACTGCCGCATATTTTCGAAGATTTTATCAAAACAGCTAATTTCGACGGTACTGTCGAAGCATACTTTGTTATGACCTGCGGTGGTGAGATCGGCAATGCGGGAGCAACCCTCAAAAAACTTTGTGTAACAAAGGGTTTGAATTACAAAGGCGTACTTGAAGTGGTTATGCCTGAAAACTATATCGCTATGTTTGATGCACCGGAAGATGAAGAAGCCCAGCGCCTTATTAAGGCGGGGATACGCACGGTTGAACGCAGTATAAAATATATATCCGAGGGCGCGAACTTCCCTGAGAACAAAGTCGGATTTATTGATAAAATCAAGACAGGCCCTACAAATCCGGTTTTTTATAAATTTTTCGTTAAAGACAAAGCTTTTTTTGCCACTGACGCCTGCATAGGATGCGGTCAGTGTGAAGAGCTTTGTGTATTAAATAATATCAGTATCAAAGATGGGAAACCTGTGTGGCACGGAAACTGTACCCATTGTATGGCGTGTATTTGCAAATGTCCGCAGGAGGCTATCGAGTACGGCAAAATCAGCAAAGGAAAGCCGCGTTATCGATTGGAGGGATAATTATGAAGCAATTACTACATGAATCCATCGTTTTTGCAAACAAGGCTCACAAGGGTCAACTGCGAAAAGGTACAGACATCGACTATATTTCACATCCAATGGAAGTGATGCAGATTCTTACTGCTATGGGAGCAGATGACAAGCTGATTATTGCGGGAGTTCTTCACGATACCATTGAAGATACTGCTACAACTCTTGATGATATTGAAAGAATCTTCGGCGATGAAGTGGCAGCTCTGGTCGGCAATCACACTCAGGACAAAAGTCAGCCGTGGATGGAAAGAAAATCCCAGGTCGTAGACCAGCTTCAAAGGGCGGATAAACGTACAAAGATGCTTGTTTTGGCTGACAAGGTTTCAAATCTCAGAAGTATGTATTCTAATTATCTTGAAGTTGGAGAGAAACTCTGGGAACGCTTTAATGCACCTAAAGAAAAGCAGTGCTGGTATTATGGTGCAATTATGGATGCTCTTTGGGACATCAGTGAATTTGATGACATTGCGCCTGTATATGAAGAAATGACAGATTTGTTTAAAGACATATTTGTTACATACAAAGTGGATAGTGAAGCGGGAGTGCTGTTCCAGGTTTCACCTACAGAAACATATATCTTGTCAAAAGGTTTTCCAAATTGGGAACTGACTGACGAAGAACCTTCTGTATTTACTAAAGACATTACCAGAAGTGAGGCTGAAGAACTGGAAGAAGCCTGGAGCAGAGTTTTCTGGGACAAGTGTGAAGCCGATCTGGAGGACCTGGAATGTGTCCTTGCAGATGAAGAAACCCAGTCTGCTAAAATCGTAATTGAAGATGGACAGATGAAGTTTGAAGGGTATGACATCGGTCTTGGATGCAATATAATTACAGGCGGCGATGAATATAGGTATTTTGTGGGACTCGATTATGATGAGACTTATGAATTCATCTGTCAGCTGCGTATGAAAGGCGGAATAGACAAAGACTTTGCAGCGTTGCTTGCAGAGAACTTCGGCGGACCTAAGGCCTTTTCAAAATTTATGGATTTCTGCAAAGAACAGAATATAAAATACGTTTTTTATTCGTTGTAAAGGAGAATAACTGTGGGAATTTATCAAGAAGCATTGGACATCAAGGAAGAAATAATTCAAGACCGCAGATTTTTACATCAAAATCCCGAATTGGGGTTTGACTTACCCATAACTCTTGATTTCGTTGAGAAAAAACTCAAAGAAATGGGATATAGCCCAGTAAGGCTAGGCGGGGGTATTGTTGCAGAAGCAGGAAATGAAGGCGGCAAATGTATTTTGCTGAGAGCTGATATGGATGCGCTTCCTGTTGAGGAACAAACAGATGTCCCATTCAAAGCTACAAATGGTAAGATGCATGCTTGTGGACATGACTGTCATACCGCAAATCTGCTGGGTGCTGCAAGACTCATTAAAAAACATGAAGATGAACTTTGCGGCAAAGTAAGATTGATGTTTCAGCCGGCTGAAGAAACTATGGAAGGTGCAAGGTCTATGGTTGAAGCAGGTGTTTGTCAAGGTGTTGATGCTGCAGTAGGTATGCATGTTTTTACTAATTTAGATACACCTGCCGGTGCTGTAACGCTAAGAGGCAAAAATGCTAGAATGGCTGCAGTCGATTGGTTTGAAATAATAATTAAAGGAAAAGGATGTCACGGGGCTGAACCTGATCAGGGTGTAGATCCATTGAATGTTATGGTGCATATACATCTGGCTCTGCAAACGCTGAATGCACGTGAGCTGGATCCAACAGACAACCTGGTAGTTACTATCGGACAGATGCATGGCGGAACTACTTCTAATGTAATACCGGGAGAAGCATTTATGTCCGGAACGATCCGCACGCTCAAAAATGAAACAAGAGCAAGAGTTAAAGCCAGAATGTGTGATATTGTGGAAGGAATCGCAGCATCCTTCAATGCTGAAGCTTATGTAGTATACGGTGCAGGGTGCCCTGTGTTAACTGAAAATGCAGGTGTGTATGACCAAGTGAAGGAACTTCTTGGAGACTTAGAAGGAGTTGCTGTAATAGATCTGGATGAAACCGGTAAGGCTGAAGTCGCTATGGGTTCGGAAGACTTTGCTTATGTTGCAAACGAAGTGCCGAGTGTATTCCTCTCTTTAAGTGCCGGAAATACAAAAGAAGGTTACTGTTATCCTTTACATCATCCTAAAGCTATGATGGATGAAGAGGCACTTGCGTCAGGAGCTGCAGTTTATGCACAGGTTGCTATCCAATGGCTTAAAATGAATAAATAAATACTAAGACACCCTGTTTGAACCAGACAAGGTGTCTATTTTTGAAAAATTGTCAATGTTTACGTGACGCTTTAGCAAGTTAGTGTTGCAAAACAACTAAAATATATTGTATAATATGTGTCTGAGAACAAATTCAAATAGGAGATAAGTTTATGGTTGATTTAATTAACAATGTGATTAATGCAGTAATCGGCGTTTTATACCAGCCTTGGTGTGTTCCGCTGATTCTGCTTGCCGGTGGAATTATTCTGACAGTTGGTTCCAAGTTTATTCAGGTAAGACTGTTCACAGAATCATTCAAAGTAATTATGGAAAAGCCAAAGTCAGAAAACGGTATTTCTTCCTTTGGTGCACTGATGGTTTCTACTGCTTCCCGTGTTGGTACAGGTAATATCATTGGTGTTGCTACTGCAATCTGTGCAGGTGGTGCAGGTGCAGTATTCTGGATGTGGGTAACTGCTATTATCGGTGGTGCTTCCGCTTTCGTAGAATCCACATTAGCTCAAATTTACAAGAAAAAAGATGCTGACGGAACAAGCTATGGCGGCCCTGCATTCTATATGAGAGATGCTCTAGGACAGAGATGGCTGGGGGTTATTTTCTCAGTTCTGATTATCGCTACATATGCTGTAGGTTATAATATGCTCGCTGCATACAACCTGCAGGATACATTCTCCGCATTTGACTTCTACGGAAGAACAACTGCTGTTGTAATCGGTGTCATCTTAGCAGTATTATTCGGTATCATCGTAATCGGCGGTGCAAAGAGACTGGTTAAGGTTACAGGTGTAATGGTTCCTGTAATGGGCGTTATCTACGTTGCAGTATCCATCATCGTACTGATTATGAACGCAAAACAGATTCCTGCAATGTTTGGAATGATTTTTGACAGCGCATTTGACTTCAAAGCAATTTTCGGTGGTTTTGCGGGTTCCTGCATTATGAACGGTATCAAGAGAGGTCTGTACTCCAATGAAGCAGGTATGGGTTCTGCTCCTAATGCTGCTGCAACTGCAGACGTTTCCCACCCTGCAAAGCAAGGTCTGGTTCAGATGCTTTCCGTATTTATCGATACATTACTGATTTGTACTGCAACAGCATTCATGTGCTTATCCTCCGGCGTTGCATTTGATACAACAACAAGCGGAGCCGGTTATGTACAGTCTGCAATGGCTGCAAACTTAGGCAGTGTTGGTCCAATCTTCCTGTGCGTTGCAATGTCACTGTTCGCATTTACAACTCTTATCGGTAACTACTCCTACTGTGAAGGATGCTTAAGATTCATCCTCAACAGAGACGTTAGCAAGACCGGTTTATTAATCTTCAGAATCATTGCTACCGTACTGGTATTCGTAGGTGCTATTGCAAGTGCAGGCACTGTATGGAACCTGGCAGATATGACTCAGGGTCTGATGGTAATCGTTAACGTTCCTGTAATCCTTATCCTGATGAAGCCTGCTATGGCTTGTCTGGAAGACTACTGTAAGCAGAAGAAGGAAGGTAAGAATCCTGAATTCATCGCTAGAAATGCAGGTCTTGACGATTCTAAGTTAGAATACTGGAAATAATTTTTAAGACTATTAAAGCCTCGGAAGAATCCGGGGCTTTTTTAATGTCTGGCATCCCATCGTATTGACGAGCACACCTGTCGGGGAGTAAAATCGTATCAAGAAAAGTGAGGTGGAATTATGAAAAAGTATATTAATGCCTTTGATTATGCGGGTGATATCATAAAATCTTTAGATGACGGAATTTTGCTTACTGCAAAATGCGGTGACAAGGTTAATTCTATGACCATCGGTTGGGGGCATATAGGTATAGAATGGGGCAAACCGATTTTTGTGGCATATGTGCGCGAAAATAGATTCACAAGAGGTATGCTTGACGAAACTTTAGAATTCACGGTCAATACGCCCTATGGCGAGTATGATAAAAAGATTATAGGCTTCTGCGGCAGCAAATCCGGCAGGGATACAGACAAAGTGGGAACTTTGGGGCTGACGCTTGAAACGCCGGATGTGATAAATACTCCCGGAATTAAAGAATTGCCGTTGACCCTGGAATGTAAGGTTCTGTATCGCCAGAAGCAGGATCTTGCAGCGATTCCTGATGAAATAAAGGCAAAATACTATCCGCAGAATGTAGACGGATTGTTTTATGGCTCCAATAGGGATGCACACATAGTTTATTATGGCGAAATCGTCAGTGCTTACATTATAGAAGGATAAAAAATGGAAAAAGATAATGTAATGACAAATCCATTAGGCACACAGCCCATCGGACCGATGCTAAGAAAGTTTGCTGTTCCAAGCATAATCGCCATGTTGGTAGGCGCACTATACAACATTGTGGACCAAGTGTTCATCGGCCAAGCTATAGGTGAACTGGGGAATGCGGCTACAAATGTGGCGTTTCCTTTGACAACAATTTGCACAGCAATGGCACTTATGCTGGGTGTTGGTTCTTCAGCTGCGTTCAATTTGACAATGGGTCGAGGAGATAGAGAAAAGGCTCTTTACTATATCGGCAACGCGAGCGTACTGCTGTTTTGTATTGGGATAGTACTGTGTATTGTTACACAGATATTTTTAGAACCCTTACTGATCTTTTTCGGCTCGCCGGATAATGTTCTGGGCTATGCAAAAGAATATGTAAGAATTGTTGCACTGGGTTTTCCTTTTGTGATTCTTTCTAATGGCGGAGCACATCTGGTAAGAGCCGATGGAAGCCCCAAGTATTCTATGATGTGTAACATTTCCGGAGCTGTTATAAATGTGATTTTAGATCCAATTCTCATCTTTGGATTAGGGATGGGAATGACCGGTGCGGCAATCGCCACAATAACAGGGCAGGTAATTGCCGGCATAATGGTGGTTGCATATCTTTTTAAGTTCAAAGCAGGAAAGCTTGAACATAAGCATTTGGTTGTAAATCGTCATGTGGCTGGATATGCTATGAGTCTCGGACTTGCTCAGTTTTTTAATCACTTTGCCATGATGACTGTGCAGATTGTTATGAATAACTCGCTCACTTATTACGGTGCCATGTCCGTTTATGGAGAGTCGGTACCGTTAGCCTGTGCCGGAATTATAAATAAAGTAAGTTTTATTTTCTTTTGCTTCTGTATTGGGATTTCGCACGGGATGCAGCCAATTTCCAGTTTCAATTATGGGGCGGAACAAAACGACAGAGTTAAAGAAGTGGTTAAGCTGGCTATCAAAGCTGCAAGTGTCATATGCTTTATTGCTTTCTTGATATTCCAAGTATTTCCTCGTCAGATAATCGGTATTTTCGGTGATGGTTCAGAAATGTATTATGCTTTTTCGGAGCGGTATTTCAGGATTTATCTGTTCTGTACTTTTTTAAACAGTGTACAGCCCATGTCGTCTACTTTCTTTACTTCAATCGGGAAACCTATGAAAGGATTGTTTCTGGGTCTGACAAGACAGATAATATTTCTGCTTCCGCTTATTGTCTTATTCCCGATGTTCTTAGGCATTGACGGAATAATGTATGCAGGTCCTATTGCAGATTTTATGGCAGCCGTGACAGCCGTGTTTATGCTGCGGAACGAAATGAAAAAAATGAATTAAAAAAGTCCCGCTTTGAAAAAAGCGGGACTGGTTATTTTTTGTTATGATTAGAATCCGAACATTGCAGGTGCAACAGTGTTATCAAGGCCTGAGAATGTATAGCCTTGCTTTTTTAAACCTTCTATAATACCCGGCAGGGCATCTGCTGTGTTGCCGTGACCTGAACCATCGTGCATGAGGACGATTTTGTCGTCGGAGCCCTTGCTGCATCCGTTGAGAACGTTTTTAGTAATTGTACTTACACTCACACGAGAAGACGATGCATCACCGCTGGACACATTCCAGTCATAATACACATATCCTCGTCTGATCATTTCGGCAACCAACTCACGGTAGATTTCCATATTGTATGAATTGATGGAACCACCCGGGAAACGGAACAGTGTTGGCTTGATGCCTGTAGTGGATTCGATTTGTTTTGTTATTCTTTCAAAGTCGTCCAGATATGCATCAACTGAAGAATAAATTTTTGTATAGTTGTGGCTTGCTGTGTGAACCGCCAAAGTATGCCCTTCTTCTACAATTCTTTTGTATAAGGCACGTTCAGCACTGCCATCTCTATATACCACGAAAAAAGTGGCTTTGACATCATATTTCTTCAAAGTGTCCAAGACCTGAGGTGTCACATTTTTGTTTGGACCGTCATCGAAAGTAAGATAGCAAACCTTTCCTTCTTTATCAACAAAGTTAAAGTCATTATCTACATACAGAGAAGAATATTTCGATTGGTAGTCAAAAGTACCTTCTGCATCAACTGAGTTAAAGTATTTAAATATTCTTGTAGCTTCTCTTGTATCAATATCATCATATTCTGATAAGTCGATGATGCTGCCCTCCTCGGACAGATTTGCATAGTGACTGTAACGGATGCCGAAAAATATGGTTAAAGCGAGCAGTACTACTATTATAACTATGACGGATATCGTAATCACCTGTTTCCATTGTTTTACGGTCATTCGTTGTTCTCCATTTCAAGTTATGATATTGCGATGTTGCCTTCAATTTTAGCACCGATTTCCATACCCATAGCAGCGGCTTTGATATTGCCTTTAACTACTGCAGTGCTGGATAAACCGACTTTGCCGGAAGCGATTATGTCACCGTTAATTGTGCCTGTGACAGTGATGTCTTTACAATGGATAGTTCCGTTAAAAACAACAGCGTCTTTGACTGATACCAGGTTCTTGGCTTCGATCTCTGCTGTCATATTGCCGCATTCAATCAATAAGTTATCACACTTGATGCTTCCTTTAACTGAACCGGATACGATTACGTTTCCTTTTGCATCGATATTTCCGTTAATAGAACCTTTTACGTTCACATGGCCATTAGTTGTGATATTACCTGTAATCTTGGTTTTAGGACCGATGATACCCATTTCGTTTTGCATTTCGGATACAATCTGGTTTGTTTCAAAAGTTTTTTCTGCCATTAGAATTCACCTCCAAAATCAAAATCAGCATCTATATCCTGAGTACCGCCGATGATTGTTACAGCACCGTTGATCTTTGCTCCCTGTTCTGTGGCGATATTATCTGTTGCGATATCACCTGATATGTAAGCTTCTTTGGAAAGAGCAGTAGTCTTGTCTACCTTGCAGTTTCCTTTGATTTTTCCTGCAACAGTGAGGTTGGTACACTTGATGTCTCCTACAACTACGGAGTTGTTGCCTACCATAAAATCACCGTTCAGTGTGATATTGCCTCTTACACGAGCGTTGTTCAGGAACATTTCGGAAGCGGAAACATTGCCTAAAATTAAATTTGTGGCATTGATATTTGCAGAAGTCTTAATGTCACCGACTACCTCGCCGTTGACAAAAATGTTATCTTTGGATTCAATGTTTCCTTTGATAACCATTGTAGCAGTGATGCGGGTGCTTTCTTCTGAACTTGTATCGGAAAATTCCTTGTATGTTACTACAGGTTCTTCTACTTTGATAGTTTCAAAACTTGCAGATTCCATATTTTCAGTGAATTCATAAGCCGGTGCAGCCTTTTCGTTTGGCTCACCGTCAAACCCTGTTAGCTCTTTTAGAGCCTGTGTAAAGTTGTTTTTCATAGCTTTAGTCCTCTCTATGACATAATTACATATATTATACAACTTTGGACCTTGTAATGCAATTGAAAAATGGGCGTTTTTAACAAATTAGAGATGAATTTGAATAATAAAGATGCTTTGATTTTAGACCTGATTGTGATATAATAATTGCTTAGAAAATATTGTGAATTATGAGAACAGGAGAACAAATGAATTTGGTTAAAACTTACATAAGCGACTTGAAAAATGAATTCGAAGGATATAATGGACAAAAGTTCTCAAAAGACCTTATGGCGGGGATTACGGTTGCAGCAGTAGCTCTTCCATTGGCACTGGCTTTCGGTGTCAGTTCAGGAGCCACAGCGGCGGCAGGGCTTGTTACAGCAATTATCGGCGGTATTGTTATCAGTATTTTATCCGGTGCCTCTTTCCAAATTTCCGGTCCTACAGGAGCAATGTCCGCAATTCTCATTACTTTAGCAGCTCAATATGGCATACAGGGTATCCTGATTGCGTGTTTTCTTGCAGGTGCGATTCTGGTAGCAGCAGGTGTACTGAAACTGGGAAGAATCATATATCTTATTCCTTCGTCAGTTATTACAGGATTTACGTCTGGGATTGCTGTTATCATTGCCCTTGGACAGCTTGACAACTTCTTCGGTGTTAAATCAGAAGGCGAGCTGGCAATAGCAAAGGTTGCATCATACTTCACACAAGGATTTGATCCAAATTGGCAGGCTGTGGCAATCGGCGCTGCAGTTATAGCACTGATGCTTATCTGGCCTAAGAAACTGAACGAAAAATTGCCATCATCATTGGCATCTATCATAATTGTTTTAATAGTTTGTCATTTTCTGCAGCCTGACGTGGAAGTGGTTGGTGACATTCCAAAGAGCCTCTTCCTTGAAGACAGATTATCTATTGCAGGATTGAATTTAGAACAGTTCTGGGATTTGGTAGTTCCGGCGCTTTCAATAGCTGCTTTGGGAATGATTGAAAGTTTGCTTTGCGGTGCATCTGCCAGCAAAATGAAGAAAGAAAACTTCAACGCTGACAGAGAATTGATTGCACAAGGGGTTGGCAATATGGTGATTCCATTGTTCGGTGGTGTTCCTGCAACTGCAGCTATCGCAAGAACAAGTGTAGTTATCAAAGCCGGTTCCGAAACAAGACTTGCCGGAATTATACATGCAGTAATTCTTTTACTGTCAATGTTTGTGCTTGCACCTGTAATGTCAGCTATTCCACTGTCCGCTCTTGCCGGAATTCTCATTGTAACAGCATGGAGAATGAACGACTGGGATAACATCAAGTTCATCTTTAGCCACAAGTTCAAATCAGGTATTACAAAATTTGCAATTACAATGGTTGCAACAGTATTCCTGGATCTGACACAGGCAATCATCATTGGTGTAGCATTATCAGCCTTCTTAATTCTTGTTAAACTGACAGATATCGAAATCAACATAAGTGAAATAGATAAAGACAGATTAGAAGATGTGGGAATCAGTTTAGAAAAGGTTTCCAAGAAGGTGAAGGTGGTTTACCTTACCGGAGCAATCTTCTTTGCTGTAACAAATAAGATTGCAAGCAAACTTAAGGAAGAAGAGGGCGTGACAGAAGGCTTGATTCTTTCTATGAGAGGTGTTCCTATGATAGACCTCTCCGGTATTCAGGCACTGACAGAACTTGTTCAGGATCTTGAAGCCAACGGTACAGAAGTATATCTTACAAGCGTGCAGCCTAAAGTTCTCGAAAAGATGAGACAAGGCGGATTGATTGATTTAATTGGTGAAAAATATGTATTCCAGAGTGCTGAACAGGCTATTCTGATTGCGCAGAAGGAACATATGTAAGAGGAGGATAAATTTATGTATATTACTTGCTTAGACTTAGAAGGCGTTTTAGTTCCTGAAATTTGGATTGAATTTGCTGAAGTTACAGGTATTCCTGAACTGAAAAAGACAACTCGTGATGAACCTGATTACGACAAGCTTATGAAGTACCGCATTGATATTCTCAAAGAACACGGTCTGGGCCTCAAAGAAATTCAGGATACAATTGCGAAGATTGATCCGCTTCCCGGTGCGAAGGAATTCCTCGATGCACTCCGCGAAAACGGTCAGGTTGTAATCGTAAGTGATACTTTCACTCAGTTTGCAAAGCCTCTTATGAAAAAACTGGGATGGCCTACTCTTATGTGCAATGAGCTGGTAGTTGCCGAAGACGGTACTATTGTAGATTTTAAAATGAGAGTTGACGATTCTAAATATTCAACTGTAAAAGCACTTCAGTCTGCAGGTTTTGAAACTATTGCAAGCGGTGACAGTTTCAACGACCTGAGAATGATTAAGGCAGGCAAGGCAGGGTTCCTCTTCAGAAGTACTGATGCTATTAAGGCGGCAAACCCTGATGTGCCGGCATATGAAACTTACGAAGATTTATTTGCGGCAATTCAGAACGCAATGAAATAACAGGAGGCGGTAATGAAGGTCACTTTAAATCAGGACCCTGAAATCGTTAAGGCGATTAAGGAAGGTCTTGAACATACGGGGGGATATTGTCCTTGCAGAAGAGAGAGAATTGAAGACAACAAGTGTATGTGCAAGGAATTCAAAGAACAGATCGCAGATCCTGAGTTTGAGGGCTATTGCCACTGCTTGTTGTACTACAAATCAAAATAAGGGAGTGTTTGGATGTCTAAAGAAACAAAGAAAATATTAGGCTTTATAGCTTTTGGGGTTGTGCTATATGCAGCGTTGATGAATTTGCCTGCAACGGTAGCATTGTTTAAAGGCCTCATTGCATTGATACTGCCTGTTGTAATAGGGCTTGTCTTGGCTTTTGTAATCAATGTGCCTATGACTGCATTCCAAAAGCTTTTTTCAAAGATCAGGACTAAAAAGCCGGGAACAAGTAATAAGGCTTTGTATGGAATAAGTCTTTCAGCAACTTTCATATGTTTGCTGTTGATTGTGTTCCTGGTATTTACACTTTTGATACCTGAACTGGCAAGTTCTGCCAAGAGCGTATATAAGTCTGTTGAAGCACAGGTTCCTCACATAATTGCATATCTGAACTCTCTTGAGTGGGATATGCACAGCCTGACAGAATGGCTTGAAAACTTTGACCTGAAATCAATCGTAGAAAAAGCCATCGGCGGTATGGGAAATGTAGTAGATTCTATAGTTGGAATTACCACTTCAACCTTCTCCTATATGTTTAACGGATTGTTTGGATTCATCATTGCAATTTATGTTCTGATGGGTAAAGACGATTTAGGCAGACAAGGCAAAAAACTGGTGTACGCATATCTTAAGAAGCCGATTGCAGACAAAGTATGTTATGTTTGCAGACTAATCTCTGACACATATACAAAGTTCCTGTCAGGACAGTGTGTGGAAGCGGTAATATTGGGAGGACTCATTTTCTTGTCGTTGGCAGTTTTCAGATTGCCTTACGCAGGTTTAATAGGTGTACTTACAGGAGTTTTCTCATTCATTCCTTATGTGGGCGCATTCTTGTCATGCTTTATCGGAGCTATACTTATAGCGTTGATTGCACCATCAAAGGTAATCCTGTTTATAATCGTATTCCAGGTGGCACAGTTCATTGAAAATCAATTCATCTATCCTCATGTGGTAGGTAATTCTGTTGGTCTTTCTGCACTGTGGACTGTAGTAGCAGTTTTGGTTGGAGGAAACTTCTTCGGACTTCTGGGCATGATTTTCTTTATTCCGCTGACTGCTGTAATCTACACTTTGCTGGCAGATAATGTGAACAATCAGCTGAAAAATAAAAATATACAAATAACAAAATAATTAGCTTGCCGCCGGGTAAGAACGCATTTAAGCGCTTGTATTTCGTATCGTTAGGCCTTAGAAGATACGAAGTGCAGCGCTTTTTTTAGAAGATAATTATGGAAAGAAATTTAGAATTAAAACAATTTAGTAAATATGTATCGCTGAACATACTTGGTATGCTTGGTGTTTCGTGCTATATTCTTGCAGATACATTTTTTATTGCAAAAGGAATGGGCACGTTAGGACTTGCAGCCTTGAATATTGCAATTCCGGCTTTCAATCTTGTGGGAAGTTTTGGATTGATGCTTGGAATCGGCGGTGCAACACGATTCACAATTGCCAAAAGCAGAGGAGATGCTGAAGAGGCAGAAGCCGTTTTTAACAATACTTTCGCTGCAGTGATAGTGGTGGCAATTCTTTTTGAACTGGCAGGGTTTTTCCTGTGCAGTGAAATTGTTGGTTTGCTGGGTGCGGATGAGTCTACATTTGATATGACTTATACATATTTGAGAATGTTATTTCTCTTTTCACCTTTTTTCCTTATGAATAATATTTTTATGGCATTTGTAAGGAACGATGGAGATCCGAATCTGTCTATGACAGCACAGCTTGTGGGAAGCTTTGCAAATATCATATTGGATTATGTATTTATTTTTCCGCTGCAAATGGGAATATTCGGGGCTGTATTGGCAACGTGCCTTTCACCGATAATCAGTTTAACTATTTTGCTTTTGCATAAATTGAAAGGAAACAACAACTTTCATCTGAAGAAAATTAAGGTGCAGTCAAAGCGACTTGCGGCAATTGCTTCTCTGGGCACACCGTCTTTCGTAACTGAAATTTCAGGTGGTCTTGTAATTATGATTTTTAATATTATAATTCTGGGCATTGAAGGAAACACCGGGGTGGCAGCCTATGGGGTAGTGGCAAATGTTTCAATCGTAGTTACGGCTATTTTCAATGGTATTGCGCAAGGAAGCCAACCTCTTATCAGCCATGCTTATGGCAGCAGCAACAGCAAGGCTATTAAAAAATATATGAAATATGCGATAGTGGCTGTTGCTTTAATTTCAGCGGCTATATACGCAGTTGTGATTGTATTTGCACAACCGATTACGAGCGTTTTTAACAGTGAGAATAACTATTTGCTGCAGGAAATCGCAGAAACAGGTCTTAAAATATATTTTGCGGCATCGTTCTTCGTAGGATTTAATATTTTTGTTGCCATATATTTCAGCTCATCTGAAAGAGCACTGCCTGCACAAATTATATCTCTTGCACGAGGTATTGTTTTGATTGTACCGATGGCATTTCTGCTGTCTAATATACTTGGTATGACAGGAGTATGGCTGTCTTACCCTGCAACAGAAGCCGTCGTGAGTATAATAGCTATTATTTTTTTAAAATACAGGAGGGTATAAGATGAAAAAATTTATTATTGAAAAGGACTTCCTTGAAATTTTTCCTAATGCAAAAATCGGCGTTTTGGTGTGCAAAGGAATCAATAATCATATTGAAGATGAAGAAAAGTATGCTGATTATCTTAAAGCAGCTCAAAAGAGTGCGCTGGTTCACATCGAAAATCCGGAATTTACAGAAAATCCGATAATCAGAACATGGAGAGATGCTTTTTACAAGTTTAAAACCAAAAAAGGCGCAAGATGTTCAATTGAGGCATTGCTGAAGAGAGTATCAAAAGGCGGAGAAATAGGCACAATTAATCCGTTAGTTGACCTTTATAACGGGATTTCACTCAAATACGGTGTTCCAGTAGGTGGTGAAGATATTGATGCTTTTGATGGTGACAACAGACTTACTATAGCAGATGGAAGCGAAGAATTTATCACATTGGGAAGCGACAAGAGTGAACCTCCTTATCCTGGTGAAGTAGTTTACAAGGATAATGCGGGAGCTATCTGCAGATGTTTTAACTGGAGAGAATCCGTAAGAACTATGCTTACAGAAGATACCCAAAATGCCTTTATGTGTATTGAAACAGTTGCCGGCGAAAGAGATGATATTCTTGAGGCGGCTCTTGACGAACTCAAAGAACTGATAGAAAAAGAGCTTGGCGGCAAATGCACAAAATACATATTGTCAAAAGATTTCAGCGAATGTACAATAGAAGAATAAAAGCGGGAAAGGAGCATAATTATGTGTGATGAAATTAAGAGAAGCTGTATAGACTGTATGGGAAGTGCTTGTGAAGATGATGATAACGATATGAAATACCCTCCGTTCTGTATGCACGTTAATATGAAACCTGAACTGAGAGCTGAATCTGTTGAGAAATTTAGAAATAATGAAGAATTTCTGCAGATGTCAATGCAGTCTGCTGCTGTAGAATCAGAAGGCTACGGCGTATGGCCAAGAGTAAAAGAAATCTGTGAATTTGCCAAGAGAATGGGATATAAGAAAATCGGCATTGCAACTTGTGTAGGATTACTTGCTGAATCACGTGCAATGGCTAAACTGCTCAGACATTATGGCTTTGAAGTTGTAGGCATTTCCTGCAAATCAGGTCAGGTTACAAAACAGGAAATCGGATATACTGATAATAATTGCGGTCTGGGTGATTACATTTGCAACCCTATACTGCAGGCAACAGTTTTGAACGATGAAAAGACAGATATGAATATTATTATGGGTCTTTGCGTTGGACATGATACTCTGTTCATCAAGCACTCAGATGCCCCTATCACAGTTGGTGTTACAAAGGACCGTGTAACAGGTCATAACCCTGTTCAGCCTCTTTACCAACTTAACTCTTACTACAGCAAGCTATTGAAATAAATATTTCATAACGAAGAAAAGTTTACTTGCTTGTAATGCAAAAGATATGTATAATATAACGCATAGATATTGCAAAATTAGGAGGAATAATTGTGGCTAAGAAAAAAAGCGCTTTAGGTTTGCCTGATATGATGTATGGTAAGAATGCGTTGTTTGCACTCTTTATCGGTGTTGTATGGACAATTGCAAGCTTTGTATATAATGAATGGTGGGTACTGAAAGTTTTGGGTATTTTACTTACTATAGTAGCTGGTTTAAGATTAGTTGAAAATATTCAAAATGGAGACTTTAGAAGAAAAGAAAAGAATAAGAGTATGACTAAGTTTTTCTCAGATGTCCACAAAGAAAAACAAGCTAAAAAGAAAAATAAACGCTAACAAAAACGGACTGTTTACTATCATAGTGAACAGTCCGTTTTATTATTCTTTTTTTATAAGCAAAAACACAGTTGCCAATATGCATGTAAATCCAATAAAGTCCATATAATGGAACGGTGCGTTGAGCCATACCACCATAAATACTGCCGCTGCCACCGGTTCTACGCTGGCAATCATACTTGCTTTTACGGGTCCGATCATCGTAAGCCCTTTAAGGTAGAGACTATAAGTGAGTACTGTTCCGCAGATCACTATTGCAATGAATGCCAGGAAAAATCTATAGTCAATGCTGATTTCTGCATTCCAGGCTCCACTTAGAATAAACAGGGTAACCCCACCGGAAATCATACCGTAGCTGGTAATAGGAATACTTCCGTATTTTTCTGCGAGACTTCCCGGAATCAATGTGTATAGTGCAAGGGCTACCGCCGCAAGGAGCCCCCAGATAAGGCCGGGTGTATTGATAACCATAGTGGAAATATCACCGTGGGTGGCAATAAAGAAGGTACCGGCTAAAGCCAATATAACGGCAAGCACCTCCTTGAAAGTTGGTAATTTGCGTGTCATAAAGCAACTTATAATCATAACCAAAACAGGCCCTGTATACTGGAGAATAGTTGCTGTTCCTGAATTAGTATAGGAAATGGCAGTCATATATGTAAGACTAGAGAACATAACTCCAAAGATCCCAAAAATAATTACTCTGGTCATGTCTTGTTTTGACTCGCGGATTTTAAGCATATCCTTCTTACTCGTTATGAAGCCGATACACAAAAGAATTATACCGGCACTGAGAATTCTTATTGCTGTCAAGTGAGCAGGTTCGATGGGAAATCTTTCGAATATATACTGGCTGCAGGTGCCGGAGAATCCCCACAGAATACCGGCCAAAATAGTTATGAATGCTCCTAAATTGCTCTTCATTTTTTACCTTTCGCTATTTCTTCAGAGAAGCGCTGATGAACTTCCTGGAGAACCTCTGTTATTTTTATCTTTTGAGGACAGTTTGCCTCACAATTACCGCACTTGATACAGGATGTGGCATTTGGTCCCAATTTATTATATAAGTCTTCAAGGCTGTCCCAAATATAAGTGAAACTCTTAATTGCAGACTCATTATACTGTTTGAAAATTGCCGGAATATTGATTTTGGACGGACATTCATAGCAGTAGTTACAGCCTGTACATGGAACGAGGATGTCTTCACGTAAGATTTGAGCAGCTTCACTGACTGCTGTAAGTTCTGTTTCTGTTAAATCCTGCGCATCCATAATACCGATGTTATCTTCAAGCTGCTGGACAGTTGACATTCCCGAAAGAATAATCATTACGCCTTCGAGCTGCCTCAAATATCTTAACCCATATGAGGCATCTGAGCAAGGGGACATATTGGATTTTTCCGAGGCTTCTTTAAGAACTTTGGACGCTCTTTCGCTAGGTAAATTTGCAAGAGTTCCGCCACGGAGGGGTTCCATAACAATGACAGGTTTATTATACTTACGGGCAATGTTATAAAGCTCTTTGGCATTGATATAATCCCAGTCAAAATAGTTTAATTGAATCTGAACAAATTCAAAAACGTCCGAATGGTTGGCAAAAATCATTTCCAAAAGTTCCGGACCGCAGTGGACGGAAAGACCAAGATGACGTACCAGTTCTTGTTCCTTTAATCCCTTTATGTAATCTACCAGCTCGAATGACTCGATAAGAGGCCAGGATTCTTCGTCTACACTGTGAAGCAGGTAAAAATCAAAGTAGTCAGTTTTGCATCTCTTTAATTGTTCTGCAAAAATATCTTCGGCTTCCTGACGTGTTTTGCAAATCCATGCCGGAAGTTTATCTGCCAGATAATAGCTTTCGCGAGGATATTTTGAAAGAATTTCACCTACGAAAACTTCAGACTCACCGTCGTGGTATCTGTAAGCAGTATCAAAATAGTTGATACCGCCTTTTATAGCCATATCAATCATCTTTGTGCTATCTTCGAAATCTATTTTTTTTTCGGGTGTCTGAGGGAGTCGCATCATCCCAAGACCCAGCTTTGAAATCTTAAGTTCATTAAAATCAGAATAAACCATAAAAAATCCTCCTGTTTTCAGAAAATTACGTATATATTATATCGCTTTTATGTTGAATAAAAAAGGGCTTTGTGATAAAATGTATTTGCTGTTTTTGAAACAGTTTTACTTATTTTATTAGAAGGAGTTAATACTATGGAAAAAGGTCTTGAAAAAAGATACGGACTTGTGACTGCTATTTGTATGGTAGTTGGTATCGTAATTGGGTCCGGTGTATTCTTTAAGGCGCAGACAATTTTACAGACAACAAACGGTGATATGCCTCTTGGTATTCTGGCATGGATCATCGGGGGTTTAATCATGCTGGTGTGTGCAAGAGCATTTGCAACAATGGCAGAAAAATATGAAAAGGTAAACGGTATCGTGGACTACGCTGAAGCTACAGTAGGTCCAAGATATGCATATATCGTTGGTTGGTTTGCAGCTACAATTTATTTCCCTGCAATGACTTCCGTTCTGGCATGGCTGACAGCAAGATACACTCTCGTTTTCGTTCAGTCTATGAATCCAAACTTGGTTTTAACAGAAGGCGGCGCAGTTGTAGGAAGTGAATGTATGGCATTATCCCTGTTCTTCCTCTGCTTTGCTTATGCAGTAAACGCATTATCTCCAAAGCTGGCAGGATATCTGCAGGTTTCCACTACGTTTATTAAGTTAGTTCCACTGGGATTGATGGCAGTTGTGGGCGTTGGTTATGGTCTGTACACAGGTCAGCTGACTGAAAACTTTACTGCTGAGCCAATCCAGATGGCAACAGACGTTGTAAATACTAATCCTTTATTCGGTGCAGTTGTAGCTACAGCATTCGCTTATGAAGGCTGGATTATTGCAACATCCATCAACTCTGAAATCAAGGATTCCAAGAAAAATCTGCCAATCGCGCTGACAGTTGGTTCTCTCATCATCATGGCTGTATACATCCTGTACTACATTGGTGTTGCAGGCGGTGCTTCAAACCAGCAGCTGATGGACGAAGGCGCAACAGTAGCATTCATCAACATCTTCGGTGGTGTGTTAGGTAATATCTTAAATCTGTTCATCGCTATTTCATGTCTGGGAACACTCAACGGTCTGATGGTAGCAAGTACTCGTGGTATTTACGGTCTTGCAGCAAGAGGCAATGGTCCAAAACCTCATATGTTCAAGCAGATTGATGATGAAACAAAGATGGCGTCAAACTCTGCAATCTTTGGTTTAATGGTATGTGCAATCTGGTTCGTATTCTTCTACGGAGCAAACTTAGCACCTACAAACTGGTTTGGAATTTTCGGATTCGACTCATCTGAACTTCCAATCATCACAATCTACGGTTTATACATTCCAATCTTCATTTCCTTTATGAAGAATGCAACAGAACTGGGAACTTTCAAGCGTTTCGTAATGCCTTCACTGGCAATCGCTGGCAGCGTATTTATGGTATTCGCAGCACTTTATGCTCACGGCTACAAGCCATACCTGAACGCTCAGGCAGCAGGCGGATTTGCTTGTCCTGTACTGTTCTACCTGATTATCTTTGCAGTTGTAATAGTAGCAGGCGTAATGATTGACAAGAAGAATCATAAATAAGAGATTTTATTAAGAGCTGTTTCTGAAAAGAAGCGGCTCTTTTTTTATGCGGGTTATTGACATATGTCATAAAAGTGATAAAATATAAATGACATAAGTCAGAAACGGAGGTGAAATGATGCCCAGACCTAAAAAATGCCGCAAGGTTTGCTGTATGCCTATATCCAAGGCTTTTCATCCTGCGACGGGAGAACACAGTGAGCCGGTCATAATGACTGTTGATGAGTATGAGACTATTAGATTGCTGGACAAAGAAAACTTTTCTCAAGAAGAGTGCGGTTCATATATGGGCGTTGCCAGAACCACCGTACAGCAGATTTATGATACGGCACGTAAGAAAGTTGCCATTGCCCTTGTAGAGGGAAGAACCCTTAAAATCGAAGGCGGCGACTACGTTTTATGTGATGGCAAAGAACACGTTTGTAATTGCGGCGGATGTAAGAGACACCGCTGCCATAATGAATAAAAAAGGAGATTGGATTTATGAAAATTGCAGTAACTTATGAAAACGGACAGATTTTCCAGCACTTCGGACACACATCACAGTTCAAAGTTTACGAAGTTGAAGATGGAAAGATTGTAAAGAGCGAAGTTGTAGATACTAATGGAAGCGGCCACGGTGCTTTGGCAGGTTTCCTCGGTGCATACGGCATTGAAGTACTCATCTGCGGTGGTATCGGCGGAGGTGCACAGATGGCACTTGCACAGGCAGGAATCAGATTATTCGGCGGAGTAAGCGGAGATGCAGATGCTGCTGTTGAAGCTTTAATCGGTGGTAATCTGGAATTCAATCCTAACGTACAGTGTAATCACCACGGTCACGGACATGACCACGGTGAAGGTCACACATGCGGCAGTCACGGATGCGGAAGCCATAACCATGGTGAAGGCGGATGTGGCAGTCACGGGTGCCATTAATAGTTAAACTTCCTTAGCGCTCACAGTGCAGGTAGACCAATCCCTTGGAGTATCCGGGGGATTTTTGTTATAGGTAAATTTGAAAAGGGAATGTACCTATGATATAATAGAAAAAAGATTTGAGATTAACAGGTAGGTATTTATGAAATTGGATTTTCCTGATTTGGATTTTCAGATGGCGAGCGTTTTCACCGAACTGGTTCGGTGGTTCTTTGTTGTGCTCGCTGTTTTTATTTTAGTGAGAGCCATCAGGTCCCTTATGGTCAGCAAAAATCCCGTAGAAGTGTGGGCTTATATGCATTTGCGCACATACAAGACAGACAATGATGGTGCTGTCATCGATGTACAGGAAGAAAGTGTACCTATCACACATTGGGAAAATGTTATCGGCCGTTCAAAAAGCTGCGATATTTCTGTTATGGATCACACCCTTTCCAGGAATCATGGGATTTTAATGCGCGATGGTAAAGACGGTTGGAATTACAGAGATTTAGGTTCCAAAAACGGGACTATTCTTAACGACAAGAAAATAAGTGCAGGTCGAAGAAACAGACGTGTCAAAAGTACCGGTCAGATGAGCCATGCTTTTAAGATTGGGTATGGAGATGTGCTTCAGGCAGGGATGACGGAGATGACACTTCTGCCTATAAGCCTTGAAGAAAAAAACAACAATATCGCAATGAGAAGGTCGGATACTCAGTTTATGTCAGCAGGACCTTCCCTGGCAGCGCTTACGCTGTTCCAGATTTTGACTGCTTTTCAACTGTGGATATCATTAGGCAGTGATTACATAGACGAGATTGCATTATCAATCGGTGGATTGATGGTTGTTATGTGGTTGTATTTTGGCATGATGAGAATGCTTAAAAATACAGCCTTTGAAATAGAAACTATTGCATTTTTCCTGACGACGCTCAGCCTGGCGGTAACCGGTTCATCTGCGCCTGAAAGTATGTTCAAGCAGTTTGCTTCAGCTGCTATGGGTATTGTCATCATGTTTATAATGTGCCTTGTTTTGAGAAATCTAAGCGCAACAAAGGTTTTGCGCTGGGCGGTTTTAGCATGTGCTGTTGGACTTTTACTTGTCAATCTTACTATGGGAACTTTCAGCTTTGGTGCCAAAAACTGGCTCTCAATAGGAGGATTTTCCTTCCAGCCTTCAGAACTGGTTAAGGTGGCATTTATTTGGGTAGGTGCGGCTACTTTGGACGAACTATTCGAGAAGAAAAACCTGTGGTTATTTATTATTTTCTCGGGATATTGCTTCGGATGTCTCGGACTTATGGGCGACTTTGGAACTGCTATTATTTTCTTTGTAACATTTTTAATAATCTCCTTCCTCAGAAGCGGCGATTTCTCCAAACTGATACTGATGGTGGGCGCTGCGGCTGCAGGAGGTTTTATGATACTCAGATTTAAACCTTATGTTGCCAACAGATTTGCATCATGGGGACATGTATGGGATCCGGACGTGGTAAATGCGGCAGGATTCCAGCAGAGCCGAACTATGAGTGCAGCGGCAAGCGGCGGCATGGTAGGCGTAGGAGCAGGAGAAGGGTGGCTTGAAGGTATTGCAGCGGCAGATACGGATATGGTATTTGGAATGCTCATTGAAGAATGGGGACTTATAATTGCGGTCCTTGCGGTGCTGTCTATTGTGACTTTGTCTCTTTTTGCATATAGATCAATTTTTGCAGGACGCTCCACTTTCTACACAATTGCAGCTTGCGGAGCGACATCCTTGTTTATATTCCAGACTATGCTCAATGTTTTCGGTTGCGTGGATATTTTACCTTTTACCGGAGTTACCTTCCCATTCGTTTCTAACGGAGGGACAAGTATGACCGTTTCATGGGCAATTCTGGCGTTTCTCAAGGCGGCAGATACCAGAGAAAGGGCAAGTATTGCAGTAAAGGCAGGTGCTAAGTCATGAAAAAACTAGAAGGACGTGCAGTAATTTGTCTTGCACTTGCGTTGGCTCTTGTGGCGGGTCTGGGATTGTTCATAACCAAATTGGCAATTCATGGAGACGAGTGGGCTGCCTTTTATGCCAATTCCCATGTTTACGATGAAGGATATATGACGGTAGGAAGCGTTTATGACAGGAATGGTGTTTTGCTCCTTAAAAATGATGAAAACGGTCAGCACTACCATGAGAATGGTACTATAAGAAAAGCAACTGCTCACATAGTTGGAGACAGAGACCAGAATATAATCACTGGTGCAACTTATGCATTCAAAAGTGATATGGTCGGATACAATTTAATTACAGGAACAAAGGGGATTCTCTTTGGTTCGGGAAGATCGGTTTCGATGACTATAGATGCACAGGTTTCCAAGACTGCATATGAGGCACTTGGTTCCAGAAATGGTTTTGTAGGCGTCTACAATTGGAAAACCGGTGAGATAATATGTGCAGTAAGTAAACCTGCACTGGACCCTGCCCAAAAGGCAAACGCTGATTCAGCAACAGGAACATATATCAATAAAGTTATTTCGTCCAAGGCAATACCCGGCTCCACATTTAAGCTTGTAACCCTGGCAGCAGCTTTGAAAGAAATAGATGATCTCAACCAGAGAACCTTTAAATGTACAGGCAAATATGAGATTGAAGGTGAATATGTAACCTGTCAGAGTGTACATGGCACTATGGACATTTTCGGTGCATTGGCCAATTCGTGCAACTGCGCTTTTGCAGAATTGACGCTGGAATTGGGTGCAGATGTTATGGAAGACATCGTTAAAGATTTGGGGCTTACCTCTTCTTATAATATCGACGGAATAAGCAGTGAAAAAGGTTCTTTTGATTTCGATACAGCTAAAATAACTATGGGTTGGTCAGGAATCGGACAGGGCCAGGATCAGGTAAATCCTTTGTCGATGATGGTATATATGGGAGCTATTGCAGGTGAAGGAACAGCGGCAGAACCTAATCTTCTGATGGATTCTAAAACTAAGACTACAACTTTGCTGGATGCAGATGTTGCAAAACAACTGAAGGAAATGATGAGAAACAATGTAATTGCAACCTATGGCGATAGAAACTACCCTGGGCTTGAACTTCACGCCAAATCGGGTACTGCTGAAAATATTAAGGGAGAGTCAACCGACGCCTGGTTCTGCGGATTTTCAGGAGATTATGCCTTTATCGTGTGTGTAGAAAAAGGCGGTTATGGTTCGCAGGCGGCAGGTCCTGTGGCAAACAAAGTTCTCCAGGCAATTTCCAAAAACAATTAAGAAATTTGTAAGAAATGAATAGGCTTCTTTGTAAAAAAGGAGCCTTATTATATACCCATAAGGCGAAAGGAGAGCATTCAGATATGGAGTCAATGAAGAATATAAACATTATGGTATGTGACGACGACAAAGAAATTGCCGGTGCTATAGAAATATATCTACGCAATGAAGGATACAAAGTTTTCAAGGCATTCAACGGGGTAGAGGCGTTGGAAATTACCAGACGTGAAAATCTTCATTTGATAATTATGGATATTATGATGCCGAAGATGGACGGAATACAGGCAACTATGAAAATCCGTGAGGAAAAGAACATTCCGATTATAATGCTTTCTGCAAAGTCTGAAGATTACGACAAGATAACGGGTCTTAATGTCGGAGCTGACGACTATGTAACTAAGCCTTTTAATCCTTTGGAACTAATAGCCAGAGTTAAATCCCAACTCAGAAGATATGTAAATCTAGGAAGTATGGCAGGAAGTCCGGCTCAAGCAGGTGTCTTTAAATCAGGGGGATTGATTGTGGACGACAACGAAAAGCGCGTAACTTTGGATGGGGAACAGGTTGTGGTGACTCCTATTGAGTTTGGTATATTGAAGCTGCTTACTGAAAATGCGGGAAGAGTGTACAGTATAGAACAAATCTACGAGAACGTATGGAATGAACCGGCTTACAGCCCTGAAAACACGGTAGCGGTACATATCAGACGAATCAGAGAAAAAATTGAAATTGACCCGAAAAATCCTAGATACTTGAAGGTGGTGTGGGGAATTGGATACAAAATTGAGAAATTATAATAAAACCGGTCTTGTCGTATATTGGATTCTTTGGTGCATAGAAGTCGTAACTATTACAGGAGCCTTACTGATGGGAAGTATGTATATAGCTATTGACAATATGGGCTGGTTCTCAAGAAGCGGGGAAGATCATTACTGGTATGGTACGATACACGATACAAACGACTATAATACTGCCCTCGAAGCGGCAGCTCTGTGGACTATAATCAATATCATTGCTGCAGTGATTATTCTTGTAGTGCTGATGGTAATGGTTGGGCAGTTCAATAAGACTGAAGACGGACGATATAAACTTAACTGGATTGACCGGATTTGGTCTGAACTCTTATTGGTCGGCGGTATTGCCGCGGGAACTTCAACGTCATTACTGTTATCACTTTTGCATGAATACTGGATTAAATATGCGAATTTCAGCTTTTGGACTTGGAGCAATCCGTATGAGGATCACATAGTTGCTGAAGATGCCATAATTATAGGGTTGATAGCAGCCGAGGCAGCGCTGGTAATCGTGACTATGCTATGTCTGCTGTCGCTTGTCAAAAAGATAAAAGCCCGTCAACTCTGGGAAAAATCCCTTTTAGGCGGAAGCTTCCTTGCTATTTACCGCGGCTTTAAGAATAATGACCGGGTAATGGCAAAGATTATGGTTGCTCTGATAATCGGGGCAATATTATGCGCAACATGGTTTGGCTTGCCAATAGTACTTATTCTGATAATTCTTATAGTGCCGAAATCGGTTAAAAAATATATTGAAATCCGAAAGGGTGTTGAAGAGGTTCGGAACGGTAACTTGAATTATGTTATTCCTGTTAATGCCGATGCCAAAGGAATCAAAGGTGAACTTGACAGGCTTGCAGAAGGAATCAATGATATTTCCCACGCGTCAAGCATAGCGGTCCAGAATGAACTGAAAAACCAGAGAATGAAGACGGACCTGATTTCAAATGTGTCACACGATTTAAAGACTCCTCTTACTTCTATGATTTCTTATGTGCATCTGATGAAAGAAGAGGGTTTGGACAGCCCGAATGCGCCTGAGTATCTTGAAATACTTGACAAGAAAACTCAACGACTTAAATCTCTCACTGAGAACCTTTTTGAGGCGGCAAAAGCTTCCAGCGGGAATATTCCTGTTAATATAGAAGAAATTGACTTAGAAGCCTTGCTGACTCAGAGCCTCGGCGAAATGGAAGAACGTCTTGCTTTGCGAAATCTGGATGTACATGTTAAAAATATGTGCGACAGTACAAGAATATATGCTGATGGCCAGTTGATGTGGCGCGTAATTGAAAACCTACTCGGAAATATTTCAAAATATGCTCTCGAGGGAAGCCGCGTTTACATTAATATGAAAGATACGGACAATATGGTACTTCTTGAGGTTAAAAATATATCGCAGGAAGCTCTTAATATTCCGGCAGATGAATTGATGGAAAGATTTAAGCGCGGAGATGAGTCGCGAAATACTGAAGGCAGCGGCCTCGGACTTGCCATAGCCAAGGACCTTGTCAAACTGATGGATGGTGTTTTTGAAATCAGCATTGATGGAGACCTTTTCAAGGCAACAATTCTAATGAAAAAAGCAAATTAAAAGATAAAGGGAAGTGCCTGACGGCGCTTCCCTTGTTTGTTATGGTTCATAATGGAAACAGTCCATAAATCTCAGCTTAAACTGATTGATTTTGTGTAGTCTGTCGATTCTTTCTTTCGTTGCCGGATCATCAATTACGCCGGTTCTGATATATCTGTCTAAAACTGCGTAAGTGAATCCTAAATTTTCTTCGTCGGTTTTGGCCTGCAGACCATCGATAGGTGTCTTATCCACAAACATATCCGGAAGCCCCAATTCTCTTCCAATGGCTTTAACTTCCTGCACAGTTACGAAACTCAACGGACTGAAATCGCCTGCAGCATCGCCGTAACGTGTGGAATAACCAACCCAGTCTTCGCTTAAGTTACAAGTGTTAGCAACACGGCCGTTCATACATTGACTCACCGCGTAAGTTGCGGACATTCTTAAACGCGGAGGAAGATTGGTGATTGCTTGAACTGAAACTTCAGGAAGCTGATTCTGTAACTGTCCCATAAGACCGTCGAAACAATCTTTGATGTTTATTTCAAAAGACCTGATTCCAAGATGCTCGATAAGGGCTTTGGAAACATTAATATCAAATTGATCACCCTTTGGTAGCATAACGCCTATTACTCTGTCTTTTCCCAGCGCCTCAACACACAGTGCCGCAACAACTGAGCTGTCTTTGCCGCCGGAAATTGCAACAATCGCATTGCAGCCGGGTCCATTATTCTCAAACCACTCTCTGATCCAGAGAACGATATCATCTTTTACTTTTTTTGCATCAAAACTCATAAGCTAAATCCTCCTATGGTTGATATTATACTCTTTTTTTAGGAAAAGAAAAGAGGAGGTGGAACGATTGCCTAATTATTTGTTTGGTGGGATGATTTTTGGGCAAAGTGAAATGTCGTTTTCCTAAAAAAATTCTGAGAAATTGTTTTTTAGGCAGGGTACCTAAACTTATGGAGTTTTTGAAGAAAATTAGGCAAGAGGTGGAAAGCAACGCCTAAAATTTTGATAACGACTTAGGTTTTTAGGCAGAGGAAAGTTCATCATGGCTAAAAAAATTTTATAAAATAGTTTTTTAGGAATCTCGACTAAAAAAGACATGCAAACGAAAACTTTTAGGAATTGTAAAGTAAAAAAAGCCTAAAAATGCTGATTTGAGGCACTAAATTAGGAATTTGACAAACTCCTCCTGCGTGTGGTAAATTTTACCATATACAGGAGGGGCCTATGGATTATACTGAAGTATTGTTAAAAAAATTATTAGAAAAGATAAATCTACAATTAAAGAATACAAAGAAGAATTACAAGAATAAGGAAGCTGCTGTTTATATGCGCGTAAGAAATGGGAGATATTACTTTTATGAACTTGCAGATGGTAAAACAAAGGGGATTACAAGTGATAAAAATAGGATAATTTATTTAGCCAGAAATATAAAGAATGAAAAAGAGATTAAGGCTCTTGAAAATAATAGAAAAACAATAATAGAAGCTCTCGAAAAACTACAAAAACCGAAAAGCGAAAGATTAAATAAGATATTAAATATTTTTAATGACTATGAAAGTTTATATACTGCCGAAGACTGGAATTGGATGACGGAAGATTATGAGAGAAATACTTTCAGAAGTGAAGAACTTAAATACAAAACCAAAAGAGGTGTACAGGTCAGATCAAAATCTGAGTTGCTGATAGGGAGCAGGTTGGAACAGCATAATCTGCCTTTTCGCACTGAAGAAAAAATGGTTATAGATGGCAAAATACTGTTTCCTGATTTTATCATAAGATGTCCTGATGGCAGAATTGTAATATGGGAGCATTTTGGCCTTATGGATGATGAAGACTACTATTATCGTGCACAACAAAAGATTGAACTGTATAGGAAAGCCGGGTTCGTGCAGCATAAGAATTTAATCTGCACTTGGGAAGAAGATATAACTTCGGCAGATGACATAGATGCTATCATCAAACGCTTCATTCTTATGTAATAGGCTCAAACCCTTGCGGGGGATGTATTTTTGGTGTATAATATAACCTACAATCTTGCCGATACGGCAGCGGAAAGGTAAAAATGAAAGAATTATTTATTAAAGATTTGAGAAAGGATATGGAGGTCGTAGAGTTTTTCATGGTTAAGTCCGTGGGAATCAAAGTGGGCTCCAATAGCAAACAATATCTGGACATTACTTTGGGAGACAGTACAGGAGAAGTAACTGCAAAGAAATGGGATGTAAGCGAAAGTGAATACCCGGCTTTAGCGGCGCTCAAAGAAAAGGATATCGTTAAGGTAAAAGGTCTTGTTACTGAATGGAACGGTCAGTTGCAGCTCAGAGTTCAGCGCATCAGACTAAGTGAACTCAGTGATGAACAGGAAAAGCGAGATTTTGTAAAGGCAGCACCGGAAGATCCTGCAGCAATGTATGGATATATTCACGGAATTGCGGAGGCAATGCAGGATAAAGACCTTAGAAATATCTGTCTCAAAGTACTTGATGACAACAAGGATAGACTGATGTATTATCCGGCAGCACAAAAAAATCATCATGCTCAGCTGGGAGGACTTTTGTACCATACTAAAAGAATGCTGATGACAGGAGAAAAAATTTGTCAGGTTTATACAAACCTGAAGCAAGACTGGGTTCTGGCAGGCGTTATACTTCATGATATGGAAAAACTCAACGAAATACAGGCCGAAGAAGATGGAATAGCAACCGGATATTCTTTTGAAGGGCAAATGCTGGGACACATTATTCAGGGAATCAAGACTCTTGATAAGCTGGCAGAAGAGCTTGCAGTACCGAGAGAAAAAGCTGTTATGCTGGAACATATGGTGCTGACACATCACTATGAGCCTGAGTTCGGAAGTCCTAAGAAACCTCTTTTCCCAGAAGCAGAAGTGCTTCACTATTTAGACATTCTGGACGCTCGAATGTTTGATATGTTTTCGGCCCTTGAAGCCACAGAGCCGGGACAATTCAGCGACCGAGTTTGGACTTTAGATAACAGAAAACTTTATAAACCAAGTGAAGGAGAAAACATTCAATGTTAGTAAAATTACCTAAAGAAGTAGGAAAGATTTTAACAAGATTATCAGAGGCAGGTTATGAAGCTTATGTAGTAGGCGATTGTGTAAGAGATTCCGTTTTAGGACGTAAGCCTTTTGCATGGGATTTGTCAACTAATGCCGATCTGAATCAGTTAAAGGAAGTATTTCCTGAGGCTGATGTTCTCAGCGAAAAGTTCAGTGTAATCAGATTGGAATATATCGAAGAAATTCTGGATAAAGATGGGGATGTGGTAGGCGAAACCGGCATCATTGCAGATATCGGAACGTACCGTAGCGAGGGCAAATACGAAAACGGACGTCCTACAGAAGTGGCTTTTGTTGGAACTATTCAGGAAGATTTAGCGCGAAAAGATTTTACAATCAATGCTATAGCTGATAGTCAGCAGAGATTTATTGATATGTACGAAGGAAGAGAAGACCTTCGCAAAAAATTAATCAGAACAATCAAGCCTGCCGATGAATGTTTCAAAGAAGACCCTGTTCGTATGCTCAGAGCTATTCGTCTTGCTGCAGAATTACAGTTTGACTTACATAAGAGCGTTCACGAGGCAATTCTTGCAAACGCAAACTTACTTGAAAATGTGAGCAAGAATAAAGTAAGAGACGAATTTACAATGCTTATGAATGCAGTAGATGCAGGTAAGGGTCTCAAGATGCTCATTGATATGGGGCTTCTGTGGGTTGTTTTAGGACACAATATGAGATTGACAGGCAGAGAAAAGTCTGACCTGTTAGACCTGTGCAGGGGAATCAATCTCAGTCAGCAGGTTGAAGAAAGAAGATTAGGATTGTTCTTTACTTGTATCGACAGAAAGAAAATCAGACCTGTTATTGAATCGCTGAACTTTGATGAAGTGACAGAGACTCTTTTACTGGATGCAGTAAATGACCTCCCTAAATTCTATTTTATAAACAATAAGACTTCTTTGAAGCAGTTCCTGTATCAGAAGGGCTGGGATCGTTACAATTATCTGACCAATATGGAAAAGGCTCAGAGAATTGTCTTTGGATATGACTCAGAAACAAAGATTAAGAGCAAAATGTATATGCTGGAAGAAGTTCTTAATAAAAAAGAGGCTATTTTCCTCGAAGACTTAGTTGTGGATGCCAACGACTTAGTTGAAGCAGGTGCGTGCCCACCTGAAAGAGCTGAAAAGATTCTTTCAATGCTTATGGATGAAATCCATACTCATCCGCTCAGAAATACTCGTACAGACCTTTTGAGACTTGCGGAAATGTATAACAAGAACAAGTTTGCAGCTATGCTCAGAGGCGTTAAATGGAACAGATAACAAAGATAAGCCAGGTCACCCCAGAGGTGACCTTGTTTTTACGTAAATTAGGATTTTCAAACTACTATATTATCAAAATATTTGCCCTTGTAGGGGATGCGGCCATAGGATTGACGGAAGATAATCCATATTGGTTGCTTGAAGAATTTCCGACGATGAAATTTGCAAAAGTGGATGAAGCAGCTTTTATGCTTGGGATGGAAGCTGATAATCCATATCGCATCAAAGCTGCTATAACTCATGGCATGGCAGGGTACATCAGTAATGGACATACATTTGTGCCGGCACGTGAGTTTTGTGTGCAGATCGGGAAATTTCTCGAACTAAGCAGCGAACCTATCGAAGATGTGATGGAAGATATGGCATACGAGGGCGAATTGCAGCTCACTATGCTGGACGGTCGGGAAGTGTTGTATTTTTATGGATATTACAAAACTGAATGCTTTGTCGTATCCAAGATTGCTGAACTGGCTGAATTTGTGCCGAAACCTATAGCTACAGATGTGGATGCGGTAATAAGAAAAGTACAGAGTATAGGAAACATTGTCCTGTCGAAGCAGCAAAAGGATGCCATAAAATCATCCCTGGACTATGGTGTCTCTATAATAACCGGAGGACCGGGAACCGGAAAAACCACAATAATCAATAATTTAATTAAGATTATGGAGGATGGTGGACTAGAGGTGGCAGTAGCAGCACCTACAGGGAGAGCGGCCAAAAGAATAACTCAAACCAGCGGTAAATTTGCCATGACGGTTCATAGACTGCTGGAATACTATTATGATGAAGAAACGGGTCAAATGGCATTTGGACGAAATGCACTAAATCCTTTAGACTGCGATGCTGTAATAGTGGATGAGACTTCTATGATGGATCTGATGCTTATGGGCGCGCTTTGCAGAGCGCTTAAGCCCGGAAGCAGGCTGATATTGACCGGCGATGCTGATCAGCTTCCTTCTGTAGGAGCAGGAAATGTACTGGGAGACTTGATTGAGAGCGGCTGTGTGCATACCAGCAGACTTACGGAAATTTTCCGTCAAGCAGAAGAAAGCAGCATAATAGTTAACGCTCATAGGATTAATAAAGGAGAATATCCTGATTATGGTGGAGATTTCTTGCTTCTTGCAGGAGACAAACAACAGGAAATTCTGGAAAAGATAACTTCAATTGCACCAAAATGGCCACTTGAAAAGGTTCAGATTTTGACCCCTGTCAAAAAGGGCATATTGGGAAGTGCGAATTTGAATGAGCATTTGCAGAAGATTTTTAATCCGCCGTCAGAGGGAAAAGATGAATTGAAATTCGGTAGCCGTGTTTTCAGACAAGGTGACCGGGTTATGCAGATAAAGAACAATTACAGGCTTGAGTATAAAAAAAGTGACGGCTCTTTCGGCAAAGGTGTTTTTAATGGCGAAACCGGCATTGTCGCGGCAGTTTACGATGAAGAAAAGAAAATTGTAGTGTGCTTTGACGATGAAAGATGGGTAGAGTATCCATATATTCAGTTTGATGAAATTGAGTTAGCCTATGCTGTTACTGTTCATAAGAGTCAGGGAAGTGAATTTCCTGTAGTTATAATTCCAATGAGTTGGTTCCCACCGGCACTTGCCACAAGGAATTTGATTTATACAGCTGTCACCAGGGGAAAAGAAAAGGTGATAATTGTAGGAAGAGATGACTATCTCAAGGCTATGATAGATAATAATGAAGAGGGGAAACGTAATTCGGGATTGAAAACCCGACTGGAAGGAATGTACAGGGGGATAATTTGAGATTAGCAGAAACAATTGCAGACCTTGTTTTTCCGCAAAAACTATACTGTAACTGCTGCGGAAAATACATTGACGAAACAAGGACATACGGATTATGCGACCATTGCATAAAAAGTATGTCCTTTAACATGAACAATCTTAGGGACATAGATAATCAAATATATTTTAATTCTGCAGCAGCGGTTATGGGATACGGGCTATATGAAAGACAACTGATTTTTGGGCTGAAATATAACGGACGCACCCATTTGGCAAGAGAGATTGCAGACATTCTGTATGATGCGCTGGCAGCACAGCTTGCAGAGGGAAAAGAATGCCCCTGGATTTATGATGATTACATCGTCCCCGTTCCTATACACGCACGTAAACTAAAAGAACGGGGGTTTAATCAGGCGGAGAAAATAGGAAGATATTTGTCTAAACGGCTTGATATTCCAATGGTTTCTAATGCACTTACAAGAACTAGGGAAACTGAAGCACAGCGAGGGTTATCGGTAATGGAAAGAGAACGAAATCTTACCGATGCATTTGAAATAAGTCCAAAGGTGTCGATGTTGCTGAAAGATAAGAAAATATTGTTATTAGACGATATATATACGACAGGTGCGACTTCTAAAGAATGTGCTAAAACTTTGCTGGAAGCCGGAGCCGGCAGAATAGATTTTCTTGCTCTGTCGTCTGCCAAAAGCAAACGGCATGAAAATTTCCCTTGCAAAGAGGGCCTCAAATGAATACAATAAAATAAGTTGCTTAGGTCTGTGGTTGCAAGTCCAGGCCAGGTACGGGCAAAAGGATCCACGTAAGCTGCAGCGCAAGAGATCGGGCAGTGATCATGGCGTACCTTAGAAGTAAGTCCTCCGCAAAGCGGGTCAAGGCAAGTGTGGGGTCAAAGACCAGGTCAGCTAAGCAACTGATTAATTAAAATGAAACTCTCGGCAATTCGCTCTTCGCTGGCCATTTTAGTTGCTTCTGCGGAAAACAAAAAATATATACCTTTTCGAAAAAAGAAAGACAAAACTATTTATAGTTAATTTTTGCATAAAATACATTTTCTTTTCACAATATATATGGTATAATGGCTTCAAGAAAAAAGTGATAGGAGGTCATCATTATGAAGATCGTCGTAACAGGTAAGAACATCACAATTAGTGAAAAGATTCAAGAAGCTATTGAAAAGAAATTTGACAAATTCGGTAAATATTTTACAGATGATGTTAAAGCAAACGTTGTAATTCATCCTGAAAGAGACAAAGTTAAGATGGAAACTACAATTGTTGCAAAGGGAACTATTTTTAGAGCAGAAAATGTTTCTCAGGATGTATTTGATTGTATTGATTTTGTTGGAGACAAACTGCAAGCACAGATTTCAAAATACAAGGGCAAGATGGTTAGCAAGAACAAATCTAACGAATCCGTAAGATTTGAAATGATTCCTGAAATCGAAATGCCTGAAAATGAAGGTACAATTGTAAAAACTAAGAAATTCAAACTGGAACCAATGTCTGTGGATGAAGCAGTTCTCCAGATGGAAATGCTTCAGCATGACTTCTTCGTATTCTTAAATGTAGAAACAGATAATGTAGCTGTTGTATATGTAAGAGCTGACGGAGATTACGGTGTATTAGATACAACATACTAAAATTAACTTTCCGAAGGCTGCTCGAATGAGCAGCCTTTACTATTTCCATATATTCTTCACTTGAAAATAGCACCGTTTCAAAGTATAATATTATGGAATAAAATGAAGGAACTATGCCTATGGAAAACTTTTTTAACAACATAATTTCAAGCATTGGAATTACTGACATATTAGATATTGCGATAGTCGCTTTTCTGGTTTACAAAGTTCTCGGTTTCATCAGAGAAACGAGAGCGGAACAACTGGCAAAGGGTCTTGTTGTGCTTGTAGTTGTTACATTGATGTCTGATGTTCTGCAATTTCATACATTGCATTGGATTCTTTCCGGATTGATGACTGTAGGGTTATTGGCGCTTATAGTTATTTTCCAGCCTGAGCTCAGAAGAGGGCTTGAACATATCGGAAGAAGCAAAATAACAAATGTAGTCGGAGATATGGACAAAGAAGATGCCAAGCATATGATCAGTGAGATTGTAGAAGCGGTAGAATCTATGTCTGCTTCCAGAACCGGTGCATTGATGGTATTTGAAAGAGAAACATCTCTGAATGATATTATAGAAACAGGTACTGTTATAGACGCTGCAATTTCTACAGAAATGATAGGAAATGTTTTCTACGAAGGAGCGCCGTTACATGATGGTGCCATGATTATAAGAGGAAACAGACTTTGTGCAGCAGGTTGCGTATTGCCTCTCACACAGAACAAACAACTGGGAAAAGAACTGGGAACACGCCACAGAGCTGGTATAGGAATAACTGAGAATTCGGATGCTGTCGTAATTATTGTATCGGAAGAAACAGGGGTTATTTCCGTCGCTCAAAACGGTAATCTGACCAGATTCCTTGACGGCAAGCGAATTGAAAAACTCCTGCTTGATATGTATTTGGAAGAAGAAGCAAATAACAATTTACCTGACAGAATTATTAAACTGATCACAGGAGGTAAAAATGTTAAAGAACGATAATATTAACAGAGTATTGGCTGTAGTAGTGGCAATTGTTCTTTGGGCTTATGTGGTCGGCGAGGTAAATCCTGTAATAGATAAGGTGATTCACAATGTACCCATTTCTTTTGAACATCAGGATGCACTTGAAAGAAACAATCTTACCATTTTAAGCAGCAGTACTGAAAAAGTGAATATTTCCGTATCAGGACAAAGGGCGACTGTTTCAAAACTCAACGCGTCCGATTTTAACGTGACTTGTGATGTGGAAGGACTTACTTTAGGAGAAAATGTTGTGCGTTTAAAGGTTGAAGGGCCTAATGACGCTAAAATAGAGCACATAAATACAGAAAAGGTCACCGTAATAATAGACGAAAAAACAACAGCTGAAAAACCTGTTCAGGTTGTAATACAGGGAGAAACATCTTCTGATAAAGAAGCGTCAGTGGTAAAGCTTGATACAAATAAAATTGCGGTTAGCGGACCAAAAACTTCGGTAAACAAAGTTGTAAGTGTGGCTGCATATTTAGATGCATCTGATGTAACAACAACTACTAAGTCATTTACCGTAAAACCCGTTCCAATTGATGCTAGCGGTAAACAAGTAGATGGTGTATACGCTGTGGGTGATGCTAAGGTTGGTGTAGATGCCGTATTACTTACAACTAAAACCGTAAGCCTTCATGTAGATGTTACCAATGACAGTTATGGGGGTATAGAGAGAAGTTATTCTGTACCTAAAACCATTGTTATCAAGGGCACGGAAGATGCTTTGAGAGGCGTGTCATTAATAAAATGTCAGACAGTAGATTTAAAAAATGTTTTGGAGGACACTGCTGTAGAACTCAAACCGATTTTACCGACAGGTATTCAGGTGGCAGAAGCATCTAAAAATCTTTCGCTGAGCATTACAGTGAAGGATACCATAAAAAGAACTTTTGAGTTTACAAATGATGATATAAATCTTCAGGGCAAAAATGATGACCTTATGTATACGCTGGGCAGTGCAAAGCACACTATAGAAGTAACCGGCAATTCATTGGTGGTTGATTCGCTGAGTCTTTCAGATTTTGTAATCACTATCAATGTTTCCGAAATGGAAAAAGGAAATCATACTGCTGTCATAAATGTAACATGTAATAAAGAAATAAAAATATTGGCAGTTATGCCGGAAAAAATAGAAATCCATATTAGTTAGAGAGGTGAAAAGATGGGAAGACTGTTCGGAACTGACGGGGTCAGAGGTGTAGCAAATAAGGAACTTACACCGGAATTAGCTTTTAACCTGGGTAAAGCAGGTGCATACGTTTTAAAAAAGGAGAACGACAAGCCGATAGTTGTCATTGGCAAGGATACAAGAGTGTCAGGGGATATGCTTGAAAGTGCTTTGACTGCAGGAATTCTGGCTGTGGGCGGTAATGTAATCAAAGTAGGTGTTATTTCAACTCCAGCAGTTGCATATCTTGCTAAATATTACAATGCAGATGCAGGTATCGTAATCAGTGCATCTCACAATACCTTTGAATATAATGGTATTAAATTCTTCAACGGTGAAGGATATAAACTGGATGATCTGTTAGAAGAAAAAATTGAAGATATTATTATCAGCAGCATTGATGTAAACAGCCATATCACAGGTGATAAAATCGGCAAATGTCTTGAAGCAGAAGAAGATGCAGTAGATCTTTATGTTAAGCACCTTTTGGAAACTGTAGATTACAGACTGGATGGAATGAAAATTGTTCTGGATTGTGCTAACGGTGCATCCTACATCACTGCAGAAAAGGTATACAAAGCACTTGGGGCAGATGTGACAGTAATTGGTAACGATCCTAACGGAATCAACATTAATGACGGATGTGGATCTACTCATCCTGAAATGCTGTCTGCAAAGGTTAAAGAATTGGGCGCAGACATCGGCCTTGCTTTTGACGGCGATGCAGACAGACTTATTGTCGTAGATGAAACCGGTGAAGTAGTCGATGGAGACAGAGTTATTGCTATTTGTGCACGTATGCTTAAGGCACAGGGCCGTCTTGCGGAAAACAAAGTAACTGTAACAGTTATGAGTAACATCGGTTTTCACAAGGCTATGGAAGAATCTGAAATCGATGTGGATGTGACAGCTGTAGGTGACAGATATGTTCTGGAAAGTATGTTGGAAACAGGCTCAGTTATCGGAGGAGAACAGTCCGGTCACATTATTTTCAAAGAGTATACAACAACAGGTGACGGTGTTTTATCATCATTACAGTTTATGAAAGCTGTTCTAAGCAGCGGAAAGAAACTGAGTGAAATGGCTGCTGAAATCGAGATTTTCCCTCAGGTTTTAGTAAATGCCAAAATCAACAATGATTTTAAAAAGACTTATATGAAAGTTCCTGAAATTGCCAAAGCTATTGAAGAGATGGAAACTGAAATGGCAGGAAACGGAAGAGTCCTCATCAGACCATCAGGAACAGAACCTTTGGTTCGTGTAATGCTGGAGGGCGATGATATCAATCAGCTTGACAGACTTGCACACGAACTGGCAGATTTAATCGAAGAAAAGTGTAAGTAAAGGAAGAATATGAAACAATACGAAGTAAGAGACTTATCCCTGGCACCGTCAGGTCACAATAAAATTCAATGGGTAAAGGATAATATGCCTTTATTAAGAGGGCTGGAAGAAGAGTTCCTTGAAACAAAACCTTTTGAAGGAGTTAAGATTTCTCTTTCAGTGCATCTTGAAGCAAAGACTGCATATCTTTGCAAAGTTCTTGCTTCAGGTGGTGCAGAAATGTCTGTTACAGGCAGCAATGTTTTGAGCACACAGGATGATGTAGCAGCTGCTTTGGTGGAAGACGGTCTGAAGGTTTTTGCATACCACGGAGCTACTCAGGAAGAGTATGACAGACATATTGAAATGTGTCTTGAACATAAGCCTAATATCATTATCGATGACGGAGGCGATTTAGTTGGCTGCCTTCACGAAAAACGCCCTGATTTGATGACTGAAGTATGGGGCGGCTGCGAAGAAACAACAACAGGTGTAATTCGTCTTAAGGCGATGGAACGTGAAGGAATTCTCAGATTCCCTATGGTGGCAGTAAACGATGCGGACTGTAAACACCTTTTCGACAACAGATATGGCACAGGACAATCTGTTTGGGATAGCATTATGAGAAATACAAATCTTATCATTGCGGCTAAAACAGTAGTTGTTGTGGGATATGGATGGTGCTCAAGAGGTATTGCAATGCGAGCAGCTTCACTAGGTGCGCAGGTTATTGTTACAGAAATCAACCCTGTTAAGGCTATCGAAGCAAGAATGGATGGCTTTGCTGTTATGACAATGGAAAAAGCTGCACCTTTGGGCGATATTTTCGTTTCTGCAACAGGTTGCTGCAAGACTATTACAACTGATCATATGATGACAATGAAAGATGGTGCTATTCTTACTAATGCAGGACACTTTAATTGTGAAATTGATATGGATGCACTTGAAGCCTTTGCGGTAAGCAAAAAAGAACGTAGAAATAACATTATGGGATACGAACTTCCAAATGGCAAGAGTGTTAATGTAATTGCTGAAGGGCGTCTTGTTAATATTGCTGCGGCTGATGGACATCCGGCAGAAATAATGGACATGAGTTTTGCGGTACAGGCTATGTCAGCTAAATATATTAAAGAAAACTACAAAAATTTAGGCAATAAAGTAATTGATGTTTCCAGTGAAATAGACGACATTGTTGCACGCAAGAAACTTGCTGCATGGGGCATCGAAATTGACAGCCTGACAGCTGAGCAGGAAGACTATCTCAACAGCTGGCAGGTATAGGAGGCAAAAGATGAGCTTAACTTACGAAACAATTAAACAACAGGCTGCACAGGCGGCAGAAGAACTTGTTGAAGTTGCCAAACTTGTTAAAGGTGACATTTTCGTAGTTGGATGCAGTTCCAGCGAAGTGATGGGAATGCACATAGGAAAAGCTTCCGATATTAATGCTGCAGGTGCCATATATGAAGGTGTAATGAGCGTTCTTGAACCTAAGGGGATTTTTCTTGCAGCTCAGTGCTGTGAGCATCTTAACAGAGCTGTTATTGTAGAAAAAGAAGCACTTCTTCCCGGAACAGAAATAGTCAATGTGGTTCCGCATCCAAAGGCAGGGGGATCTTTTGCAACGACAGTTTATCAGAATGCAAAATGTCCTGTAGCGGTGGAAGAAATTAAGGCCGATGCCGGAATGGATATAGGCGATACTTTCATTGGTATGCAGCTTAAAAAAGTTGCAGTACCCGTTAGAATTTCTGTAAAGAATATCGGAGAAGCACATCTGACTTGTGCAAGAACGCGCCCGAAGTTTATAGGCGGTTCTCGTGCTATGTATGATGAAGCTTTATCGGGCGGAGATATTCCAAGATAATATTTTCATAGTAAGTAACAAAAGACAGCATATTCTCATATTGTATACTACGACTGAATAAGTTAAAAATTATGAAAGAAGCAGGTGAATTATATGGGAAATAATTGTGGTCTTTTAGGAGAAGGCGGAGTAGATACTAGCTTATTATTCTTCTTTTTACTGTTGGTAATTATCTTCTGCAATTGCTATAACTAAGACATAGAGTAAAAACTTGATGCAGGTGGCTTTAGCCACCTGTTTTTTTGCACTTTTTTGTTGAGAATAACATATAATACTAAAGTTTAGATAAGTTTATACCTATGGGTAATTGTTAAAAACTCTCACATAGGTAAAATATCAATATCGGTGAATAGCACTGATGTATTTATACTTATTTTATTTAGGAGGACTTATTATGGGTAAAAAGATTCCTATGTGGCAATGCCTATTAATTATGGTAGTGCTGGTAGCATTACTGTATTGGGGCATTATGATTGACACCGACGCTGCTGAAGGTCACGTTGCACTTATCCTCGCAGGCGGTTTCGCTGCAATTATCGCAATTATTAACGGATGGAAGTGGAGTTATCTGGAAGCAGGTATCTTAGCTGCCATCAACAGAACTATGCAGGCCATCTCTTTGATTGATAAATCGATGAAGAACTTGATGCAGAAGGCTTCAGCCTCGAAGCCAATGTTTGAGTACTTCCTATTCTTGGCCGAACAGGTGTTGCACGATCCGAACTCACCGCTGCGTGACGACGAGCGATA
>JAFSHN010000049.1 GCA_017440275.1 Bacillota bacterium | reverse complement strand
TGCAGTTATTTCTCCTGTAGGCGAACTTTCCTGGATGGACAAGAAGATTGTTATCAACAACAACGAAATCGGTGAACTTTCTCAGAGACTGTACGATGAACTCTACGGAATTCAGACAGGCGAAAAGGAAGACACAAGAGGCTGGACAGTAGAAGTTAAATAAACCTTATGAAGGGCGGAGAGCAATTCTCCGCTCTTTTTATTTGCGCTTTTATGTAGCGGTTTGATTGAAAATTAAGCTCCGAAAAGTCGCTGAATTTTAATCAAACCGCAGAGGCAGGGCAGGAATTACTGTGTGGTAAGGTGACATGATTTGTTGTTTGTTGTGTGCGGTGGTGAAGACCGTTTTCATTGAGCATTGATGCTAACAGAAAAATATGATAAAGTTAGTTGAATCTTAAATTTGTATTTGTGGAGGAGAACGCATATGAAATACAAAGGAACGCTTATTGTTGTTAAAGATTGTAACCGTGCGTTAAAGTTCTATAGTGATATGTTTGGGTTTCAATTACTTCAAGATAACGATGGGAATATGGAATTGACTAATAATTTATATTTACAGGAATCGAGATACTGGGAACAATTCACAAAAAAAAGTGTAATTCCAAACAGTAATCAGTCTGAGTTGTATTTTGAGGAGCCTGACATAGAACACTTTGTAGAGCGTCTTGAAACACTTTATCCTGAAATCGAATATGTCAATTACATAATGACACATAGTTGGGGACAAAAGGTGGTCAGATTCTATGATCTTGACGGAAATCTAATCGAAGTTGGAACACCTGTATAACTCAGCTATGTAAAGTCCAATTTATAAAAGATCTGTATTTCGTTATATTGAAAGATCACGGTGTATATAGTACTATTATACCAAATAGATTAATCAAGGAGATAGTACTATGAAACGTGGAGAAGGGGCTTGCCTTATCTGCGGCGAGCCGATTATATATTATGACAAGATGCAGGAATTTGAGTGCGCGATTTGTCACGGAACTTTCAGCAGCAATGCATCTTGCGAAAAGGGACACTTTGTTTGTGATGAATGCCACGAGAAGAGAGGCGTTGAAATCATTATGGAATACTGTCTTTCAACAAATCTCAGGAATCCAATTCAGATGATTGATGAGATGATGGAAAATCCGTATATCTATATGCACGGACCGGAACATCATATAATGGTGGGTGCTGCGCTTTTGACTGCTTATATGAATGCAGGAGGAGATTTGAATTTGGAAGAAGCACTTGCCGAAATGAAGGCAAGAGGAAGCAGGTATCCGGGTGGTTCATGCGGACTTTGGGGTGCATGCGGTGCTGCGGTAAGCTGTGGTATGTACATAAGTATTATGACTAAGGCTAACCCTCTTACTACAAAGTCGTGGCAGCAGGCTAATAGGATGACTTCAAGATGTCTTGAAGCTGTTGCAGCTCTCGGAGGACCGCGTTGCTGCAAGCGCAATTCATTTACGACAATAAAAGAAGCTGTGAAATTTACAGAAGAAGAATTTGGTGTTAAGATGGAACTTCCTGAGGAAATCAAATGCCGCTTCAGCTATGAAAATGTGCAGTGCAAGAAAAAGGCTTGTCCATATTATGCGAAATAATCGGGAGCGAGTATGACCATATATTAAAAATATGCAAAACAGCCAAGCTATGAAAGACAGTTTGGCTGTTTTTATTTTAAAGTATATGCAAATTCAATTCTTTTGACAGGTATTCAAGCAACGGTCTGCCTGCAATACAGTTACCTTTTTCGTCCAGAGACGGGCCGTAAATACCGATTCCCATTTTTTTATCAACTACAGATAAGAGACCACCGCCAACGCCTGATTTTGTTGGAATTCCAACCCGTACAGCAAATTCTCCGGAACCATCATACATACCGCAGGTGAGCATAATTGTCTTAACAATCTGTGCGACTTTAGGATTCATAAGCTGTTCACCGGAAACGGGGTTTTTACCTTCGAGAGCCAATACCATACCGAAGTTAGCCAGGCTTTCTGCAGTAACATTAAGTGAGCACATTTTTGTGTAGAGGCTGAGGCTTTCTTCGACACCGTTTTCGATAATCCCTTTGCTTTCCAGAAGATAAGCGATGGCTCGATTTCTGGATACATTAGCCATTTCGGATTTGTATACTGCTTCATTGAAGGTGATTTCTTCATCTAAACAGATGAGTCTTGTGTAGTCAGCCAAGTCTAAAAAACTCATTTTGGGGAGCAAGAGACTCGCTACTGTAAGAGCACCTGAGTTTATCATTGGATTGAATGGTCTGTTGCTGTTGAGGTCCAGTTCTACCAGTGAATTAAAAGCTTCACCGGAGGGCTCCATACCTACTTTTTCAAAGACATTGTCGAAACCGCACACTTCAAGGGCGGCCGCCAATGAAACGATTTTGGAGATACTTTGCATGGTGAATCTTGTCTGAGTGTCACCTATGTTTATGCGCTGCCCGTCGTCAGTGTAAATTGAAAGGCCGAGACTGTTTTTGCCAGCTTTGCCCAGTTCAGGAATATATGTGGCAACATTGCCCAAAGGAATGGCTTCCTTACCTTTTTCAAATGCTTTTTCAAAGATTTCTATATTCATAAAGACCTCTCTAAATATAATTCGTAAAAACAAATCATATCCAGCCGCTCATGTTTTAGATGATTTCTAAACTCTTTGCTCATTTTCACTTGAAATCATAGCTAAAACATTCAAAGTCCGGCCATAATTTGTTTTTACTTATGATTACTTAACTGAATTAATATTTGGCGAGAACCCGGAGCCGAATAATAATTTAGTTAATTATAGCATATAATGAGATTTTTATGAATTGAAAAAAACTGGTTGATTTGATAGTATTAATGAGTAAGATACATAGAAAATGGCGGGCAATAACAAATGTCATCTCAAGTAAACGTTTTAGATAAATCAATACCACCCGGTAGAATAGTATTTTTGCTGGCGTGGCCGGCTATAGTTGAGCAGCTGCTTCAGACGTTAGTGACATACGTGGATGCGGCTATGGTAGGAAGCGTCGGAGTAGATGCCACAGCAGCAGTTGCAGTAGGCACATCTTTTATTTGGCTTTTGATTGGAATTATGAACGGAGTAGGCGTAGGATACTCGGTTATGGTGGGCCAGTCCATCGGTGAAGGAAATTTATTAAAAGCAAAGAAAATAATAAGGCAATCCGTATTGGTTATGGTTATTTCAGGAACTTTTTTAATAATAATAACCGAACTGATTATTGCACCTAACCTTGCACGATGGATGGGGGCAGAAGAAAGCATTCATCAGGATGTACAAAACTACATATCGATTATAGGATGGACTATGATTTTTGAAGTCTTTATTATAGTTGCCGGAGCAATAATCAGGGGCAGCGGTGATACAAGAACTCCTATGATATATAACGTAGTTAATAATATAGCCAATATAGTATTTAACTTTATTTTCATATATCCTGTCCGGGAAGTCAGTATCGGAGATGTAACCTTTGAAGTCTGGGGAATGGGACTTGGTGTTTCAGGTGCGGCAGTTGGAACAGCACTGGCATCAGCATTATCCGGAACTTTGATGTTTTTGACTTTGTTTTTAAGCAAATCTAATGTTAGAATATCCTTAAAAGACGACTACAGGTTTAGCAAATCCATTAATGGCGAGATGGTTTCTTTGGCAGTTCCTGTGGCCTTTGAAAGAGTAATACATCAAAGCGGGCAGATGATGGTTACCGCTTTGGCTACGGGGCTGGGAAATGTGGCTCTTGCAGCTCACCAATTGGCCAATACAGCAGAATCCATGTGTTTTCTGCCTACATTCGGGTTCAGCGTTGCAAGTATGACACTGGTGGCTCAATCAATTGGAGCAGGGGACAAAGAACTTGCCAAGACTTACGCAAAGCTGAGTATCAAATACGGTGTGCTTATAATGCTTGTAACGGCGTCGCTGCTGTTTATTTTTGCGCCTCAGCTCATGGGCCTTTTGATTAAAGACAGTGCAGTAATAGGACTTGGTGCACTTGTTCTTCGAATTCAGGCATTTGCAGAACCTTGTCTTGCAATAACAAATATTTCGTCGGGAATTTTTAAGGGCACCGGCGATACAAAATGGCCTTTTTACATTGCAGTGATAGGGATGTGGGTTGTGCGAATCATACCGGCTGTTATTTTAATTAAGATATTTAATGTGGGTCTTGTTGGAATATGGATTCCTATGGGCCTCGACTGGCTGGCGAGAGCATCAATTTCGCTGTACAGATTCAAAGGAGATAAATGGCTGAAAAATGCTAAGGAGGTATAATATGAAGTTTACAAAAATGCATGGAGCAGGAAATGATTTTATCATCATCAACAATATCGAAGAAAGAATTCCTGAAGAAAAATTTGGCTATCTGGCTAAAACACTTTGCCACAGAAGATTTTCCATCGGAGCTGACGGCTTGATGATGGTTGAAAAAGCAACAGATGGCGGTGACTACAAGATGGTTTTCTATAATGCGGACGGCAGCAAAGGCGAAATGTGCGGAAACGGAGCGAGATGCATTGCTCGTTACGGTTACGAAAAAGGCCTTGCAGGAGAAACTCAGAATATTGAAACTACAGCAGGTCTTGTTATCGGTCACAGAGAAAGCGAAAGACTTTATAAAATTCGTCTCAATGACGTGGCAGTGATGGAAAATGATATTGAAGTTCTGGCTGGAGGCGGCGTTTTTGACTGTACATATGTGGAACTTGGAAATCCTGGAATTCCTCATGCTGTTGTTCTTGTAAAAGGGCTTGCAGACAGAGATCCTGAATCTTTAAGAGATGAAGCTATAGAATTGAGATATTACAAAGGATTCCCTAAGGGTGCCAATATCAATTTCTTTGATATAGTAGGTGAAGATCAGCTGGTTGAACTCACTTATGAGAGAGGTGTTGAAGATTATACACTGGCTTGCGGTACAGGTACAGGCTCTGTTGTTGCAACTCTCACAAGAAAAGGTCTTGTAAGCGGCAAGAATGTTAAAGTAAAAGTTCCCGGTGGTGAACTTATTATTAACACTGACGGAACAGAAATATTCCTCACAGGTATGACTAATATAGTTGCAGAAGGAGAAATTACTGACGAAGATTTAGAGATTTAATTATGGACAAACAGATGCTGATTAACTCCTATCTGGGAGCGGTTCCCGGAAAGGTAGGGTTTTACTACAAAAATTTAGTTACCGGTGAAACTGTTAAATACAACGAGAAAGCGATATTTTTTGCTGCCAGCATAATTAAACTGCCTATTTTTGCTCATATAATGGAACAGGCATATTTAGGAAAAGCAGACCTTAATGAAAAAATTCGTATTTCACATGATGAATATATGCCAAGCTGCGGAGCCGTTAATCTCTTTGAAGAAGAACCGGTGTTAACTTTGAAAACTTTGTGTAATATGATGATTGCGCTTAGTGATAATACGGCAACCAACGTGTTGATAAACAAATTCGGCATCGACTCCATTAACGAAGGTTTCAGACGTGCCGGATTTGAAAAAACGCATATTGAGAGGCTTCTTTTCGATGAAGAAGCTGCTGCAGAAGGTAAGGCCAATTATTTCGTGCCTGAGGAAATCGGGATATTTCTTGAGAAACTCTACGAAGGAAAGTTTGTTAACAGAGAGGTTTCTGATGAGATATTGCGAGTTCTTAAGATGCAGAATATCAATCACAAAATCCCGGGGCTTATGGAAGAACGTTATGAAGTGGCACACAAAACCGGAGAGGCTACAGGGATAACTCATGATGTGGGAATTGTTTATTCTGAAAATCCATTTATAATTGTTTTTGCATCTAATGAAACGGACGTAGGATGCATGGAACATCTTATGCGCCAAATATCCTTGGAATTTACAAGATAGACTGGGATTTTATCTCAGTCTTTTTTGTTGACACTTTTTTCAAGGCGTAATATAATCGAAATGTTAGACTAAAATGGAGATGATGACGAAATGGGTTTTGCAAGGCAAAGTGGTAAAGGATTTTTATTGTGTATGGCAATTGCCGTTCCTGCGTGGATTGCGGGAAAGACGTTTCCTATAATTGGGGGACCGGTAGTAGCAATTTTGCTTGGTATGATTGTTACTCAATTTATCAGGGACAAAAAAACTTATGAGCCGGGAATAAAATTCACATCAAAGAAGATTCTTCAGTGGGCGGTTATTCTGCTGGGATTTGGGCTGGATTTGAATATCATACTTGAAACAGGTGCTCAGTCTCTTCCGATAATTGTGTGTACCATTGCGACTTCTTTAATTATTGCATACATAATGTGTAAGGCTATGAAAATGCCTTCTAATATTTCAACATTAATAGGCGTCGGTTCATCTATCTGCGGAGGAAGTGCTGTTGCTGCAACAGCTCCTGTAATTCAGGCAGATGACGAAGAGGTAGCGCAGGCTATTTCTGTAATATTCTTTTATAATGTGCTGGCGGCTATGGTTTTTCCGGCTATGGGAAGTTTTATAGGATTTGATACTCTTTCCGGAGAGGCTTTCGGAATCTTTGCAGGCACTGCAGTGAACGACACTTCATCTGTTACTGCTTGTGCATCTACATGGGACAGTATGTGGAATCTGGGCTCTGAAACTCTTGATAAAGCAGTTACTGTCAAATTAACAAGAACACTTGCTATTATTCCGATTACACTCGTCTTGGCATTTATGAGAGCAAAAAAGGGACAGCAAGAGGGACAGAAAGTTAGTATTAAAAAGATTTTCCCGTTCTTTATTTTATACTTTATCGGAGCATCCTGCATAACCACTGCTGCAACTTCACTTGGAGTAAGTGCAAGTATTTTTGCTCCGGTTAAGACGTTGAGCAAGTTCTTTATAGTTCTTGCTATGGCAGCTATCGGACTCAATACGGATATAGTTAAATTAGTTAAAACGGGAGGCAAACCATTGATGCTGGGAGCTTGCTGCTGGATTGGTATAACAGTAGTGAGTCTGATAATGCAGCATATAATGGGACTATGGTAATGAAGAAAATAATTTTAGGAAAAACCGGTATTGAAACTCCTCAAAATGCTTTTGGTGCTTTGCCTATTCAGCGCAGAAATACAGATGATGCAGTTGAAATTCTTCGTAAAGCATATGAAGGCGGTATTAAATTTTTTGATACGGCAAGAGCTTATACCGATAGTGAAGAAAAAATAGGACTTGCTCTTTCTGACGTAAGAAAAGATATCTTTATTGCATCAAAGACTATGGCAAAAAACCTTGATGAAATGAAGGAACAGCTTGATATAACGTTAAAAAATCTTAAGACTGACTACTTGGACATATATCAGTTTCATTTGGCAGACAGATGTATCGCACCGGGAGATGGCAGCGGTATGTACGAATATATGGAACAGTTAAAAGCTGATGGCGTTGTAAGACATATAGGAATTACTGCTCACAAAATAGGTGTGGCTGAAGAGATTGTTGAATCGGGGCTTTATGAAACTCTCCAGTTTCCGTTCAGCTATCTTTCTGGTGAAAGAGAAGAAAAACTGGTTCAGGCATGTAAAGCTGAGAATATGGGTTTTATAGCTATGAAAGCTTTGGCAGGCGGACTTATCAATGATTATCGTCCGGCTTTTGCATATATTTCTCAGTTTGAAAACGTACTTCCAATTTGGGGGATTCAGAGGGAAGAAGAACTGAATCAGTGGCTTTCCTGTATGGATAATCCGCCTCAATTAACTGAAGAAATAAAATCAATTATAGAAAATGACAAAAAGGAATTAGATGGAGATTTCTGTCGTGGATGCGGATATTGTATGCCATGTCCTATAGGAATTGAAATAAATCAGTGCGCAAGAATGTCGCTGATGCTTCGCCGCGCACCTTCTGAAAGCTGGCTTTCGGAAAAATGGCAGGATGCCATGAAAAATATTGAAAACTGTATGGAATGTGGTGCTTGTACGGCAAAATGCCCTTACGAGCTGAACACTCCTGAACTTCTCAAAAAGAATTATGAAGACTACAAAAGAGTGCTGTCCGGAGAAGTAACAGTATGATTTATCATTTAACATATTAGAGAGAAGGAGAACAAATTATGAAAAATCTACTTAACAGCTGGAACAAACTCAGCCTGGTTAAACAGATCATCATCGGTCTTGTAATCGGTATCGTTCTGGCTTTAGTTGCACCAAAGCAACTGGCACCAATCACTATGCTTGGTGATTTATTCGTAGGAGCACTGAAAGGTGTAGCTCCTATCTTAGTATTCTTCCTGGTTATGGCTGCAATCGCAGGTCATAAGTCCGGAGAAAAGACAAACATGAAGCATGTACTGATGTTATACTTAGTTGGTACATTCTTAGCCGGCACTTTAGCTGTAGTGGCAAGCTTTATCTTCCCAATCAACCTTACACTGGTTGAAGCATCTACTGATATCGCTCCACCAAGCGGTATCGCAGAAGTACTTAAGAACTTACTGTTCAACGTTGTATCTAATCCGGTAAATGCATTATTAAACGCTAACTACATCGGCATCCTGACATGGGCACTTTTGCTGGGTGTTGCATTCAGAAAAGCAGGCGAAACTACTAAGCAGTTTTTAGCTGATGCTGCAGATGCTGTTTCTCAGGTAGTTAGATGGGTTATTAAGCTGGCTCCTCTGGGCGTTATGGGTCTGGTATTCAACTCCATTGCAACAACAGGTTTGAGTGCTTTGGCTGAATATGGGCAGTTAATTCTGTTATTAGTAGGTGTTATGGTGATTGATGCATTAGTAATTAACCCTCTGATTGTTTATGTAAACACAAGACAGAACCCTTATCCACTGGTTCTGAAATGTCTGAAAGACTCCGGCGTAACTGCTTTCTTTACAAGAAGTTCCGCTGCGAACATTCCTGTTAATATGAGACTTTGTGAAGAATTAGGATTAGATAAGAATACTTACTCAGTATCTATCCCTTTAGGCGCTACAATTAATATGGGTGGTGCTGCAATAACTATTTCTATCATGGCACTGGCAGCTGCAACTACAATGGGTGTTTCAGTAGACCTTCCTACTGCAATCATTCTTTGCGTACTTTCTGCAATCTCTGCTTGCGGTGCTTCCGGTGTTGCAGGCGGTTCCTTATTACTGATTCCGCTGGCTTGCTCTCTCTTTGGAATTCCAAACGAAGTTGCAATGCAGTTCGTAGGTATCGGTATGATTGTAGGTGTAATTCAGGACTCCTGTGAAACAGCTCTCAACTCTTCTACAGACGTTCTGTTTACTGCTACAGCAGACATCGTTGCCAAAAAGAAAAATGCATAAAAAATATATAAAATCGGTCTCAGTTGAGGCCGATTTTTCTTGACGGTTTTTTGCAAAATTGTTATAATAAAGCATAATGTGAACGGCTTTTTGTGACTGACGGAAATGCGGAGAACCGCAAGGAAGCATAAAGCTTAGATTGCCGACCGTCTGGGTGTATTTGTTCCTTGCTTGAGGGATGAATGCACCCTTTTTTAGTTCCGATAATATTCCTGTAGCAAAAGGCTCATAATTTGGAGGAAAATTAATGAAAAAGATTGGTATTGTAATGGGTTCAGACAGCGATCTGCCTGTAGCAGAAAAAGCTGTAAATACCCTTAAAGAATTAGGAGTACCTTGTGAGGTACATGTTTACTCTGCCCACAGAACACCTGTAGAAGCTGCAGAGTTTTCAAAGAATGCCAGAGACAACGGATTTGGCGCAATTATCGCTTTCGCAGGAAAGGCTGCTCACCTTGCTGGTGCATTGGCGGCTAATACTACTCTGCCTGTAATTGGCGTACCTGTAAAATCATCAAATTTAGACGGCATTGACGCTCTCTTGTCAACTGTACAGATGCCTTCCGGTATACCTGTAGCTACAGTTGCTATTGATGGAGCAGTTAATGCCGCTTTGCTTTCTTGCCAGATGCTCGCAATAGAAGATAAGGAACTTGCTGACAAGCTTCAGGCAAAGAGAGACGCGGATGCTAAAAAAGTTATCGAAAAAGACGCTGCTATTTCAGCGAAATTTTAGTTAAATATTTTATTTAAAATAAAGGAGAATAAAAAAATGGAAATGAAACATGTTTACACTGGAAAGACAAAAGATGTATTTGAACTGGAAAACGGTAACTACCTGCTGAAATTTAAGGATGACTGCACAGGAAAAGACGGCGTTTTCGACCCAGGTGAAAACTCAGTTGGTTTAACAATCGATGGAGTTGGTGATGTTAACCTTCGTATGTCCATTTACTTCTTCGAAAAAGTTAACGCTGCAGGAATTAAGACTCACTATGTAAATGCTGACCTGGCTAACACTACTATGGAAGTTCTGCCTGGTAAGGTATTCGGTAAGGGTCTGGAAGTTATCTGCAGACACAAAGCAGTAGGAAGCTTCTTCCGTCGTTACGGTGAATACATCGAAGAAGGTGCAGATTTACCTGCATACGTTGAAACAACTTTCAAGAACGACGAAAAGGGCGACCCACTGGTAACTAAGGATGCTTTAGTAGCACTGGGCGTAATGACTGAACAGCAGTACGAAGATATCAAGGTTATGACTCAGCAGATTACTCAGATTGTTGCTGACGACTTAAAAGAAAAGGGATTAATCCTTTACGATATCAAGTTTGAATTCGGTTACGATGCTGATGGCAAAGTAATGCTTATCGATGAAATCGCATCCGGAAATATGAGAGTTTACAAAGACGGTCAGTACATCGACCCAATGACTCTGTCTGAACTTTTCTTCGCATAATCAGCATAACAATTTAGGAGGCTTTATAAATGGGTGGATTCTTCGGAGTTACATCTAAAAGCGATTGCATGGTTGACGTGTTCTTTGGTACAGACTATCATTCACACCTTGGAACACGCCGCGCCGGCATGGCAGCATACGACGAAACAGTAGGTATGCAGAGAGAAATTCATAACATTGAAAACTCTCCTTTTAGAACAAAATTTGA
>JAFSHN010000048.1 GCA_017440275.1 Bacillota bacterium | reverse complement strand
TGTCTGGAAGACTCCGGTACAATCACTTCAAACTTCATTCCATGGAACACATGTGGTGCTACAATGAGTAACTTCCTGCAGTGCCCACAGTGGGGTGCAGGCGGATATGCTCCTTATGCAATCCTGAACTGGTTCAACCCATTAGTATCCATCTTCTACGGATTCACTGGAATCTCCATGGTTAAGATGACTGAAGAAGAATACCAGAAGATTTTAGCAGAAAGAGAAGCTGATAAGGCTGCTGCTCTGAAGGCTATGGAAGCTTAGTTACAAGTTCTCCTTAATAATAGGTGAATGAATAAATAAAACCTCAGGAAGCCGGACTTTTATGTCCGGCTTTTTGAGTTGTTAAAAAAGCGTTAAAAAACCATAATAAACTCTAAAATTTGCATAGATTCTTGTATAATGTATAAAAAGACTTTACCAAGGTAAAGAAAGGTGACAATATGCAAGAATTAATTGAGTTGATATACATATTTATAATAATAATAGGTGCTATGGCTTTTGCCATGCAGGCTATGTCGGAGCGAAAAAAGCTGGATTCTACCAATCAGATGGTTAAAAGCAACAATATGACAATCTTTATGGCACTTATTTTATTATTTAATATATGTGATTTTTTGATTATTTTTTTTGAAGGTATAATTGGAAAAGACGGGATTTCGTGGTTTCTCATAATAGAAAACGTATTAGAAGTAGCAATGGCTTATGCACTTATCGCTATGCTCAGAGATGTAGCTAAAGAAAGGACTGTCAGATGGCTTCCCGTGTTCTTTGTAGCCGTGGCAGTAGTAATCCTTTGGACAGATACGCTGTATACTATAGAAGCTATAGAAATGTCGGAATTTGTGTACGCCATGTTGATGATAGTTTTAAATGCAATGCCTGTGTTTATTACAATTGGATTTGCAATAAGATATATAAGGATTTTGTTTGGTTCACCATTAAATAAAATGGCAAGATTTTCAGTCCTTTTACACAGCATTCTTTTCGTGGTGCTATGCGTAATTACAACCATAAATACTATAGACTTAAGAACTACGTGGGATTTTGTCAAAGACGATGAGAAAATATATACTGTTGTTTGGCTGATTTTCAATGTATATAATGTAGTATTTGTATGGACATCCTGTAAAAATTCCAATGAAGAAGAAACAGTAATACCTGAAACGATTGATGAGAAATTGGAAAAAATAGCTGAACAGTTTGCATTGAGCGGAAGAGAAGAAGAAATCGCACGTCTCATATATAATGGTTATAACAATAACGACATTGCAGACGAGCTTTGCCTGTCTATTAATACTGTAAAGGTACATACTTCTAATTTATATAAGAAAATCGGAGTTACCAGCAGGCTGCAGGCAGTACAGCTTATAAGAGATGATATAAAGAGATAAAACAGCATAATGATTGAAAAGCAGGTACAAAAATTGTACCTGCTTTTGTTGTATAGTTTTTTATGCGAATTTTGATAATCTTGCGCGAGTTCTTTCTTCGCCTAAGATCTGCTGGATTTCCCATACGTCAGGTGACTGCTGACGGCCCATGAGAGCAATTCTGATTGCAGTACTCACGTGACCTACGTGACCCTTATATTCTTCAGGATGCTTCTTGAAGTCCTTTGGCTTTGCGGCATAACCTAATTCAGTTCCGATGTCACGAATCTTGTTAAACCATTCTTCCTGAGTATCTGCATGGTTGTAACTTTCAAGGTATTTACCGATAATTACAGCCACATCATCTGCAGCTTCAGCAGGCATTTCATCTTCAATCTTGAACATATCGTCGAAGAAATAACAGATGTTTTCAATCATCTGCTGTGCGTAGATGTGATCTTTACGAGGCTTTGCTTCTGCACGACCGATATCAAGGATTCTTTCCAGATACTGGCGGTTTTCAAATACAGGAGCCAGTTCAGGTTTGAACTCATCTGACCAGGACTTTAAGAAGTCGTAAAGATCTGAAGCGCTGATTTTGAGCAGAACGTCTTTGCTCACGTCGTTAAGCTTATTTAAATCGAAGAGAGCTCCGGAATTGGACATCTTTTCTGTTGTGAATTCAAATTCATCAATGTCAGCATCAGGATTTGCTATACGCCATTCTTCGAAGTTGGAGTTTAAAATTGTCAGCAGATATTCTCTCACAGCTGCAGGGTGGTAGCCTAATTTGCGGTAGTAATCCAAGGACAGTTCAGGGTCGTGTCTCTTGGAAAGCTTACGCTTGTTGCCGTCTTCGCCAATCTTCATCAGCTGTGCAGTGTGGCAGTAAATCGGTGGCTGCCAACCGAGTTTTTCGAATAATTCTACGTGAATAGGCAGAGAAGGAAGCCATTCTGCACCTCTTACTACGTGAGTAGTTCTCATCAGGTGATCGTCAATAGCATGAGCGAAGTGGTATGTTGGAATACCGTTAGCTTTGAGGATTACTGTATCCTGATCGTTGCAAGGCATATTGAGAGTACCGCGGATTGCATCCTCAACTTCGAATCTCTTAATCTGATCTTCAGGAAGGCTCATATCTCCGTCAGACTTTAATCTGATAACATAAGGTAATCCCTGGGATAACTTTTCTTCAATGTCTTCAAGGCTCAAATTGCGGTTTTTAGCCCATTTTCCGTAGATGCCGGGGTTTTCCTTGTTAGCTTCTTGCTGGGCGCGGATTTCTGCAATTTCTTCCTCGGTTAAGAAGCAAGGATAAGCCTTTCCTTCTGATACAAGTTTCTTTGCAAAGCACTGGTAAATAGGTCCTCTCTGGCTTTGAGTATAGCTGCCGTAAGCACCCATTTCTCCATCGATTGTAGCTCCTTCGTCAAAGTTGATTCCGAAGAAACGTAAGGAGTTGATGATTATTTCAACTGCACCTTCAACGAAACGCTTGTCGTCAGTATCTTCGATTCTCAGATAGAAAACACCGCCGGACTGGTGTGCCAGTCTTTCGTCAGCGAAAGCTCCAAAAAGGTTACCCAGATGGATGAAACCTGTAGGGCTTGGTCCAAGTCTTGTAACCTTTGCACCTTCAGGCAGGTCACGGATTGGGAACATTGCCTCATATTCTTCAGGGCTCTTGTCCACATTCGGGAACAGGAGTGCTGCTAATTTTTCATAATTCATATATTAAACCTCCTAAGTTTAATTTCGTCTAACCTTATTAATTATATATGGAAAAGTATTAAATATCAAGATTTTGGAACAATAAAAACCATATAAAGGAGGTTCTGTATGTACGAAAAATATATTGAAATTTTAAGAAAAGATCTTCCTCTGGGAGAGAGTTTCGATATAATTGAACGAAAATTGAGAATCGGAGGGAGAAAGGCCTCGATCTTTTTCACCGATGGGCTGACGGATGGTCAAAAAACCCAGTTTATTTTGAATTATTTGCTTACAATTAAGCAGGGTGAACTGGATGATATTCAGACGAGCCAGGAGTTTTTAGAAGAAAAATTACCCTATTTAGACAGTCACACAGTCCCGACTGATAAAGGGATACGGGATGCTTGCAATCAAGCTGAACAAAAGATGTATTCAGGCCTTTCCATAATGGCGGTTGAAGGACTTGATAAGATTCTTGTTATGGACACGAGAGAATATCCGGGTCGTTCCGTCGCTGAACCGGAGAAGGAAAAGACACTGCGAGGCGCCAAAGACGGTTTTACAGAAAACTTTATGGAAAACGTCAGTATGATTCGCCGCCGCCTGCGTGACAATAACTTGATTATGAAATATTTCAGCGTAGGAGAGATGAGTAAAACGGATATAGCATTGGCATATATGAAGGACAAAGTTGACTCAAAGCTGCTTGAGCGTTTGGAAAAGGAAATCCAAAACCTTAAAGTAGATTCACTGACAGTGGGAGATCAAAGCCTTCTCGAAAATCTTCTTCGCTCAATGGGAACTTACAGCAGAATCAATCCATTCCCAAAGGTAAGATATACCCAGCGTCCTGACATCATTGCCGCACATATTGCTGAAGGAAAAATCGCTGTAATTGTTGATAATTCGCCTACGGTGATGCTGATACCGGTAGGGATTTTTGACTTTCTGCAGGATGTGGATGATTACTATTTTCCGCTGATTACAGGGAACTATTTTAGAATGATCAGGATATTTAATTTCATCGCCATATTGTTTTTGACACCCGTATATATTTTGATTATCCAATATGAAAATATGACCCCTGAAATTTTAAAGTTCTTTGTTCCGGAAGAAAACTTTGCTGTCCCCATATTATATCAGTTTCTATTGCTGGAAGTAGCAATAGATGCACTGAAATTAGCCTCGCTGAACACTCCTGAATCTCTGGGCACATCTTTATCCGTAATAGGAGCGTTGATTCTGGGCGAATTCAGTATTAATTCCGGATGGTTTATACCACAAACCATATTATGTATGGCGGTTGTAGCACTGGCCAGTTTTACGCAGCCCAGCATTGAACTTAGTTACGGTATCAAGTTTTCAAGAATACTGATGATAATCGGAGCAGGATTTTTCGGACTCTGGGGATTTGCCGCAGGAGTTGTAATTGCAATAGTTGTATTGGCCACAACCAAGACTTTGTCAGGAGAATCTTATCTTTATCCACTGGTGCCGTTTCATTGGAAGGCTCTAAAACGATTGACTTTCAGATGCCCTAAATGATATAATCATAAGATAATTAAAATATTTTAACTATTTAGTTATGATAACTATATGATAGGGGGTCAATTATGGCACGTATTTTAAAGAAAATCCCTAATTTCAAACTTCCTAAATATAAGATAAGGGATATCGATGACATCGAAGAATTAAAAATTCAATATACACCGCAGCTGCTTGATGAAATCAGAAAAGAATCTGAAGAGAAACGTCTCAATCAAGGATATCCGGGCAGCGACTATCAAACAGTTAAAGAAATTTTTGAAGACTCAACTGCCAAGTACAAGGACAGAACTTTTATTCTTGAAAAGTTTAACAGAAAAGAACCTTTCAGAGAAATTACCTACGGACAGTTTAGAGAAGATGTTCTTAACTTCGGTACAGGTCTTTCAAAGGCTTTTAAAGTCGAAGACGAAAAAATTATCATCATTGGAGAAACTACTTATCAGTGGTACGTTTCCTACATCGCAATGCTTCTTGGAGTAGGTGTGGCAGTACCTACAGATAAGGAACTTCCTGATAACGAACTTGAAAATATTATCAAGCGCTCAGAAGCTGCAGCAGTTATCTTTTCACCACGTAAAAAGGATCTGATCAAGAAGGTTGCAAATAAATGTCCCGGTGTTAAGTATTTCATCGAAATGAAGTCAGATGAAGGCGTTGACGGACGTTTTGTTGGTTTCAATTATGTGGCACAAGAAGGTAGTTTCTTAAGGGAGATGGGCGATAACAGCCTTCTCGAAAAGCCAATTGATCCAAAAGAACTGGCAGTACTGGTATTTACAAGCGGCACAACATCAGCTTCAAAAGGTGTAATGCTGTGCAACCAGAATCTGGCTTATAATATTAATGCAGTTAACCCTTATGTATATATTGATGAAAATGACAGACTATTCTCCGTTCTGCCGCTTCATCACACATACGAATCAACAATAGGATTCCTTCTGCCTATGGCAAGAGGTTGTTCCATAGTAGTGTGTCAGGGACTCAAATCTCTTGCAAACGATATGAAGGAAACTTCACCTACGGCTATGATTGCTGTGCCTTTGCTGATTGAATCCCTGTATAAGAAGATTAATCAGGGAATCGAAAAAGGCGGTAAGGCATCCACAGTTAAGACGATGATTACTTTGACTAACACACTTAGAAATCTGGGAGTAGATGTTAAACGTAAAGTTTTCAGAGACATTTATGAAAATCTGGGTGGAAAACTGAGAATTGTTGTATCTGCAGCAGCACCAATAGACCCTAAAGTAGGAAAATGGCTTGATGATATCGGTATTATGTTCTTACAGGGTTATGGCCTTACAGAAACTGCTCCGATTGCGGCACTTACTCCTGACTGGGATCCTCGAGTAGGCTCTGTCGGAAAAGCGGTTTACTGTAATGAAATAAAGATTGATTCTCCTAATGAAAAAGGCGAAGGCGAAATATTTATCAAAGGTAAGACTGTAATGCTAGGTTACTATCAGGATCAGGATGCAACTGATTCTGTAATGGATGGTGAATGGTTCAATTCCGGTGATATCGGATATATGGACGAAGACGGTTATGTTTACATTACAGGCCGCAGTAAGAACGTTATCGTAACTCAGAACGGCAAGAACATTTATCCTGAAGAAATCGAAGGTCTGCTTTCAAGAGTGGAAGAAATTTCAGAATGTATGGTTTACGGTAAGGAAGTTGCCGGCGAAAAGGAACTGATTATCACTTGCAAAGCAATTCCAAACTATGACAGAATTGCGGAACTTCACGGTGAAAACCTCTTAGAAGAAGAAATTTACAAGATTATCTGGAATCAGATTAAGAAAGTAAATCACGAACTTTCCACATATAAGGCAATCAAGAAACTCGAAATCAAAACGGATGCTTTTGAAAAGACAACCACAATGAAGATTAAGAGATTTGCTGAAATTGCCAAGGACAAGGCTAAAGAAGCCGAACAGAATAAATAACAAGTAAAATCCCGACTATTGAATTAGCCGGGATTTTTTAGTTTGTGCTAGTTTTCCTATTTAAAATGCCGGGACCACTGCAGAGGAGTAATAGACATATGTAAGTCTGATGGAGAAGATATCTATTACCATAATGTTGCCTGTAGTAATGTCCTGAAGGATTATGAAGTTGGTCCCGACTCCAACGAGGAAGCCTAAACGGTCTTCTGTTCTGTCGCTGGTAACAAGCTGTTCAACCCGCATATATCTTCCTATTTGAGTTCTTAAAAATCCGTTGAAAGACTGCAGGGCCTGAGAATCAATTTCTTCCTGGTAACCGTTTGGCGTCAGTGGACTTTGAGGAACTCTGATTGATGGATTGTCAACCGAGCCTCCAAGGGATACATTACCCATATAAGAAGTCATTTGTTCATAAGGGAGTATTTGCCGCTGACCGCTTTCATTTTGTATGATGACTCCTCCGGGTATTCCTGAAATCCCGGGATTTACACTATTTGCGCCTGAATGCACGTGTTCCATATTAGTACTGTGTGCAGGAATAACTGTCGACTCTTCCACAGGTACTTTTATTTTTTCCGGTTCATCTAACTGTATTTTATCTCCGATGTTAACCTGACCGGCTTTTATCATTTTCGGTGTGACAGTGTTTTGACAACAAGGTGCCATTCATTACCTCCTCTATTAAGTTTCTGCATAATAACTTGTAGGAACATAGAAACAGTGCTCGCCTACTCGATTATGAATAACTCCGACTCTTGTGGGAAAATATGTTGGACAGGTCGGGCTGTACGGATTGAAGAAAAACAAAGAATTATCAACGCCTATCAATCTGCCGCCTGCCAATGCCCAGTCTGCAATTTCAAAATGTTCCGGCAGGGGAACCATATTGTAGACGTTTTGGGAATTGTAGGTTCCGCCAACGCTTTCCATCATACATGTAAACTGCCCGGGTTGTGTGATAACAGCACGGACGTCGCCGCCACCTTTATTGATGCGGCTGAATTCACCGGTTGTAATGGTAGCTCGATTCATAATAACTGTAGCAACTGCAGCCATACCCTCAAGTCCTTCACCTCCCGCTTCACATTGAATGAGACGGGCAAAAAGCTCTCGTGTATCTAATGGCATATTTCACCTCCACCGCTTTTTTATTCTATGCGTCTAAAGCCAATAATGTGATAATAACTTGCTCAATCCAATTGAGTTTTGTATAATAAAAATTAATTAGACATCAAAAAGGAGTGCTTGATATGGTAAACAGGGGGAAAGATGCAATAGTGATGATTGTAACATTTATCACAATATTGCTTTACGAATTGATAGTGAGAATATTTACCATAGGTGTTAACCATGATGAATACCTGTGGGTGGAACTTGGACTCATTATAGTAGGGGCTGTGATAATTTCGGGAATAATTACATTAGTAAAGTCAGTACTGCCGAAAAAAGCCGGTGAAATTATTTATTCTTTGAGCATTATTGTTATGGCTTTGCTATATGCGGCACAGACTGTATATTACGATGTTTTTGAAACATTTTTTACTATATATTCCATGTTCAACGGCGCACAGGCCTTTGAATTTGTAGATGTAATTATAAGCAGCATTACAAATGAAATAGTACCGATTATTTTGATACTGTCCGCTGCAGGTCTGGCGGTTTACTTCGGAGTATTCAAGATTCGTAAAAACCCTGTAAAATATGACCGCAGAAAAGAAATTATCACGATAATAATTCTGATAACTGCTGTTAATCTGGCAGGTTATATTGCCGTTACGTCTGTCAAGGATGAAGACCCAAATTCACCTTACCAATATATGCACAGTATCAATGAATTGACCGGCAGCGTTAAGTGTTTTGGATTATTTCCTGCCGGAGTTGTTGACCTGTGGAGATGTGTTTTCGGATTTGAACCGGAGCTGGAAACTGATGCTTTGACGGAATCGAAAGTCGGCGATAATGATAATGTAATCGAATCTTTGGATTTTGAAACGCTGGCAGGGGATGAATCAGATGTAACGCTCAAAGCGATGCACAATTATTTTGGAAGTGTAGATCCAACAAACAAAAATGAAAAGACAGGCATTTTTGAAGGAAAGAATCTGATTTTCATAACTGCGGAAAGCTTTACAGATTTTGCAATAGACCCAAAATATACACCTACTTTATATAAATTACAGACAGAAGGGTACACCTTTACAAATTTCTATAATCCTATCTGGGGTGTTAGTACTCTTGACGGAGAATATGTTAATCTTCAGGGGCTGATTCCAAAGCCGGGCGTGTGGTCTATGAAAGAGTCTGCTGAGCATGAATTGCCGTTCACTTTGGGCAACCAGTTCAAAAAAATGGGTGTTGCGACAAAAGCTTTTCATAATCATTATGCCAAATATTACGACAGGCATTTATCACATCCAAACTTAGGTTATGATTATAAAGGGCAGGGTATGGGATACACCTTTACAAACAGCTGGCCTGAATCTGATCTGGAAATGATAGATAAAACTACAAGTGCCTTCCTTAAACCTGGAAAAGACGGCCAAATTGCACCATTCCATGTGTATTATCTGACTGTCAGTGGTCACCTGAACTATACCTTCAGTGGCAATGTAATGGCGAGACAAAACAAAAAATATGTAGAAGATTTAGATATGTCGGATATTTGCAAGGGCTATATGGCTTGCAACATCGAACTTGATAAAGCCATGGAACTTCTGCTTAAACGTCTCGAAGAAGCGGGACAACTGGAGAATACAGTTATTGCCCTTGCAGGAGACCATTATCCTTACGGGCTGGATGACAAATATATAAGTGAGTTCAAAGGACATAAGGTGGATACGACTTACGAAAAATATGAAAGTGCATTCATATTATGGACTTACGGTATGGAACCGGAAACTGTAGATAAGGTTTGCAGCAATATGGACATTTTGCCAACGTTATCTAACATGTTCGGCCTTGAATATGATTCAAGACTTCTTATGGGGACAGATATTTTCTCCGAATCTGAAGGATTGGTAGTATTCAAAGATAAAAACTGGATAACTTCCAGAGGAACGCGAAAAGACCTCAGTGAGAAAGACTCCGGGTATGTATCGAAAATAGATAAGATTGTGACAGACAAATTCACTTATTCAGCGTTGATTTTGGATAAGGACTACTACAGTCATTTGCCTATTGAATAAGTGACAGAAAAAGCTCTCTTTGCGTGTTGCAAAGAGAGCTCTATTTATTTATGGGAAAATGATTATTTCATAATTGATTGAGTTACCAAAGGCTTTCCGACTGCGTTATTCTGGTAAGGAGTTTGTTGTCGGAAAAGCCTGATGGTTCTCAATTTGGCTGCGTAACGATAGTTCAATTACAGTTTCATTGTATATCTTGCTTTAAATATTGTAAAATACAATATTTAAGTATATAATATTGAACACAATCTATATTTAGGAGGAGTTCCCTCATGACATCAGCTGAAATATATGCTTTTTTGACAATTTGCGAAGAGATGAGCATTTCTAAAGCCGCAGCAAAACTTTTTATAAGTCAGGCATCCTTGAGTTCAAAGATAAAAACTCTTGAAAATGAGCTGGGGTACACACTTTTTCTCAGAGGTAAGGGACAGAGAAAAATTATATTAACTGATGAAGGAAGACAGTTTTTTGGACTGGCCACCGAGTATAGAAATATTGTGGAAGAAATGTTCAAAATAGGAAAACAAAAGGAATATTTGAGAATTTCCACTATCGACAGTATAGGTACTTTTATTCTGCCGCAAACATATGAGAAGTTTATGGAGGAGTGCACAGATGTAGTTTTGGAGATACAGGATCTGGACACTAAGGGCTCTTATGAGAATGTTTCCAAAGGCTTTACGGATTTGGCATTTGCTACAAGTATAAGGGATTTTCCAAGAGTAGAATTGAAGTCTGTTTATTCAGAAAAAATGGTTCTTGTTTGTTCGAAAAGTAATGATTTTGGAGATGTTGTTGCATTGGAAGAACTTAACGTAAAGAACGAAGTTTTTATATTCTGGGATGAAAATTTTGCCGACTGGCATCGCCGAAATTTAGGGAATCTGGAAAATGTAAGAATCAGGGTAGAACTTATGAGCCATTTGGAGTATTTCCTTCAGAAAAACAACAGTTGGGCCATCGTACCCGTTAGCGTTGCAAAGGGACTGACAGTTTCCCAAAAAGCGGTCATCAAAGCTGTAGATTTTGAATGCCCGGGACGTGTTGCTTACTGCTGTGCGGTTTCAGACAATCCAAAGAAAAAGATAATGGATAAGTTCGTTGCCTGTCTCAAATCGACTATAGCGGATTTGAATGAAGAAGGAATAGAATTGTTGATATAAAAGGAAAGAGGGCATCTCATAGTGAGGTGCCCTCTCTTTAATCGAGTCTTTTTTCCAATAATACAAGCTGCACACCTTCTATGCCGTTGAAGATGCACGGAACTATGCCGATTTCATCATAATCTAACTTCTTGTAAAGTTTTCTGGCTGCAGTGTTTCTTGCATTTGTGTCCATTCTGAGAAAAAGACAGTTATTAGCCCTGGCATAATCTTCGTAAAACTTTACAAAACAGGTTCCAAGTCCCTTGCGTGAGGCGTTTGGTGAGATTACAAGAGTATGCAGTACCATAACCTGAGAATCAGCAGCCTCGTATTGCCATGGGGCTCCTTCGTACACATCAACTTGGATTTGATTGATGACAGCGGCTCCAAGTACCTTCTCTTGGCTAGTCAAAACAAACAAGTCTTCTCTTTTGTGTGCGGCTTCAGCAGTTGCCCTGGTCGGATACACACCGCGTGCCCATCCTATGGTCAATGAACCTGATTCTTCGGCAGAATGAATATCTTCATATATTTTTTCGACTGATGAAATATCTTCAGTTGTTGCTTTTCTTATACTAATCATAGATTTCATTAGTTCAATACAAATTTCATATATACAGGATTGTGGTCGGAACAAGCAAATTGTAAATCAACCACGTCTGATTTAATGCATTTAACATTATCGGACACGATAAAACCATCAATAGTAAGCTGGAAGTTAGTTTCAGGGTCCCAAGGTCTGTCTGCATTACGGCAGCTAGGTACAGGTTTTTTTGCATCGTAAGGTGCGACTACAGAGATACCTTTCGGAACTTTATCAAATGGAAGTGCTTTTGCCCAGCTGTAGTCTTCGCCGGAAACACCGAAAATTTTTGAAGAATCACCGAGAAGATCCTTGTTGAAATCGCCGCCTGCCACCACATAATTTCCTTTTTTATACTCTTTTATCATATCGTCGTACAGCATTTCAAGCTGCTTGTCAGCGATTGTCGGGTCCGTAGTATATGCTGACAAGTGGAAGTTAAACAACACAAGTTCCTTGCCATTGGAAGTATTCATACGGCTGATACTGTAACATCTGTCCAAATCCAAGAATTTGGCGAAATCTTCCTGAATAGGAAGGCTTCTTCTGAGTGCGGAATTGACAGAATAATCCGACATAGTCACAAGACCTGCCACTGACTTGCCGTGAGGCGAAGTAAATGGATAGAACAGGTAAGGCGAATCGTAGTTCTGCGCATATACCAGTGATTTGTCTTTGAACGGTATAGTCAGAAGGTCGTATTGATTGATGTGGTAAGAACGTGTAGAGTCGATGTCCACTTCCTGAACCAGATAAAAATCTGAATCAAAGCCATATAAATCTGAAACCATCTTATTGGTTGTGTTCAAAACTTCTTCTTCAGAGAATCCACGGGAGTATTTGCCTCCGTCCATAAAGAAGGAGTACTGATCAGTGTATGCACCAAACCCGATGTTCCATGAAGTTACTTCCAATTCTTCACCCACAGGAACTATCTGCTCTTTAGCTGTGCCCGCCGGAGTCAACTCTAAATTATCATCAAGTCTATAATAGTCAATCATTACATAGGCCAGGTATCCAAGGACGATGAGGAGAAAAATTCCAAGGATGCAGCCTGTTATTTTTAATGCCTTTTTCATAGAAATATCTCCTTTCCTATGTTTGAAGTTTATCATATGCTGTGGTAAAATACAAGGAAGGAGAAAAACTATGGCATTCACACATTTACATGTACATACTGAATACAGTTTGCTTGACGGAGCAGCTCGCATCAAGGATCTGGTTAAACGTGCCAAAGAACTTGGTATGGAAAGCCTTGCGATAACTGACCACGGTGCAATGTTTGGAGTAATCGACTTCTACAAGGAATGTAAGAAGCAGGGAATCAAGCCGATTATAGGCTGTGAGGTTTACACTGCTGCCCGCAAAGCTACAGATAAAGAGCCCGATAAAGACAAGTATCAGGGTCATCTTGTATTGCTTGCAAAGAACGAAGAGGGCTATAAGAACCTCATTAAGATAGTTTCTGCAGGCTATATCAAGGGCTATTACTATAAACCTCGTATAGATAAGGATATTCTGAGAGAGCATAGCGAAGGTCTCATTGCTTTGTCTGCTTGTCTTGCAGGAAATGTCCAGAACAAACTGCTTCATGGAGACTATCAAGGCGCAAAAAAGGAAACTGAAGAACTCTATGAAATTTTTGGCGAAGGAAACTTCTTCCTGGAACTTCAGGACCAGGGGCTTGAAGAAGAAGCGCAGATTAAACCGAGTATGCTGAAACTGAGCGAAGAACTTGGTATTCCTTTGGTTGCAACCAACGACGTTCACTATGTGAACAAAGACGATGCCGAAGCTCACGATGTGCTTTTAGCAATTCAGACAGCGACCAGCATCAATGATGAAAACCGTATGCGTTTCCCAAATGACGAATTTTATCTCAAGAGTGAAAAGGAAATGCGTACAATCTTTGCTGATGTACCACAGGCTATTGATAATACTCAGCTTGTTGCCGATGCCTGCAGCTTTGACTTTGAATTTGGCAATTATCACTTACCTGAGTTTATTGCGCCTGACGGTAAAACCAACAGTGAGTATCTGAGAGAACTATGTCAAAAAGGGCTTATTGCAAGGTATGGAGATAATCCGGGAAGTGACCTTCAGGAAAGACTGGATTACGAACTGGGAACTATTGAATCCATGGGCTACGTGGAATACTTCCTCATAGTTTGGGATTTTATTAATTATGCTAAAGAAAACGGAATTATGGTGGGACCGGGAAGAGGTTCCGCTGCAGGTTCTCTGGTTGCTTATTGTCTGAAAATAACAGACATCGACCCTATAAGATACAACTTAATTTTTGAGAGATTTTTAAATCCGGAACGTGTAAGCATGCCGGATATTGATATTGACTTCTGCTACGAAAGAAGACCTGAAGTCATCGAATACGTGACACGCAAATACGGTGAAGAAAAGGTTTGCCAGATTATTACCTTCGGTACAATGAAGGCAAAGCAGGCAGTGCGCGATGTGGGCAGAGCTCTTGATGTAAGTTATGCTGAAACCGATGCAATTGCCAAGGCTATTCCTTTTGATCTGAATATGACTATCCAAAAGGCATTGGACACAAATCCTGAGCTTAAAGCGATGTACGAAGAAGACCCTAAAGCGAGACAGGTACTCGATATGGCCCGTGCCCTTGAAGGTATGCCTCGCCACGCTTCTACCCATGCGGCAGGTGTAGTAATTTCCAAGAAACCTATTGATGAGTACGTTCCTATGTATCTTTCCGATAAGGGACCGGCTACTCAGTTCACTATGACTACAATTGAAGAACTGGGACTCCTTAAAATGGACTTTTTGGGCCTTCGAAATTTAACAGTTATCAGAGATGCGTTGGAACTTATTGAAAAAAATCACGGGGTAACCATTGATTTTGCAAAGATGGGCTACGATGATCCAGGCGTTTACGAAATGATTGCCCAGGGCAATACTCAGGGTGTTTTCCAGCTTGAAAGTCAGGGGATGACTCAGTTCATGAAGAACCTGCGTCCAAGCTGCTTTGAAGATATCGTAGCGGGTATTTCCCTTTACAGACCGGGTCCGATGGACTCCATTCCAAAATATATTGAAAATAAAAAGAATCCTGACAACATCAAATATGTACATCCGGCTCTTGCACCGATTCTCGATGTAACTTACGGATGTCTTGTTTACCAGGAACAGGTTATGCAGATAGTACGTGACCTGGGAGGCTATAGCTATGGCCGTTCTGACCTGGTGCGCCGTGCCATGTCCAAAAAGAAGATGGACGTAATGCTGGAAGAAAAGAAGTATTTTATACACGGCAAAACTGATGCTGAAGGAAATGTTGAGATTGAAGGCTGCGTCAGAAGGGGAATACCTGAAGCAGCAGCTGAAGTAATCTTTAATGACATGGTAAGTTTCGCGCAGTATGCTTTCAATAAGTCTCATGCAGCAGCCTATGCTGTTGTTGCATATGAAACAGGCTATTTGAAACTCCACTATCCTGTGGAATTTATGGCGGCTCTTATGACAAGCGTTATGGGCGATAACGGTCAGATTCCGAAATATATCAGGAATTGTAATGAAATGGGCATTGAAGTGCTTCCTCCATGCGTCAAGAAGAGTATGAAGAAGTTCAGTGTTGAGGGTGATAAAATCCGCTTTGGCCTTTTGGGCATCAAGAATGTAGGAGAGCACGCCATCGATGCTATTATTAATGCAAGAGAAGAAAAAGGTGTACCGAAAGATATATTTACATTTATAGACCAGCTTGATATCAGTTTAGTTAATAAGAAAGCTATTGAAAGTCTCATAAGAGCAGGCGCATGCAGTTGTCTTTCGAAGAACAAAGCAGCTCTTATGAGTGTCTATGAAGGGCTGGTGGAATCTGCACAAAACAACAGTAAGAAAAACCTGGCAGGTCAGATGAGCCTTTTTGATATAGGCGGAGAAGATTTGGCTGCGGAAGTTATGAATAACAAACTTCCTGATGTGGAACCTTTCTCAAAAGATATTGATCTTGCTATGGAAAAGGAAATGCTGGGTGTTTATATCACAGACCATCCACTTAACAAATACGCAGACCAAATGAAGGAAATTGTTTCTGTTACTTCGGAAGAACTGAATCACGCGGGTGAAGAGGCAGAAATGAACGGCGAGAGCCATATCAAAGATGGAATGAAAGCTGTTATGGCCGGTATGGTTACTTCTAAAAGAACTCTTATAACCAAGAGCAACAAGATGATGGCATTTTTGGTTCTTGAAGATCTTTACGGTGTTTCCGAAGTAGTAGTTTTCCCTAATGTTTATGAAAAATGTGCTGCATATCTGCAAGGGGATTCGGTAATCGCAGTTAAAGGAACGGTAAATTTTAAGGAAGATGAAGCTCCTAAGCTTCTGGCAGATAATATCGTTCTTTTAGAAGATGCTCAATTATTAGACAAAGAAATGCCTGGCAGAAGTCAGAGAAAGTTTTCGCCTCAGAACGAGATAAAAGAAAACTATGTACCAAATGTGCAGAAAACTGAAGGCATGATAAAACTGAGAATTCCTAAGGATGCCAATATCAATGTAGTTCTTGAACAGATAAAGTTTACTTTGAGACGTCATCCGGGCAATGCGGAAGTTCTTATATATTTACCTGATGGTAAGATTTTGAGAATTGACGCAGAGTATTGGGCTATGCCGTCTGAGGCTCTGTCAAATCAATTGATTGCCATTTTAGGATACGGAAATGTAAAATTGCAGTAAGTTAATGGAGGATTTGAATATGAAAAGGATTGGCGTTTTGACCAGTGGAGGAGATTCTCCCGGCATGAATGCCGCAATCAGATCGGTGGTAAGATGCGGAATCGAAGCCGGACTTGAAGTTTGGGGGATAGAAAGAGGATATGAAGGTCTTCTTGACGGAGAAATCCGTCAAATGGACAGAAGTTCTGTAGGTGATATACTTCACCGCGGAGGAACAATTCTAAAGACTGCCAGAAGCGAAAGGTTTATGGAACCGAAATGGCAGGACAAAGCCGTTGAAATTCTCAAGACTTTTGGCATAGAAGGTATTGTTGTAATTGGTGGGGACGGCTCTTTGAGAGGCGGTCTTGAACTTGACAGCAGAGGCATCAAGGTAATGGCACTGCCGGGTACAATAGATAATGACCTTAGTTACACTGATTACACAATTGGATTTGATACAGCTGTTGCTACGGTACTTGAAGCTATCAGCAAGATCAGAGATACTTCATCTGCCCATAACAGAACAACTGTAATCGAAGTAATGGGAAGACATTGCGGTGATATTGCTCTTTATGCGGCAGTGGCAGGCGGTGCTGAATATGTACTGCTGCCTGAGGTTGAAACTGATGTAAACAAAGTATGCCTTAAGATTATAGAGGGAAATAACAGGGGTAAGCTACACAGCATTATTATGGTGGCAGAAGGTGCATCAATAAAAAGTGCAGAGCTGACTAAAATCATTGAAGAAAAAACCGGCAAGGAGACTAAACAAGTGGTGCTGTCCTATTTGCAAAGGGGCGGCAGTCCTACTCTGAATGACAGAATGCTTGCCACATTAACGGCTGAAAAGGCTGTAGAACTGCTGAAAAATAATTCACAAAGCAAGGCTATCGGTACTTGCAACGGCAATATTGTAGCTTATGATTTAAAGGATGTTCTGAAGATGCCTAAATCTTTCAATCAGGATTTATATGATTTGGTCGATGTACTGAGTAAATAGGTGAGATAATGGAAAAAACGGTTGTAATTTATAAGACAAAGTATGGTGCTACTAAGAGATATGCTGACTGGATAGGTGAAGAACTGGATTGTCCTGTTATAAGCGCCGACGATTTTAATAAAAAAGACTTTGAACTGTATGATAATATAGTTTATGGCGGCGGTGTTCATGCAGGCGGATTAAAGGGATTTGATCTGATTAAGAAAAACATAAGACGCTTGGAAGGAAAGAAAATCGTTGCCTTTGCTGTAGGCCTCAATTTAATGGATAAGGAAGCACGTATGCAGCTTCGTGAAATTAATTTTGACAAGCCTGCAGTGAAAACCATGACTTGTTATTATTGTCCGGGTGCTTTCAATCCTGATAATGTTACCGGTATTGATAAGATGATTATCGGAATGATGGTAAGCATGATTGAAAGCAAACCATATACTGATATTACCGAAAACGACAAAAAACTGTTGGATGCGGTGAAAAACGGTGCAGATATGGTGGAACGCAAATTTATTGAACCTATAGTGGCTGAATTCAAGTAAAAACAAAGACTCGATTTGATAAAATCGAGTCTTTTTATGTGTTATATGTCATTTTTTACGTCAGGATTGTCACTGTCTTCGCGGATTTTTATGCCTAAATCGTTATTCATCACAGAGGCAAATCCAATAGAATTTGTACCGTATTTTTGGCGGACTGCATCTAAAGCGAACTCTACTTTTTCATTACGGTCTTTTTTAGCAGGGTCATCATCAAATAATGTCAACTGTTCCTGTGTGACATCATCGGTGAGATTGATGCCTGTTATTGTGAGCATTCTGATTGGTGAACCTTTTTTCCATGAACTGTTGATAATTTCTAACGCAGTATGGGCAATTTCTTCTGCAAGCCATGTGGGTGCAAACAGTTGCTTTTGCCTGGAAATAACCTTAAAATAAGGGTCTTTTATATCTACCTTAATGCCATAAGCTTTTAATCCATACTTACGCAGTCTGCCTGCCACTGTATCGGAAAGCCCTTTGACTGCAATAGCAATGTCTCTTTCGGAAATTAAATCTCGTTTGAAAGTGATTCCGTTGCCGACAGATTTAATTGGGTCGCGCTCAGAGTACAAGGCAACAGGGCTGTCATCGATGCCATTAGCGTGTTCCCACATTACCTTACCGTGTTTACCAAAGTGAGCAATCAGAAGTTCCTTTGAAGAAAGGGCGATATCACCTATATTATGGATTCCGAGATGGTTCAGCTTTTCGGCGGTTGCTCTGCCTACACCGAAGAATTCCCGGCAAGGGAGAGGCCAAAGAATGTCTTTGTAGTTTTCACGAGTAATTTCAGTGGTCGCATCCGGTTTCTTGTACTCGCTTCCCATTTTTGCGAAGGTTTTGTTGAATGAAACTCCGGCAGAAAGAGTCAGACCTAGCTCGGATTTGACGGTTTCGCGAATAGTGTCCGCAATTTGCCTGCCGCTTCCGAAAAGTTTTTGGCTTGCTGTCACATCCAACCACGATTCATCTATGCTGAAAGGCTCCACCATATCGGTAAAACGCTGGTAGATGTTGTTGATAAGAGTACAGTAGTGCTTGTATTTGCTCATATGAGGCCGCACCAGCACAAGTTCGGGACATTTTTGTCTGGCTTTCCAGATGGTTTCGGCAGTAACGACACCATATTCCTTGGCAATCTGGTTTTTGGCAAGGATAATCCCATGACGGTTGTTTGGGTCACCGCTTACCGCCATAGGTCTGTCCACGAGTTCCGGGTGCTCGAGGAGCTCTACGGAGGCAAAGAATCCATTCATATCACAATGTAGTATTACTCTGTCTCTTTTTGAAGTGTTCATACCGATTTCCTTTCTGTTCTAAAGGAATTATATCACAGAAATAACCGAAATAAAGCGTCCATATATGTGTTTTTTGTGAAGGAAAGCCCCATTCCTTGACTTGAACAATGGTTTCAATGTATAATAGTATGGATTATGGGAGGTAACAAACATGAGAAGTATAAATATGTTTATGGGCATTCTGTTTATTTTGTCCGGAATTTTAATGATATTCAATGAAGGAATTACTTTCCTTTCCGTAGCTTTTGTTTTGGGAATTTTATTTATGTTAGCAGGTTTAGCTGAAGTAAAATCTTTCAAGAGCTATAGAGGCAATGCAGAAAACACTACATGGATTCTGGTAGATGGGATTACTACTTTCATATTAGGATTCATGATTATAATGAATAAATTGGCAAGTGATGCTTCCGTTCCGTTGGTTTTAGGACTGTGGGTACTGATTACAGGTATCAGAAACCTGGTTCGTATCTTTGATAATAACAGAGTTAAAGACATCTATTATTATGGACATGCTATCATCGGTGCGGCAGGCTTAGTTGTAGGTCTTTATACTTACTTTAATGCAGATTTGTTCATGTTTACTACAGGTATTCAGGTTGGTCTTTGTCTGCTGGTTCAGGGTGCTAATGCGTTTATGGTTGCAAGCACAATCATAGTAGTAAAGCCTGACTTCCTCAAGAGCAAGCAGGAACTTCTGGTTCAGGCTCAGGCTGACGCACAGAAAGCTGCAGAAGCTGCCAAAGAAGCAATAATCAAGGCTAAAGAAGCTGAACAGATGGTTAAGGTGGTTGAAAACACTCCTGAAGTAGAACTTGATCCTTCTCTTGCTCCTATGCCGGGAACAGAAGAAGTAATCAATCAGTCATCCAGATAATAATAGACAGGATAAGAGTATGGATAAAAAATATGATATCGTAATTGTAGGAGCAGGTCCTGCAGGCCTCACGGCAGCAATCACTTCTAAAAGAGTTAATCCAAATGCAAAGGTTGCACTTTTAGAAAAGAAAGATGTGCCGGGCAAGAAACTTAGTGCATCCGGTAACGGAAGGGGAAACCTGTCCAACAAAAACTGTGATTCACTTGACGATGTACTGCACTTCTTTTCAGAGATGGGTATTGCAGTCAGAATGGATGAAGAGGGTCGTATCTATCCTTACTCAGAAGAAGCCAAAGCCGTATCTGATACTCTTACAAAGAGAGCAAAGAGATTAGGCGTTGAGCTTTTTACAGAATGTGAAGTAAGTAATGTGGAAGCGGACCCTAAGGGTGGTTTCCACATTTTTATTTTGTCGAAACAAGAACTTCACGCTGAGAAGGTTTTGATTGCTACCGGAGGGAAATCCTTCGCAAATTATGGATCCAGTGGTGACGGATTTGGATTCGCACGAAATTTAGGACACAAGATTACACCGTTAGTTCCGGCACTGACAGCCATAGAAGTTGCTGAGTCTCTTAAGGAACTTAAAGGTGTACGCGTAAAGGGTGAAGCCAGTCTTTTTAACGGCGGACAGCTCATATTTAAAGAAGCCGGAGAAATTCAATTTAAAGAAGACTCCCTCTCAGGAATTTGTGTTATGAATATGTCTTCTGCTTTGCCTGTAGGCGAAAAGGGCAGAAGCCGGGATTCTTTGGCGACATGCAGAATCGCCTTGAATTTTGTGCCGGAGTTTTCATCAGCAGACTTAATCGGATTTTTGAAGAGCAAACAGGAAGCAGCAGAAGCAACTGCTTTCGATATGATAGAAACAATGGTTAAAAAGCCTTTGGCGCTTGCAGTACTTAAAATGGCGGGAATACAAGCAGATGCACAGGCAAAAGACTTGACATTGACACAACTGCTTGCCATAGCCAATCACCTGAGAGGATTTTCCCTTATTCCAACAGGACGTAAGGGCTGGAAAGAAGCACAGGTGACTAAAGGCGGCGTTTCTCTCGATGAACTTGACTTGGAAACAATGGAGTCCAAGTTGATGAATGGGCTTTATTTTGCCGGTGAAGTGACAGATTATGACGGCCCATGCGGAGGATTTAACCTTAATAACGCTTGGCTGCAAGGCCTCAGGGCCGGAAAGGACATGGCTTCCCATGTATAGAATTCATCAGATAAAACTGGGATTAAATGAATCAAAAGACCTAATTCCTTCTAAAATAAAAAAGAAATTAGGTGTAAGGGATTTAAACATAAAGGAATGGCGTATTGCGAAAGAGTCCATCGATGCCCGCGATAAGGGCAATATCAAGTGGATTTATTCAGTGGATTTTGAATGCAATAAAAAGCTGAAACTGGATGAAGCATCTCTTGAAGTATATAAAATGCCTGAAGTAACAACAAAGGGTGAGCACAGACCTGTGGTCATCGGTTTTGGTCCGGGAGGAATTTTTGCCGGACTTATTCTGGCACAGGCCGGTCTTGAACCTATAATACTTGAAAGAGGACAAGATGTTGATACCAGAACAACTCAGGTAGAAAAATTCTGGAATGAGGGCGTCTTAGATACTGAATCAAATGTACAATTTGGTGAAGGTGGTGCAGGAGCTTTTTCTGACGGCAAACTTACCACAGGAATCAAAGACATACGAATTAAAAAAGTGCTCGAAGAATTGGTACTTCACGGTGCACCGGAAGAAATTCTGTATAAGCAAAAACCTCATATAGGAACCGACATACTTCGTGTGGTAGTGAAAAACATCCGCCAGGAAATCATCAGATTGGGCGGTGAAGTACGATTTGGAACTAAGGTGACTGATCTGATTATGGAAAATGACAGATTGAAAGGCCTTAGATGTGAAAAAGCCGGAGAAACTTATGATTTAGATTGTGATCAAGCAATTTTAGCTCTCGGCCACAGCTCTCGCGATACATTCCGTATGCTCTATGACAGGGCAGTTACTATGGAGCAGAAACCTTTTTCCATCGGTGTCAGAATTGAGCATCCTCAGGAAATGGTAGATATAGCCCAATATGGTAAGCCTGCCGATGAGCTTAACTTACCTCCTGCAGAATATAAGCTGAGTCATAGATGCACTGAAGAAGATGAACTCATCAACGGACGTGGCGTGTATACATTTTGTATGTGTCCGGGAGGACAGGTTATCACGGCTTCATCACAAGAAGGCGGAGTAGTGGTAAACGGTATGAGTCTGCACGCCCGTGACAGTGGTATTGCCAACAGTGCACTTTTGTGCGATGTGAGACGAGAAGACTTTGGTTCAGACCACGTCCTGGCCGGTGTTGCTTTCCAGGAAAAGTATGAAAAACTTGCATACAACTATTCTGTTGGTGCATACAAAGCTCCTGCTGCAACATGGGGGAAACTCAGAGATGGGAAAGCACCGCAGGTTTCAAACTGTCTGCCTGAGTTTGCAGTGGCATCTTTCCGGGCTGCAATGCCTCATTTGGGACGCAAACTGAAAGGGTTTGATGCAGATGATGCGAAAGTTTATGCAGTAGAAACAAGGAGTTCATCACCTGTAAGAATCCTTCGAGGGCAGGATGGCCAAAGCCTTTCTGCAAAGGGATTATATCCTTGCGGGGAAGGCTGCGGATATGCAGGAGGTATTACTTCTGCAGCAGTTGATGGAATCAAGATGGCAGAGGCTCTGATAAATAATCTATAAAAAATAGAAACCCCGAAGTTTGTAAACTTCGGGGTTTTGTTATGCGCTTATTTTGCCAGGTTTCTTCCTGTCATCTGAGGAGGAACTTCCAGTCCCATCAAATTGAGCATTGTAGGTGCGATGTCGCAGAGTTTGCCGCCTTCGTCGAGGGCTGCAGGATTATTTGCGATATGTACCAGAGGAACCTGATTTGTGGAGTGGGCAGTAACTACATTACCTGCCTCATCCAGCATATCATCGGCGTTGCCGTGGTCTGCAGTAAGGAGAATCTGACCGTCTGCAGCAAGGATTGCAGCAACAATCTTTCCTACGCACTGGTCAACTGCTTCAATGGCCTTTACTGCCGCATCGAAAACGCCTGTATGACCTACCATATCTGCGTTAGCAAAGTTAAGTATGATGCAATCGTATTTTGACGATTTGATTTCTTCGATTACCTTTTCTGTTACGCCCAATGCACTCATTTCAGGCTGTAAGTCGTATGTAGCAACCTGTGGTGAAGGAACGAGGATTCTGTCTTCGTTCACATTAGGCTTTTCTACGCCGCCGTTGAAGAAGAATGTAACGTGAGCATATTTTTCTGTTTCCGCAATTCTGAGCTGTGTCAAACCCTGGCTTGCCAAATATTCTCCAAGTGTATTGTCGATTGAGCTTGGAGGAAATGCAATTTTTACATTTGGCATTGTAGCATCGTACTGAGTCATACACACATATTGCAGATCAGCGATTTGAGCTTTTCTTTCAAAACCGTCAAAGTCAGGGTCTACGAAACAACGAGTAATTTCGCGGGCTCTGTCAGGTCTGAAGTTACAGAAAATAATGCTGTCTCCATCTTTTACATTGGAAGCGGGATGGCATACAGTCGGTTTGATGAACTCGTCGGTTTCACCAAGTTCGTATGCTGCTTTAACAGCCTCAGACCCTGAAAATGCCTTGCGGCCTTCACCCAATGTCAGTGCATCGTATGCGAGCTGGACTCTTTCCCAGCGCTTATCCCTGTCCATAGCATAATATCTTCCGGATACAACCCCTATGGAAATTTTCTTGCATCCAAGGCAGTTTTCACCGCAGCCTTTTAATTCTTCTATGTACTGTTCCATTTCGGTAACGTAATCAATACCGGAGGTTGGCGGAACATCTCGTCCATCCATAAAGCAGTGCACGAAAATCGAAGGGACTTCAAGTGAATGTGCCAATGCCACAGCAGCTTTGATATGAACAATATGGCTGTGGACTCCGCCATCGGACATAAGTCCCATAATGTGCAGAGCACCGCCTGTTTCCTTTGTGTGATTGATGGCATCGAGAATTGCAGCATTACCATTGAAGATACCATCGTCGATGGCCTTGGTTATTCTTGTCAGTTCCTGATATACAATTCTTCCGGCGCCGATGTTGAGATGTCCAACTTCGGAATTTCCCATCTGACCGTCAGGAAGACCGACTGCAAGTCCGCTGGCATCCAGTTTAGTCCAAGGATAATCAGCAAAAATTTTATCCAGGTTAGGCTTTTCGGCAGCCGCAATAGCGTTGCCGTATGCGCTTTCTTTCAAGCCATAGCCGTCTAATATCATTAACATAAAAGGTTTTTTCATAATAAAGACCGTGCCTTTCTCAAATTGTTATCCACTTTAAATATACCACAAAACTTCAACTTATGGTAAAATTATATTAATAAAACTTCAAGAGGAAATCTTATGAATTGGACTAAAGAACAACTAGAGGCAATTGAATTAAGAGATAAAAATATATTAGTGGCAGCAGCGGCCGGTTCAGGTAAGACTGCTGTGTTAGTTGAACGTATAAAAAGGCTGATTATTGAGAAACGCTGCCCTGTTGACCGTATGCTCATTGTAACTTTCACCAATGCAGCGGCAGCTGAAATGAAAGAAAAGATTCGGATAGCCATTTCAAAAGCATTGGCAGAAATAGCTGCAGAAGGAGGGCACGAAGAAGACCTTCGTTTCCTCAAAAAGCAGCTGGACAACTTATCTTCAGCCAATATAAGTACATTCCATGCCTTTGCTCTTGATGTGATTCGCAGATACTTTTATTTGCTTCGGGTTGAACCGAACTTTAAAATTTGCGATACAACTCAGGAAACATTGCTCAAGAGTGAGGCAATGGACCAACTGCTGGAAGAGTGTTTCGAGGAAGGCTTACCTGAATTTTACCATTTTCTAAAATGTTACAGCGGCGACAGAGATGAAAAAAAGTTCAGACAGATTGTCTCTGATTGTTATGAAACAATAAGAAGTCTGCCGGAGCCTTTTGAATGGCTGGAGGAAAACATTTGCCGGCTGAAAGACGGCGATGGACTGAGCAACGGGCCTGCAGGAGAGCATCTTTTCAAATTGGCAGAAGAAAAAATTGTCTCTGCCCAAGAGTCTGTTTCGGCAAATTTGAAAATCGCTGAGGATTATAATCTGCCTGCACTGGCGGATCTTTGCAGCAAAGATTTGATGCAGATTGAGATGCTTAAGTCTGCGGCGTACAAGGGTGAATACGAAGGATTACGAGCATCAGCAAGTCTGTTCAAGTTGCCTACTATGAGCTCAAAGATATTTTCCTCGCTGGAAGATCCGGAAACAGTGAAGGATATGGTATCCGACAATAGGAACGCAGCAAAAAAGCTTATTAAAGAGTTAAGAGATGTATATTTTGCAGGGGATTTTGAAGAATTGAAACGCGAAATGGCTCGTACTTACGAACCGGCCCGTTTCTTGCAAAAACTTTTGATAAGATATGATGAACTTTATAAGCAGAAGAAAGCAACAAAAAATCTGACTGATTTCAGTGATATTGAGCATTATGCCTATGAGATTCTGAAGGACCCGGAAGCGGGAGAATTCTATCGTCAGAAGTTTATTCATATTTTTATTGATGAATACCAGGATAGTAATGTCATTCAGGAGGCTCTTATTGATTTAATCAAAAGACCTGCTAATTTATTCATGGTAGGTGATGTGAAACAGAGCATTTATAAATTCCGTTTGGCGGAACCGGAGATATTCCAAAATAAATATAAGAACTATGCGACAGGTAAGATTCCGGACTCGGTCAAAATAGATTTGAACAAGAACTTCCGAAGCAAAGTACCTGTGATAAACTTCATAAATAATGTATGCCGGGGAATAATGGAAGGATATGATGAAAAGGCAGCTCTCTATATGGGGGATCCTCATGGAGAAAAGGCCTATGATTCTCCTAAACTGTATTTGACTCAGGTGCCTTGGGATGAAGGTTCTGAAGTGGATGATGACCTTAAGAATATAATCAAGGCAGAGAAAGAGGCTCTTGCTGCGGCTGCCATAATAAAAGAAAGTTTGGGAAAGCCGATTTTTGACAGCAAGAAGGGCATAGAAAGACCGCTTGAAAAAAAAGACATAGTTATTTTGATGCGTGGTGTTAAAAACTACGGTGATGTTTTTTATAAAGTATTGGCGGATAATAATGTGGCGGCTTATGTGGACGATAACGACGGTTTTTTTGACACTATGGAAATCAACACTTTCCTGTCGGCACTTTATGTAATTGACAATCCAAAACAGGATATTCACCTTTTAACATTACTGCGTTCCGAAATGCTGGGATTTTCCATTGAAGAGATGGTTAAAATCAGAATTCCGCAGAAGCAAGGCTCCTATTACGACGCTTTCGTCAAATACAGTGGAGATGGCGAGGACGTAGATTTGAGAGAAAAGTGTCAAAAGGCACTAAGTACCATTGGCCATTGGCGAAGCTTGAGCAAGATAATGCCTTTAGATAAGCTTATATGGAAGCTTTTGTTGGATACTGAGTTTTACATTGCCATGGGGGCAATGCCTGCAGGAAGCCAAAGACAGGCCAATTTGAGAGCCTTAACTGACAAAGCTCTTAGCTACCAAAAGAGCGTAGGAGGAAGCCTTTATGGCTTTATCAGTTACATTGAGGCAATCAAAGACAAAAAAGTTGCTATGGGCCAAGTTAAACTCCTCGGAGAAAACGATGATTTGGTGCGCATAATGACTGTTCACAAGTCAAAAGGACTGGAGTTCCCAATGGTAATCCTTGCCGGTTTCTGTCGAAGACTGAATTATACTTCTGCAGGAAAAGTTCCGGTAATCCATAAAAATTTAGGAATTGGATTCCCGCAGGTCGACCCGCAGAATAAGTGGTACAGAACAACTCTGCTCCAAAATATGATTAAAGACTTATTCCACAGAGAAGAGGTGGAAGAAGAAAAACGTATTCTTTATGTAGCACTGACTCGTGCCAAAGACCGATTAGTTCTGTTGGGCATTGCAAATGATGTGCAGAAAGAAATGGAAGCTGTACGAAAAGAAAGTGCAAAAGATTCCAGCTATTTCGCCATGACCGGACGGATTATCTGCAATGAACTCGAAGCGGTTCATGTTCTGGATGACGGAAGACTTGTAAACCTGTCCACAGGTGCAAGACGCAATGCAAGACGTGTGATTCAGTATGTGGAAGAAATAGCTGACAAAGGAAGCGTTTCTCCTGAAATCCGTAATCTGATGGAGTTCGAATATCCATATCAAGAAGATTTGACAATAAAATCAAAGTATTCGGTAAGCCAGCTGAACAGCTGGGAACACCAGCCTATAGAGTCCTTGGAAGAGCCGCTGTTTATGATGGGAGAATCTGATATAAGTGCAGCGGCACGTGGTACCATATATCACAGTGTCTTTGAACATATGGATATGGCGAAGGCTCACAATGAAGGCGAATCATATATTGAAGAACTGCTTGGCAGAATGGTTGAAGTTCAACTGCTCACCGCTGAGGAGGCCGATATTCTTGACATAAAGAGAATTGCAGCCTTTGCTGCTTCAGAATTGGGATGCAGGATGGCCCAAAGCAAGTCGCTTTCAAAAGAAAAACATTTTAATCTGAAGACTGTATATCAGGGCAAAGAGATTGTAGTTCAAGGAATAATAGACTGCTTCTTTGAAGAGAAAGACGGTCTGGTTCTGGTCGATTATAAGACAGGTAATCTCGCCGATATAAAAGCGGGCAGAGAAGATGTAATCAGAGAACGCTACAAAGTGCAGATGGATCTATATAAAGATGCACTGCAGAAGGCCACAGGCAAAATCGTAAAAGAAATCTACTTGTATTTGACAGATGCGGGACAAGTGGTTAAAATGTAAGAATAGTATTGAAATGAGGTATATATAATGAACATTAAATCACCGGTAGTATTTTTCTTGACACTTTATCAAATGGCATATGCTTTTGTAGTTCTCAGCATTTTGCCGGGTATGGGTGTTGCTGCTTCAACAATTACAGGGGTTACAATTGCTATGGGCGTAATTTCCGTTCTTTTGATGCTCTTTGCTTACTCAAAAGAAAAGCAAAAGGGTGCAAATGCAAAGATGGGAACAATTACAATGTGTGCAGCACTTACTTTTGTAATCGCAGCAAGCGTACTGATGTAAGAATATAATACTCGAATCCCCGTATATATTGCGGGGATTTTTTATGTAGCTTATTGAATTAAGTCGTTTTCGGAATATTGCAGTTCAACACACACAAAAAGGGAGAGTATAAAACTCTCCCTTTTCAATCAGTATGTAATTTTTAGTTTTGTATTAAACAATACCTTGAGCCATCATAGCCTGTGCTACCTTTTCGAAACCTGCGATGTTAGCACCTGCTACTAAGTTGTAGCCAAGACCATATCTTGCTGCAGCGTCTGCAGAATTCTTATGGATATTAACCATGATTGTTTCAAGCTGTTCGTAAACCTGTGCAGGTGAGAATACAGTGTGACCTGCGTTCTGACCCATTTCGATGCAAGAGCAAGCAACGCCGCCTGCGTTAGCAGCCTTGGAAGGACCTACGATTACGCCGTTGTCCATTAAGTACTTTAATGCATCGTTAGTTGTAGGCATATTGGAACCTTCGCAAAGGAACTTACATCCGTTTTCAACCATTGTCTTAGCGTCTTCAATTCTGATTTCGTTCTGAGTTGCGCAAGGGATATACACATCAGCCTTAACTTCCCAAGGTTTCTTGCCAGGGAAGAACTTAGCGTTAGGGAATTTTTCAGCATAAGGAGCAACGATGTTCTTGCCGGAAGCTCTCAGTTCTAACATGTAAGCTTCTTTTTCACCGGAAACGCCTTCTTCGTCCAGGATGTATCCGTCCGGACCGGAAATAGTGATAACCTTAGCGCCCAGCTGGTTCAGCTTCTGAACTGTACCCCAGGATACGTTACCGAATCCGGATACTGCAACTGTCTTGCCCTTTAATTCTTCACCGTTAGCTTTCAGCATTTCTCTTGTAAAGAATACGATACCATAACCAGTAGCTTCTGTTCTTCCAGCTAATCCGCCGTATGACAGACCCTTACCGGTTAAAACGCCTTCATATCTGTTTACGATTCTCTTGTACTGACCGAACATATAACCGATTTCTCTTGCGCCAACACCCAGGTCGCCTGCAGGAACGTCAGTGGAAGGTCCGATGTGTCTGTATAATTCAGTCATAAATGCCTGACAGAATCTCATGATTTCTGCGTCGGACTTGCCGTTTGGATCGAAGTCAGCACCGCCCTTACCGCCGCCGATTGGCAGACCAGTTAAGCTGTTCTTGAAAATCTGTTCAAATCCTAAGAATTTGATGATTCCAGGATATACGTTAGGTGCAAATCTTAAACCACCCTTGTAAGGTCCGATTGCACTGTTAAATTCATATCTGTAGCCTCTGTTAACCTGTACTTTGCCTTCATCGTCTACCCAAGATACTCTGAAGCTGATTCCTCTTTCCGGTTCGATTAATCTTTCAATTAAACCTGCTTCTACATATTCAGGATGTGCTTCGAGAACAGGTGCGATAGAAGTTAAAACTTCTTCTACAGTCTGATGGAATTCTTCTTCACCTGGATTTCTCTTCTTAGCCAGTTCAATGTACTGTTCAACAATATTCGCCATAGTTTATCTCCTCTTTTCTCCTAATGGTAAAATTAGGGCGTTAATAATTTATTTAACGTCGTCATTTTCAATTTAACACTTTGGTAAAGTGTTGTCAACACCCGCATGTATACAATATCCATGTATTTTTTAGAGTGCAAAAACGGTTTTTTAATATTGCCAATTTGCACAAAAAAGGTTTATAATATAACAGTTAAGGACCATTAAAGAAAGGAGTAAAAGTTATGGATAGTGTTCCGGACGGGAATAACCGAATAAGACCAAAAAATAATATAGCCTTTGCTCCTGCTAAAGAGGTTTCTGAACGTTAAATCTCCGGGCAGCCGGGCTGGGCTGAAAGAAAAGGAGGAGATTTAGATGGATCCAATGATCATTATGCAGCCTGAACTTGCTGCAGAAGAGTCTCTTGAAAAAATATTCAATTTCATAAGTGAAAAGAAGTACTTCAAAGCAAGAGACGAACTCCTCAAATATAATGAAGCGGATATTGCTGAAATGTTTGAGGAAATGCTGGAAGACAGAGATATTCTTGAGTCCACTATTGTGATTTACAGACTGCTTCCAAAAGACGTATCGGTAGAAGTGTTCTCCTATCTGCCATCTGACGACCAGCTGAAGATTGTAGAAGGCATTACAGAAGCTGAATTGAGCTATATCGTTCAGGAACTGGACTTCGATGATAAGATCGATATTTTGGAAGAACTACCGGCTACGCTGGTAGATATGATTCTGGAAAAGACACCTAAAGATGAAAGACATCTTATCAATACATTCTTAAATTATCCCGACAATTGTGCCGGCAGTTTGATGACACCTAACTACATCAGCCTTGAAATGGGTATGACCGTAGGCGAAGCTTTGGCACATATTAAAGACGTAGGGATGGATGCAGAGACTCTTTATACTTGTTACGTAAAAGATTCCGGGCGTAAGCTTATAGGAATTATCTCATTGAGCACTCTGGTTATTTCTGAAGACTGGATAAAGATTCAGGACGTTATGCATACAGACTATGTATGGGTAAATGTTTATGATGACAGAGAAGAAGTTTCTGAAGTGTTCAAAAAATATGACTTTATCGCTATGCCGGTAGTAGATAAAGAACACAGACTGGTTGGTATCATTACCATCGACGATATTCTGGACGTAATCGAAGATGAGAACACAGAGGATATCGAACGTATGGCAGGTATCATCGATTTAGAAGACTCTGACAAAGAATATCTTGACAAGACTGTTTTTCAGCATGTCAAAGCCAGACTTCCGTGGCTTTTGATGATGATGGTTGCACTGATGCTTACAGGGGCGATTATTTCGGGATTTGAAGAGGTCTTGTCAAAGGTAATTGTACTTGTAGCATATATGCCGCTTCTTATGGGAATGGGAGGCAACACCGGTTCCCAGGCATCCACTCTTATTGTCCGCGGACTTGCACTTAACGAAGTGGAACTTGAGGACACTTTAAGAGTTCTTTGGAAAGAATTCAGAATCAGTTTTTGCGTAGGAGCCGTTCTCAGTGTATTTAACTTTGCCAAAATCATTTGGTTAGATGGTGAAAGTCCGCTGATTGCAGCTACAGTATGCTTGTCACTGATTTTGATAGTAACTTTCGCGAAATGTCTTGGCGGTATGGTACCTATGCTTGCAAAGAAACTCAATGTGGACCCTGCATTGATGGCAAATCCGGTTATTGCATCATTGACAGATATGGTATCAGTACTGATTTACTTTGTAATGGCAAAATTGATATTAGGATTATAAATATAGAACCGGACAAGTTTCCGGTTCTGTTTTTTTACGGAGAAAAAATTATGGCAAACAGTATTATTACGGAAAAAACGGTCAAAACTATAATCGAAAAGCGCAATAGGGAAATACATAAAGGAGACTGCGGACGGATTTTGATTGTGGCAGGCTCTGAAGGAATGGCAGGGGCGGCGGTGCTGGCAGCACGAGGCGCTCTCAGAGCCGGAAGCGGTTTAGTACAGGTCGCTGTTCCGAGAGAATTATTTCCCGTCGTACAAGTGGGCGTTCCGGAAGCCACTTGTCTTGAACGTGACTTTTCTAACATCGACCTTGACCGTTATGACGCAGCGGCCATTGGTCCTGGATTGGGGGAAAGTGAATCAAGCGTCAAAGCTGTCAGACATATGATTGAAAATTTTGACGGCACTTTGGTGTTGGATGCAGACGGACTTAATGTTGTTGCCCATAATAATCTGTTTGTTGCTTTAAAAAGAAGAAAAACGGGAAGCACTGTCATAACTCCTCATATTGGAGAGGCAAAGCGTCTTCTCGGAGATTATTTTAACAGCACGGAGCGTGAATACAACGCGAGAGCCCTTTACGAAAAAACGGGGGCGATTTCTGTGCTGAAAGGTAACGCTACTTTAGTAGCCACAGGCAAAGAAGAAACATATACTAATACTACAGGAAATCCCGGCATGGCAACTGCAGGCTCCGGAGATGTGCTCACCGGAATAATTACCGGACTGGCAGGACAGAAAAAACCTGACGGAACAAGGTTCACTGCACAGGAAGCAGCCGTTTGCGGAGTATTCGTACATGGACTGGCGGGAGACCTGGCGGCAGAGGCTTTAGGGGAATACGGCCTCATTGCCGGAGATCTGGCTTATTATACGGCTTTAGCATTAAAAAAACTGACTGACTGATTCCAAGACACCAAGGACTAGATTTGAGATTAAAGGGGTGTTGGACTTGATAGTAAAAAAGGGTGATCTGTTTTTTGCTGATTTAAGTCCCGTCGTAGGCTCTGAACAAGGGGGAGTAAGACCTGTACTGGTGGTACAGAATGATGTTGGAAACAAGTACAGCCCGACAATTATCGTGGCGGCCGTCACATCACAGACGGGTAAAGCAAAGCTTCCCACACATGTTCAGCTCGAGGCGTCACAGGGAGGACTCAGCAAAAATTCAGTAGTTCTTTTGGAACAACTGAGAACTATAGATAAGCAACGGTTAAAGGAAAGAATAGGTTCCTTAAACGAAAAACAAATTCCTGATGTAGAAAAAGCATTAAGTGTAAGTTTAGGAATTGCCAATTTGACTGAAAACCGTTAGAATATAATTAAGTATGTCAGGGAGAGCTTTGACTCCTTAAGAGACGAAGCTTTCCCTTAGCAATATAAATAACAAAATGTTGGAGGAACTTATGGATTTCAAAGAATATCAAGAAATCGCGTCTCGCATCAGAGTAGACATCGTTAAGCAAGTACATAGCGCAGGCTCCGGACACCCAGGCGGTTCCCTTTCTGCAGCAGACATCGTTACTGCACTGTATTTTAAAGAAATGAATATAGACCCGCAGAATCCTAAGATGGAGGGAAGAGATAAATTCGTTCTTTCCAAAGGTCATGCAGCACCTGTTCAATACGCTGCATTGGCTGAAAAAGGATTTTTCCCTGTAGAAGAACTTCTTACTCTCAGAAAATTAGGCAGCCACCTTCAGGGCCATCCTAACAGAGACAAAGTTCCGGGAATAGAAATGTCCACAGGTTCACTGGGACAAGGTTTTGCTGTTTGTGTAGGTATGGCTCTGGCTAATAAGCTGGACAAGGATCCGGGCAGAGTTTATACGCTGCTGGGCGACGGCGAACTGCAGGAAGGCTTGATTTGGGAAGCTGCAATGGCATCAGCACATTACAAATTGGATAACCTTTGCGTAATCGTTGACTGGAACGGCTTACAAATTGACGGTAAAAACGATGATGTAATGGGCGTTAAACCAATCGATGCAAAGTTTGAATCCTTCGGTTTCAATGTTTTAGTAATAGACGGCCATGACTTCGGCCAGATTTTTGATGCTTTCGATAAGGCAAGAGAATGTAAGGGCAAGCCAACTTGCATCATTGCAAAGACTTCCAAAGGTAAGGGCGTTTCTTTCATGGAAGATCAGGCAGGATGGCACGGCAAGGCACCTAATGACGAACAGGCAAAACAGGCGGTTGAAGAACTTGGAGGTACACTGTAATGGCAGAAAAAATGGCAACAAGACAGGCATACGGCAAGGCGCTTGTCGAAATCGGTAAAGAAAATCCCAATTTAGTCGTTATGGACGCAGACCTTTCCAAATCCACAATGACTGCTGAATTTAAGAATGAATTCCCTGAAAGATTTTTCAATATGGGAATCGCAGAACAGAACCTTTATGCTACAGCTTGCGGTCTGGCTCTTTCCGGCAAGGTGGTATGTGCCAGCACATTCGCTATGTTCGCAGCAGGCAGAGCATTTGAAATCATCCGCAACTCCATCGGATATACACGCGCAAATGTAAAAGTTTGTGCAACTCACGCAGGCATCACTGTAGGTGAAGACGGTGCCAGTCATCAGACTTTCGAAGACTTGGCACTGATGAGAACTATCCCTGGTATGACAGTTGTAAACCCTTGTGATGGTGTTTCTACAATGACACTGATGAAGCAGGTTGTTGAACACGACGGACCTTGCTATGTAAGACTGGGAAGAGCTTCTGTTCCTACTTTCTATGAAGAAGGCGCAAAGATTGAACTGGGCAAAGGCAACTGGCTGAGAAGAGGCGACATGGCTACAGTAGTTGCAACCGGCATTATGGTAAGCGAAGCAATGGCTGCTGCAGAAGAACTGGCTGCAAAGGGCATCGAAGTGGGCGTAATTGATATGCATACTATCAAACCTCTTGATGAAGATATTCTTGTTGAAGCAGCTAAAACAGGTGCTGTCGTAACTGCAGAAGAGCACTCCGTGATTGGAGGTCTGGGCGGTGCAGTTGCAGAAGTTCTCGTGAAGAAGGCTCCTTGCAAGATGGCAATGGTTGGTCAGCAGGATACTTTTGGCGAATCCGGCAAGCCTGATGAACTGAAAGCAAAATATGGCATGACAGCAGCAGATATCGTGAAGGCTGTAGAAACCCTATTATAAAGTAACAATTGAGCTGTGCATTGAAGTGCGCAGCTCTTTTTTTATGCAAAAGGCCCACTGCCTTATGTGTTTTCTCACCAAAACCTAAATATTTAAATAAAAGGGATTATTTTAGGTTTATTTTAAGAGGCGTGGCCTAATAGTTTTTCACAATGTATTAAAATTAGGCAAGCGACCTAAAATCTTTGAGAAATTAATTTTTTTAGTCAAATTAATACTTTGGACGCTTTTGGTCGATTAGGATTCGCAGAAATATGCCTAAAAATATAATGATAAAAAATTGTTTTAGGCAAGGTGCCTAAATATAACCTGAAAACTTTTTTTATTAGGTCACGAAGGAGTAAAAAAGCCTAAAAATAAGAGAAAACTTGAAATGTTTAGGTTTTGCCATACTTATCAAAGCAGACATAGAAGAATAAACAAACGACAGCATTCATAAGATGTAATATCACTTATGAGTGGAGGGAGTTTTATGTCTGAAAATAAAAAACTGCTGCATAAGCCTTCAAAGAAAGTTCTTGCAGTAACAGGTGTCGCAGCTGTTATAGTTATCTGCATGTTTCTTTTGCCGGAAATTTTCGGGAATAAGAGCATTGATTTTAAGCAGCTTGATAAAAAACAAATCCCTCAGTCCATTGAGACTGAAGTGGTTCCAGAGTACCGTGATCTTGAGAGGGCTCTCGGTTGTTTAATTGACGGAAAGGTTTACGTTCTCGTTACCAGGGGTGAAAAGCCGACTGCCGGATACGAGGTTACTATTAAGGAAATTGTCACTGAAAAGACTGATAAAGGAACGAATCTGCAGGTACATACTCTCTTTAAAGATCCTAAAGAGGGAGAAGCGGTTGCACAGGTATCAACTTATCCGTATGCGGTTGCGGTTACCGACCTTACAACTCTTCCTGAAACTATAGAACTGCTGATAAAATATGAGTAGCTAAAAACAGCTAAAACAAAATAATTCTTTTAACGCGCAGTAAAAAACCTTTATTTGCGCGTTTTTATTTTTTTCCTTGACCTGCATCTGAAAGGGGAATAGAATCGAGGCACAAAAGGAGGGGAGATGAAAAAACATCAAAAAATCATTTCTATTTTAGGAGCCTCATCGGGCAGTGGAGCTACATATATTGGGACGAGATTGGCAATCGAGATGGGGAAGTCAAAGTCGAGTGTTACATTCCTGGAAGATTATTCTTGCAACTGCTCAAAGTGTGAAAAATCACCTTTGGTATATTATGAACATGAGCTTTACCGGAAACCGAGATTTAAAGACTTTTTCTTTGAAAAAATGACAGGTCACATTATTGACAATCACGTGAATGACTACAAGGGGGTGAACTGGGTAGTCAGAACTCCGGAATCACCTGTTTGCACCATAAGGCCGGATGAAGTTGCGGGGGAATATGTGATATGGGACTGCGACCATGATTTTGATGGATCTGATCTGATTATATGTGTAATTGTTCCTTCAAAAATGCATCTGATGGCGGGAGTTGAGAATGTAAGATATCTCAAAAAAAGATTTGCCGGAAAAACACTCTTTTTGTTCAATAACGTCACCTCCGGAGCTGCCTTAAAAAAGGCAGAAAGTTTTCTTAAAATTAAAGCCGATTTTTGTTTAAGCACCAATGAAGAAGATAGTCAGGAAGCTTTGGTTAATCTGTCTAAATATATTGTTACTCTGTTCTGAAATCACAGTATCTACACATTTATTACCATTAATTTCTATTCCCTTTAGTGACGAAATGTAGTATAATATAGATACATATGTTTAAAAAACACACAATAAGGGGGAGCAAATGATTAAGTTTGATCATGTAACCAAAACCTATCGTACCAATGTAGGTTTAGACGATGTAAGTGTTAATATAAATAAAGGAGATTTTGTTTTTTTGGTGGGGCCAAGCGGTGCCGGCAAATCTACTTTTATTAAACTTATCTTAAAAGAAATCAATGCTGACGGTGGAAGCATTCTTGTAGACGGAGCGGAGGTAACTACTTTGAGCAACAGAGAAGTTCCTGAACTGAGACGCAAAATCGGAACCGTGTTCCAGGACTTCAGACTTTTGCCTAAAAAGACTGTTTTCGAGAATGTTGCTTTTGCCATGGAAGTTCTTCATAAGAATAAAAAACAAATCCGCAAGCAGGTTCCGCAGATTCTCAGTTTGGTAGGCATTACCGACAAGGCTCACAAATATCCAGAAGAACTTTCTGCAGGTGAACAGCAGAGAGTTGCTATTGCAAGAGCAATCGTAAATAATCCTACAGTACTTATTGCCGATGAACCTACAGGTAACCTGGACCCGGCTACGGCAGCCGAAATTATGGACTTGCTTGAACAGATTAATCTTAGAGGAACAACAATAGTTATGGTTACTCATGCCAAGGACATTGTTGACAAGATGAAGAAGAGAGTAATTGCTATCGAAAAAGGCAAAATCGTCCGCGACAGCGAAGGTATATACGATGTTTTCAAAGGGGAGGTGAACGGTCTTGAATAGTTTGATTTACAATATTAAGCAAGGGTTCACACAGATCTTTAGAAACAAGGGTATGAGTCTGGCATCAGTATTTTCTATATTAGCGATGCTGATTATTTTGGGCATTTTCTTCGTAATAATGGTAAACTTGAATCTGTTTACAGAAATGGTAGAGCAGGACTATGACCAAATCGAAGTGTTTATTCTGGATGAAACTACTATGTCTGAAACACAAGGTATAATCGATAAGGTTAAAAAACAAGAAGGAGTAACAGGCGTATCCTACAGAACGAAAGCGCAAGCTCTTGAGATAATGAAAGACCGATGGGGAGAAAGTGGATATTTGCTTGATTCTCTTGATGATAATCCATTTCCTGCATCAATTCTTATTTCCGTGGAAAGCATAGATGATGCTAACAGGGTTGCGGAATATGCAGGAAGCCTCAAAGGAACAGAAGATGTTAAGTACTATCAGGAAACTGTAGAAAAACTTACATCTGTTACAAACTTTATTCAAATCGGCGCACTGGTTGTAATGGCGTTTATGGTGATTGTATCCATAGTGGTAGTTTCCAATACTGTTAAACTGACCGTATTTGCCAGATCAAAAGAAATTAAGATAATGAGATATATGGGCGCTACCAACTGGTTTATCAGAGGACCGTTCATTGCTGAAGGTATTATCATCGGTATTTTTGCAGCGCTGATTTCAACAGGATTAATATCATTAATATACGGCAGAGTAGCGGCTGCTGTCGGAACTCAGGTTATGGCAATTTTCTCTTGCCCATTGATTCCGGTAAGCTATCTTGCAGGGAATATGCTTATAATATTCCTGGCGCTCGGTGTAAGTATCGGTGCATGGGGAAGTATTATTTCTATGAGAAAATTCCTTGAAGCCTAGTGAAAGGAGGAACACAGTGAAAAAGAAAAGTATAATAACCATATTGATTTTCGTACTTGTTTTTGTCATGGCTGTTCCGGCATCTTTCGCGGCAACACAGGGCGAAATCCAGGATGAACTGGAAGATGTTCAGAATGACAGAAATGATGTAAGTAAGAGACTTACAGAAGTTAAGAAAAAAATTGATTCTTTAAATAAATCAATCGAGGCAGTAAATAAAGACATTGCTGAGTCGAACAGAAAGATTGCTGAAACTGAAAAACTCATTGCAGATAAGCAAAAGGAAATGGAAGAACAAGAAGCAAATCTTAACGGAAGACTTCGCGTAATGTACAAAAATGGGTCAGTTGGATTCATAGATGTTATATTAGGTTCTAACAGTGTTTCTGAACTGATTTCCAATGTGGAACTGGTTCAGAAACTCTATGAAAACGATATGGATGTTATGGAGAAACTGTCCGAAGAAGCAAAAGTATTAACTGAAGCGAAAGCTAAACTTGAAACAGAAAAGAAAAATCTCGCAAGTAAAAAAGCTACTCTTGATGCTGATAAGAAAGAACAGGATAAGTTAAAGGCAGAACTTGAAAGGGAAGAAGATAAGCTGATAGAAGATGCTAACAGACTGTATCAGGAACTGCAGCAGATTATAGACCCTAACAGCCCTGTAGTTGCAGACAAATGGGTATGGCCTACTCCTAGCAGCAGATACATAACATATTACTATGGCTGGAGAATGCATCCTGTATACAACAAAGAAAAATTCCACACAGGTATTGATATCGGAGCTTCTTCCGGAGCCAAGATAGTTGCCTGCGGTAATGGTACTGTAACTAAAGCGACATGGTATGGTGGCTATGGAAACTGCGTAATTATTGACCATGGCGGCGGAATCACAACACTTTACGGACATATGTCAAGTATCAGTGTTAAGAAAGGGCAGAAAGTAACAGCGGGACAACAGATTGGCAAAGTGGGAAGCACAGGCGTATCTAGCGGACCGCATTTGCATCTTGAGTTCATTAAGAACGGTCAGACAGTGGATCCATTAAATTACGTTAAATAAGATATGAATATAAACCCTATAATAATTGATTTGTTACATATGAGAGGAATTGACACCGCTGAAGAAATGGTGGAATTCCTCACGGATAAACCTAAAAAAACTTACGATCCATTCCTGCTTCCAAATATGGAAGCAGGAGTGGATTTGATTTTATCCGAAATAAAGAAAAATTCGAAAATATGCATATACGGTGATTACGATGCAGACGGCATTACTTCCACAACTTTGATGTTGAGTGTTTTGAGCAGACTTACTTCAAAAGACAATCTGGATTATTATATACCGTCGAGATTTGAGGAGGGTTATGGCCTTAACCGTGATGCGGTCAAGACCATAGCAGACAGAGGATTTAATCTTTTAGTTACTGTAGACTGCGGAAGCGTTTCTTATGAAGAGGTAGAATACGCCAAGTCACTTGGTATGAACGTAGTTGTTACCGATCACCATAATATTACAGATGTGATGGCAGACTGCCCTCTCATCAATCCAAAGCATCCGGAATCAATTTATCCTTTTAAGGAATTGTCCGGCTGCGGCGTTGCTTTTAAAGTGGCACAAGCTTTACAGCAAAAGAGTGACTTACCAAAGGCTGTTCTTACAGAGGTACTGGATTTGGTGGCTATCGGAACTATTGGTGATATTATGCCTTTAGTAGACGAAAACCGTACTATGACAAAATTTGGTATGAAGGTATTGAATCTGGGCGGAAGGGACGGACTTCGCCGTTTGATTGAGGGCACTTCTCTCAAGGTGGGTGAAATTACATCGGAAAATATTAGCTTTGTAATAGTTCCTCACCTCAATGCATCGGGAAGAATTGAGGATGCATCACAAGCTGTAGAACTGCTTTATGGTAATTGCAGCAACGAGCGAAAAAATCATATAGTAGAAGACATTTTAAAGAAAAATCAGCAGAGACGAAATTTGCAGGCACAGACTTTTAAAGATTGTGCTGCAAACATAGATAAAGACAATCTGAGCAATCTGATTTTGATAAATTCCGGAGAGGCCCATGAAGGAATTGCAGGAATTGTGGCAGGGAAGATAAAAGAAACATTCTATAGACCTACAATTATTGTTACTCCATCAGGTGAAGACGACTGCTTCCTGAAAGGTACGGGTAGAAGCGTTGAAGGACTTAACCTTTACGAATTACTTAAGACGCAGGAACATTTATTTGAAAAGTTCGGAGGCCATGCAGGCGCATGCGGGTTCCTTCTTAAAAAAGATAATTTCGAGGCATTGAAGGAAGGCCTTGAACTGCAGATGGAGAATATTTGCCGTGATAATCCGGAAGTGTTCCATAGGAAATATCATGTGGATTTGGAACTTGAAGTAGAGGATTTAACGATAGAACTGGCCGAACAACTGAAACTTTTGGCACCTTTTGGCAACAAGAATCCGAAACCGGTAATTATGTGTGACTGTGTTTACATTTCCGATGTGAAATATATGGGAAGCGATTCCCAGCACGTCAGATTCAGCATAAACAGTTTTGACAATGGAGCCAAAGTTCAAGGTGTTATGTTCAATAAGGCCCAGAATGTGGATTTTGAGCAAGCATCTTTTGAAGCCGGTGTTATAGGTACTTTAGATGTACAGGTTTGGCAAGGTGTAAAGAGACTGCAATTCCAAACAGAGGAAATACAGTTTGACGAAAAAGTTGGGCGATGATATAATTTTTGGTAGGAAAGGAGCTCGTTAGATATGTCATACGATTCCAAATTTAAAAGAGATGATATTGACGAATTATTTGAAGCTGTACTCACACTGAAGGATCAGGAAGACTGCTACAGATTCTTCGAAGACATCTGCACAATTAACGAAATTCATTCTATTGCCCAGAGACTGCAGGTTGCAAAACTCCTGTCAGAAAAAAAGACTTATTCTGAAATTGAAGCTGCAACTAAAGCATCTACGGCCACTATCAGCAGAATCAACAAATGCTTGGTATATGGTGCTGATGGATATACCCGTGTTCTGGAAAGACTGGCAGAAAAAAAGAATGAAGAATAGATTTGAAGTCTTTATTTTTAATACAGACTCACAACAGCATGCTTTGAAAGGTGAGAGAACACTTCTAAAAAGTGCTGCTGCTTGTTTTGGTGTGTCAAAAGAACAACTGGACAGGACTGCTGTCTTGGCGACTCCAAAAGGCAAACCATATTTTGAAAATATAGATACGCACTTTAGCATAAGCCACAGCGGGAATCTTTGGGCTTGCCTTATAGGACCCACCTGCTGCGGTCTTGATGTGCAATATATTAAACCCTGCAATTTTAACAATATTGCCGGGCGTTTTTTTTCACAAAAAGAAGCTGAATACGTTAAGCAATTTGGACTAGAAGGCTTTTATGATATCTGGACAAGGCGTGAGGCTTACTGCAAGTACACCGGAGAAGGTTTTTTTGGAGATATACCTGAACTGGTTGATGAAAGAGGCTTGCTAAATCCGGCACTGCAATATGGGGACCGGATTGTCAAGTTTGAAGAACTGGAATATAGGCAGGATTTGAAGATTACCCTGTGCATTGATATTAAGTATAATGAAGATGTTATAATCAGGAGGGACTGGAGATATGAAGATTACATTTTTATCGGATAACAAAACTGAAAAGGCTGCTTGCATAGCTGAATGGGGACTTTCCATATTGATTGAAAGCAAAGGCCACAAGGTACTTCTTGATGTGGGTTCATCGGGTATTTTTGCACGCAACGCAAAAGCTCTCGGTATTGATTTGTCGAATGTGGAAGCGGTAGCCATCAGTCACGGACACTTTGACCATACTGACGGCATGGAAGCCTTCGTTGAAATTAATCAAAATGCGCCAATTTATCTTCATAAGGAAGCTCTGGATGAAGATTACGCGATTATGGAAGACGGCACTCTTGATACTAGGAATGATGGAATAAGATGGAGCAAGGAATTCATTGAAAGCATCAATGAGCGCCTGGTGTTAACTGAAGGAATCAATAAAATTTTTGATAACATTACTTTAGTAGGAAATATTCCTTTGCTGCCGGAATATCCAATGACAGAGCGATTTGTAAGACCGAGCAAGGATAAGCCGGGAGAATATGTAGATGACAATATGGATCATGAGCAATTCCTTATAGTCGAAGAGGAAGAAGGTATCTATATTCTTTCAGGATGCAGTCACAAAGGAGTCATGTCCACAATAAAGCACGCGCAAAACCTTTTCCCGGGAAAGAGAATACTCGGGTATATAGGCGGAATGCACCTCTACCCATTGACAAAGGATGGACGCAGAGAAGTTGTAGATAATATATGCAAGCTTGATCTGGAATGTGTTTTTCCGGTCCACTGCACAGGCATTGAGGCAATACTTATGTTCAAGGAAAGACTTGGTGATAAGTGTATAATTGCCTCTGCGGGAGATTCCTATGAGTGCTGAAAAGTGTAACGGCGCAGCCTTAAGATATGTGGCTGCAGGCCTCAAAACCAAAGGACAGGTTATGGATTACCTCAAACGCAAAGGTTTTGCAGATTCTGAAGTTGAGGAAGCAGTAAGGATGCTTGAGGACTATAACTACATAAACGATACTTACTACTGCACTGTTTATTACAAAGAGGCCTGCCGTAAGGGAAGAGGTCGCCGCAGAATAGAACAGGAACTTGAGTCTAAAAAAATCTCAAGAGACATAATCAGAGATGCTCTTGATGACTTTCTTTCTGAAGATAATCCGGATTACGAAGATGTTATAGCAGAGACTTTGACTGAGAAAGAAAGAGCGATGAGGATTGCGGAAAAGATGACTTCTGAACAAAAATCTCTCGGAAAGCCAATAGACAGGAATTTCTGCGCCAAAGTGGGAAGAAGACTTATGACCAACGGCTATAGCAATGACATAATCTATCACTGCATTGGTCAGGTGATGAAAGGACAAAGAGATGAGTGATCAATTTGAACGCACCCGCCAGCTTATAGGCGAAAACGCGGTACAAAAATTGAAAAATTCGAAAGTATTGGTCTTCGGCGTGGGCGGCGTAGGCAGCTACGTATGCGAAGCATTGGTAAGAGCCGGAGTAGGCACCATCGAAATTATTGACAAAGATGAGGTGGATATCACCAACATAAATCGCCAGATTATTGCACTTCACAGTACTGTAGGTAAACCCAAGGTAGATGTTATGGCAGAACGAATGAGGGACATCAATCCTGAGGCCCATATAATTGCAAGACAGTGCTTTTATCTGCCGGAAAAAGCTTCGGAATTTGATTTCGGCGCATACGATTATGTGATAGATGCGGTTGATAACGTGACTGCTAAAATAGATATAATTGTGAAGTCAAAGGAAGCGGGAACTCCTGTCATCAGTTCCATGGGCACAGGTAACAAGCTTGACCCATCTGCTTTCAAAGTAGCGGATATAGAGAAAACAAAAATATGCCCTCTGGCAAAGGTCGTAAGAAAGGAACTTCGCAAGAAGGGCATTAAAGATGTTAAAGTTGTCTATTCCGAAGAAGAACCGAAAGAAGGCGCCGGCCGTACACCTGCAAGTATCAGTTTTGTGCCGTCTTCGGCAGGACTTATCATCGCTTCAGCGGTAATAGGCGATTTGATAGATTAATATTTAATATTTTAATTCACTGACGATAAAGGGGCTTATAGCCTCTTTTTCTATATAATCAAGAAGTTCGTCGGCATCATCAAAAGTCTTGTAGATATTATGATGGCCTTCTTTCATAAATCCTTCGTCAAAGGCGTGCTGCATCATAGCTTCAAAGTGATCATAGTAACCACCCACATTATATACAGCAACAGGTTTGGTATGTTGACCAAGCTGTCTCAACGTAAGGATTTCAAAGAATTCTTCAAAAGTACCGATGCCTCCGGGAACCATTACAAACGCATCCGAGCGTTCTTCAAGAATCTGTTTACGCTCACGCATAGTTTCAGTAAAGATGAATTCACTGCAGTTTTCGAAGAGAATGCCAGGTTTGTCAAAGAATGTAGGAGCAACCCCCAAAGAGTAGCCGCCGCCGGCAGTTACACCGCGCACTGCCGCACCCATTAAACCGTGGGAACCGCCTCCAAAAACAAGACCGTGTCCGCGGTCTGCCAGTTTCTTGCCGAGTGTTTCTACTGCATCAATATAGTGTTGTGCCAGAGTCATACTACTGGCGCCATAGACACAAATGTTCATAAGTATACCTCTTAAAAAAGCGGCTTAAGAGAAGCCGCTTTTGAAATTACCTACTATTTTAAATCTTCTTCAAGCTTAGCCAGATTTGCTAAAAGTTCTTCAGGCAGGTGGTCAAACTTAGCGTACCAGCCCTTGATTCCTTCTAATTCCTGTCTCCAGGTTTCTTTGTCAACTGTCAGGATTTCTGCCAGTTCTTCATCAGTCATATCGATACCTGTCAGGTCTAAATCTTCCTTTGTAGGAACAAAGCCCAGTGGAGTTTCAGCAGCACCTGCTTTGCCTTCACAGCGATCCAGCGCCCACAGCAGTGCACGGAGGTTATCACCGAAACCAGGCCACAGGAATTTGCCATCTTCATCTCTTCTGAACCAGTTTACGTTGAATACCTTAGGTGGGTTAGACATCTTCTTACCCATATCAATCCAATGCTGGAAGTAGTCTCCCATGTGGTATCCACAGAATGGCAGCATTGCCATAGGATCGTATCTTACTACACCTACTGCACCTGCTGCAGCCGCAGTTGTTTCGGAAGACATCTTTGAACCCATGAATACACCGTGGTTCCAGTCACGGGACTGGCAGATCAGCGGTTCGGATTTTGCACGACGGCCGCCGAAGATGATTGCGCTGATAGGAACGCCTTCGCCAGTAGCAAATTCAGGAGCGATAACAGGGCAGTTTTCAGCAGGAGCTGTAAATCTTGAGTTTGGATGAGCACCCTTTTCTTCAGACTCAGGAGTCCAAGGACGGCCCTGCCAATCTTCGCCGTTAGTTGGTGCCGGTTCGTCAAGACCTTCCCACCAAACTGTGTTGTCGTCTAAATTGCGGCAAACATTAGTATAGATAGTGTTCTTCTTTGTTGTAAGAAGAGCATTGTTGTTAGTCTTACTGTTAGTTCCAGGGGCAACACCGAAGAAACCGTTTTCAGGGTTTACAGCATAGAGTCTTCCGTCTTCGCCGACTCTCAGCCAAGCGATATCGTCGCCGATTGTGTAAACTTTGTAGCCTTCTTCCTGCAGGTGCTTAGGCGGAATCAGCATAGCCAGATTTGTCTTGCCGCAAGCGCTTGGGAATGCAGCAGAGATGTATTTCTTTTCACCTGTTGGGCTTTCAACACAGAGGATAAGCATGTGTTCAGCCATCCAGCCTTCTTCCTTACCCAGCCATGAACCGATACGAAGAGCCAGACACTTCTTTCCGAGCAGAACGTTACCGCCGTAAGCGGAGTTGATGCTCCAGATTGTGTTATCTTCAGGGAAGTGAGCAATATATTTATTTTCAGCATCGATCTGAGCTTTGGAGTGAAGACACTTAACGAAATCAGCACCCTTGTTCAGTTCTTCGATTACCTTATCACCGACTCTTGTCATAATGTGCATAGAAAGCACAACGTAGATGGAGTCAGTCAGTTCAATACCGATTTTGGAGAATTCTGTTCCCGGAACACCCATGGAGTAAGGGATTGCGTACATTGTACGGCCCTTCATGGAATCCTTGAACAGAGGACGCATCTTTGCGTACATTTCGTCTTTCTGTACCCAGTTGTTTGTAGGACCTGCATCCTTTTCGTAAGTAGTACAGATTACAGTTCTCTTTTCGTCTCTTGCAACATCCTTTGGATGAGTTCTGTAGTAATAGCAACCAGGCAGTTTTTCTTCGTTCAGCTTAATCATTTCGCCTGTTTCACAAGCTTCCTTTCTGATTGCTTCCAGCTGTTCTTCGGAACCGTCAATCCATACGATTTCTTTAGGATTAGTCAGTTCGGCACATTCTTTTACCCATTCCAGGACTTTTGTGTTTTTAATTTCGATCATTTCTCTTCCTCTCCGTCGAATAATAAATTAACAGTGGTTGTATTTGTCCATAGTTACCTTGATTTTAACATCTTGAGACAAGTTTAGCAAGGGAAAAAGCAGGTCAAAAAAAGATAAAACCCCGGGAGACACATCCGGGGTTTTCGCGCTCTTCGCTGTGCATTTAACTTATGCACGGGTGGGGACGGGTGAGACTTATTTTGCTGCTTTGGCAGCGTTGAATCTTTTAGTTAATCTGGAAACTTTTCTGGAAGCAGCGTTCTTGGAGATAGTTCCCTTTGCTGCAGCCTGCATAAGCTTCTTTTCTGCAAGAGCTAATTTTTCCTTAGCAACTTCTAAATTGCCTTCAGCCATAGCTGCTTCGAAGTTCTTTAAGATAGCCTTCAGATGGTTCTTAATTCTTCTGTTTCTTGCAGTCTTCTTGTCGATAACTCTGATTCTTTTCTTTGCGGACTTAATGTTTGCCATAATTTTTTTACCCCACTTTTCTTTATTTTAGCTATAAATTCGCAAGTGGTATTATATATTACAAACGTTGGAATTGCAAGAGTTTTTTGAGATTTGTCCGAATAATTTGAAAGTGAAAAGCAGATAATACTCAAAAAAGGAGATATATTATGCAATACAGAACGGATTTGGCTCTTGAGACGGAACAACTGCTTAAGGAGGCTAAAGCAAAAGCCATTGGCTATACAAAGAAACAGCGGCAGATAGACGAAGATATCGCCGTATATGAAATTGAAATCACGACACCGGAAGGAGAAAAAGCCTTCGGTAAGCCTGTAGGAACATACATTACTATTGAAGTTGACGGTGTTTTGGAACAAAAGGACGGAATTAAGGAACGAGCATCAAAAATACTTGCAGCCGAACTGAAAAAAATGATTCCATTTGATTACTTTCTCAAGGTACTGGTGGTGGGACTTGGGAATGAAAAGGTTACCCCCGATAGTCTGGGACCCCACACGGTGGATAAGGTGAAAATAACGAGTCATCTGTTCACAATCTATGAGGCAGACGGGGACTGGGAAATGGCCAATGTGAGCGGCTTCAACCCATCTGTGACAGGCGTTACGGGGATGGAAACTGCGGAGCTGATTAAAAAGGTTGTCACATTGGTCAAGCCGGATGTGACTTTGGTAGTGGATTCTCTTGCAGCAAGAGACATTAAGAGAATGAGCACCACTATTCAAATATGCGACACCGGTATTGAGCCCGGAGCCGGAATGGGAAACCGCAGAAAGCCGATTACCAGAGATTATCTTGGCTGCAAGGTGGTTTCCGTCGGCGTTCCAACAGTGATAGACTCAAGAACCCTTATAATCGATGCAGCTTCACAAGTGTCAGGTTGGAACGAAAAGGCAACAGAGGACTATCTGAAAAAAACAAATTTGGATATGATAGTCACTTCCACGGACATTGATGAAATAATTAAAGACTTTTCCGAAATAATTTCTGCGGCTATAAATATAACACTTCATCCCGGCATATATTCATAATGAGAATTGCTTGGAGGGGTTTTGATGAAGAAGTTTGCTGCCGGAAGTGTCATAGGAATATATTTGCTCAGCGTAGCGGTTTTTTGCGTACACTTTATGGGAGGTGTAAAGGCGTCAGCTACAGATTTTGGAGTCCTGTGCATAAACACAGCTTATCCGGCGGCTTCCATACAGTTTGCGGATTCAAGAGATAATGAAGATGCAGGGCAGACAGAGATTATCGAAGGTGAGGCTATAGAGGAGCCGAAGGAACCGGTAGTTTTCGGTGACGAGCCCGCAGTACTTATACTTCACACCCACGCCACCGAGGCCTATCTTCCTGTTTCCAGCGGCAATTATCATTCAAAAAGTGAAGCCAATACTGTTAGAGACGTAGGTAACGTTCTGGCTAAGTCATTGGAAGCAGAAGGTATTTCGGTAGTTCATGACAAAACTCTTCATGACAGTCCTTCGTACAACAACTCATATAACCGCTCTTATCAGACGGCAGAGGCGCTGCTCAAAAAATATCCATCAATAAAATGTGTTATCGACCTTCACAGAGATGCCATATCTACGGAAGGAAGTGCAGCAACGGTCAAGGTGGGAGGAAAAGTTTGTTCCAGGTACTCCTTTGTAATAGGAACCACCGCATCTACGTATCAGCAGAACAAACAATTTGTCAATAATCTGAATAAAGTAGCGAAAAACTCTCATAGTGGATACACCGGCAAAATAATAGAAAAGGGTTATACGTATAATCAAAACCTTTCTACGAAATATTTGCTGTTGGAGGTCGGTTACAACAGAAATCAGATAGAAGAGGCAAGGAACTCGGCAGAATTATTCAGTAAGATTCTAGCAGACACTTTGAAGAAAGGATATTAAATGAAAACATTCTTAAAAGGCTGCCTTGTGGCGGCCGTTTTCTTCATAGGAACGCTTGCTTTGCTGGAGGTGGACAGAAGATGTGCTCTTTTGTACGGCACAGAGGCAACAATTAGCAATATGGTGCAAGTTTTCATTGAAAATAACCTCGATTTCCATTAAAATAATATGTTAGACAAGTATTGTTTTAAGTGAGGAAAAAATGACAAATAAGGATAAAGATTATCAGAAGTATATCAGAAATTTCAGTATTATTGCCCATATCGACCACGGCAAATCAACTTTAGCTGACAGACTCATCGAAACGACAGGTCTGGTTCAGTCAAGAGACATGAAGGCTCAGTATCTGGATAACATGGATCTTGAAAGAGAGAGAGGTATTACCATCAAGCTTCAGACAACAAGACTGGCATACAAAGGCCAGGATGGTAATGAATATATCCTCAATCTCATCGATACACCGGGACACGTGGACTTTAACTACGAAGTTTCAAGAAGTTTGGCTGCTTGCGAAGGAGCCGTTCTTGTCGTTGACGCAACTCAGGGTGTAGAAGCCCAGACCCTTGCCAACGTATATCTGGCATTGGATGAAGACCTTGAAATTCTCCCTTGCCTCAACAAGATTGACTTGGCATCAGCAAGACCTGATGAAACAAAACAGGAAATCGAAGAAGTAATAGGAATTGACGCATCAGAAGCTCCGCTTATCAGTGCAAAAGAAGGCCTGGGCATCGGCGAACTTCTTGAAGAAATCGTTAAGGTTATACCTGAACCGACAGGTGATCCGGACGGTAAACTTAAGGCCCTCATCTTCGACTCCAAATACGATAGTTACAAGGGCGTTATCATTTACACAAGAATTATCGACGGTAAGGTTAAGAAAGGCGATGTTATCCGCCTGATGAATACAGGCAAGAAGTACGAAGTTACAGAAGTTGGATTCTGTGCTCCGGGACCTGTTCCGGCTGACGTTATCAGTGCCGGCGAAGTAGGCTACATCTGCGGAAGTATTAAACAGGTTTCCGACGCTCGCGTAGGGGATACTATTACATTGGATAACGATCCTACAGAAGAAGCTCTGCCTGGTTACAAGAAGGCTCAATCTATGGTTTACTGTGGTATTTACCCTGCAGAAGGTGAAAAGTATGAAACAGTTAAGGATGCCCTTGAAAAACTCCAGGTAAACGATGCGGCTTTCAACTTTGAGCCTGAAACATCAACAGCTTTGGGCTTTGGTTTCCGTTGCGGATTCCTGGGACTCCTTCACATGGAAATCATCGTGGAAAGACTGGAAAGAGAATTCGACCTGGCAGTTATCACAACTTCGCCAAGCGTAATTTACAAAGTGGTTAAGCAGGATGGAACTGTAGAAATGATTCAGAATCCTACTAATCTGCCGCCACAGACTGAAATTGCCCACATCGAAGAACCGATGGTAAAGGCCGATATTATGATTCCAAAGGAATACGTAGGTGCAATCATGGAACTCTGTCAGGACAGAAGAGGCCGTATGATTCACATGGAATACATTACAGAAACAAGAGTGCAGCTTCACTACGAAATGCCGCTTAACGAAGTTATCTACGACTTCTTTGATGCTCTCAAGTCCAAGACAAGAGGCTACGGCTCACTGGATTACGAATTCATCCGTTACGAACGTTCCAACGTAGTTAAGATGGATATCTTACTGAACCGCGATTTAGTAGACGCATTCTCAATGATTGTTCACGAATCCAAGGCTTATGCGAGAGGCCGTTTCGTATGCGAAAAACTGAAGACAATCATTCCGATGCATCAGTTTGAAGTTCCTATTCAGGCTGCCATCGGACAGAAGGTTATCGCAAGAGAAACCGTTAAAGCCTTCAGAAAAGACGTAATCGCTAAGTGTTACGGCGGTGATATTTCACGTAAGAAGAAACTTCTTGAAAAGCAGAAGGAAGGTAAGAAGAGAATGAGACAGTTCGGTACTGTTGAAGTTCCGCAGGAAGCCTTCACTGCAGTATTAAAATATGATGAAAACAAATAGCGGAATATATTTGCACATCCCATTTTGTCTGAGAAAATGCCTTTATTGCGACTTTTATTCCGAAGGCTGTGATGACGCTGAATTGAGAAAGGCGTATACCGAGGCGCTTTTGGGCGAAATTGCTCACTACGGCCACAAGTACGGCAAAGCACTTAAAGCTGACACCATATTCTTTGGCGGCGGCACTCCAAGTCTTATGGAGCCTGAGTTAATTGATTCAATTATAAAGGCTTTGAGGAAGGCGTTTACAGTCTCAGACAATGCTGAAATCACAATGGAATGCAATCCGGCCACATTAACGGCGGATAAGCTTATGGGATATAGGGCAGCCGGCGTCAACAGACTAAGTATCGGTTCCCAGTCCTTTGATGATGAAGTGCTTGCGGCTCTCGGAAGAATCCATAAAGCCTCTGACATAGAGGACACTGTGAAAGCAGCTCGCGCTGCCGGATTTGATAACATAAGCCTTGACTTGATGTTTGCAGTTCCTAAACAAGGCATGGACAAATGGAGAGAATCTCTTGAAAAAGCCCTGTCCTTGCATCCTGAGCATCTGTCTTTTTACAGTCTTGAGATTGCTGAAGGAACACCTTTTGGCAAGATGTATCAAGCAGGAACTTTGGAAGAAACGCCAATTGAAGAGGACCGACGTATGTATCATTATGCCCTTGATCGAATTGAGGAAGCGGGGTATGTGCATTATGAGATTTCAAATGCTTGTCTGCCGGGCAGAGAAGCAAGGCATAATCTCAAATACTGGAACTTGTCTGATTATCTGGGGCTGGGTCCATCGGCACACTCCTATATCGGCGGTGAAAGACATTCTAATGCAGCGAACCTTGCGGAATACATCAAGGTCGGTGGAGTAGGGTGCATTGAAGAATCGTATATTAACGATTTGGACGATGACGCGGTGGAATACACATTTACAGCACTCAGAACCAAAGATGGAGTGTCTTTTGAAAACTTCCGCGACAAGTTCGGGCAGGAATTCTGGGAGTTCCACGCTTCGGCAAAAAAAGAATTCGAAGGCTTTGTGCAGGGCGGCTACGCCATAGAAGATGACAAGCACATAGCGCTTACCCGTAAAGGGATAGATATTTCAAACAAAATAATGGCACTTTTTGTTTAAGCAGGAGGTTATTATGGGAAAGTACATTTTATCATTGGACCAGGGAACTACAAGTTCCAGATGTATCATTTATGACAAAAAAGGTAATATGGTCAGCGTGGCTCAGAAAGAGTTTACTCAGATTTATCCAAAAGATGGCTGGGTAGAACACGATGCTATGGAAATATGGTCAACTCAGATGGGTGTGGCTCAGGAAGCCCTGCTTAAAATCGGCTGTACATACAAGGATATCGAGGCTATCGGTATCACCAACCAACGCGAAACTACAGTAGTATGGGACAAAGAAACAGGTGTACCTGTTTACAATGCTATTGTATGGCAGTGCCGCAGAACTGCTGAATACTGTGACAGCCTGATTGAAGCCGGTCACAGCGATATGATTCGCCGGAAGACAGGTCTTCTTATAGATGCATATTTCAGCGGAACTAAATTAAAATGGATTTTAGATAACGTAGATGGAGCAAGGGAAAAGGCTGAGGCCGGACAACTCCTCTTCGGTACAATAGAAACATGGCTCATCTGGAAGATGACAGAAGGTAAAGTTCATGTGACCGACTATTCCAACGCATCAAGAACTATGATGTTCAATATCAATACTCTTGAGTGGGATGACGAAATTCTTGAACTTCTCAATGTTCCAAAGTCTATGCTTCCGCAGCCAAAACCATCAAGCTGCGTTTACGGAGAAACTTCACCGGTTATCTTCGGCGGTCCTATCAGGATTGCAGGGGCTGCAGGTGACCAGCAGGCTGCCCTCTTCGGCCAGACTTGCTTTGAACCGGGCGAAGGCAAAAATACTTGCGGCACAGGCTGTTTCTTATTGATGAACACAGGGGAAACTCCTGTATTTTCCAAGAACGGTCTTGTTACAACCATAGCATGGGGCCTTGACGGAAAGGTAAACTATGCACTGGAAGGTTCCGTTTTCGTTTGCGGTGCAGCTATCCAGTGGCTCCGTGACGAAATTGATATTTTAGAAAAATCCTCAGATTCAGAAGCAATGGCCACATCTGTAGAAGATTCCTGCGGACTTTATGTGGTTCCTGCCTTCGTAGGCCTTGGTGCTCCTTACTGGGATCCTTACGCAAGAGGTGCGGTTATGGGAATTACAAGAGGTGCTAACAAGAACCATCTCGTAAGAGCCACGCTGGAGTCCCTGGCATATCAGACCAACGACCTGATTGAGGCTATGACAGATGATCTTGGAAGCTGTCTCGTTTCCCTCAAAGTTGACGGCGGCGCTTGTGCAAACAACTTCTTGATGCAGTTCCAGTCAGACATCCTTAACTGCGACGTTAAAAGACCTGTCTGCATAGAAACCACATCTCTTGGTGCTGCATATCTGGCAGGACTTGCAACAGGTTACTGGACAAGCAAAGAAGATGTGCTGCAAAACTGGCAGGTTGACAGAGTTTTCAAACCTGCAATGGAAGATGAAAAACGTCAGCAGATGCTCGCCGGATGGTCAAAGGCTGTAGACAGAGTGAGAGGCTGGGCAAAATAGGAGAATAGCTATGTTCGAAAAGAAATTAGGATTTGGTCTTATGAGACTTCCTCATACAGATCCCGACAACGAAGGCACTATCGACTACGAATTATTAAAGAAAATGGTAGACACATTCATGGAAAGAGGTTTCAACTACTTCGATACCGCGTGGATGTATAACAGAAATAAAAGTGAAGGAGCAGTTAAAGAAGTTTTGACTTCCCGCTATCCGCGTGAAAGCTTCATACTTACAACCAAGCTGCCGAACTATAAGCTGAAGTCTCTTGAAGACAGGGATAAAATCTTTGAAACTCAGCTGGAAAGAACAGGCGCAGGCTATTTTGACTATTACTTCCTCCATGATATTAACCAGCAGTCTCTCGTGAATTTCGAAAAGTACGACTGCTTCACGTGGATTAAGGAACTAAAGGCACAGGGGAAAGTTCGTCATATTGGCTTCTCCTTCCACGAAAGTGCCGAGCTCCTCGACAAAGTTCTTACAGAACATCCTGAATTTGAAGTAGTTCAGCTGCAGATTAACTACCTTGACTGGGAAGACGCCGGCGTTCAGTCTCGCGCTTGCTACGAAGTGGCAAAGAAACACGGCAAGCCTGTATTTGTTATGGAGCCTGTCAAAGGAGGCTCTCTCGCTAATGTTCCTCCTAAGGCTGAGGAATTGCTCAGAGGTCTTGATCCATCCATGTCGATCCCATCCTGGGCAATCAGATTTGCTGCAAGCCTGGACAATGTGGCACTTGTTTTAAGTGGCATGAGCAACATAGAGCAGCTTCTCGACAACACTGACTACATGGCCGACTTTAAGCCACTTACTGAGCCGGAAGTTGCTGTGCTCTTTGAGGTTGCCAAGGTAATCAACGATGACATCGCAATCCCTTGCACAGGCTGCGCATATTGCATCGTAGACTGCCCGATGAACATTCCAATTCCAAAGTACTTCACTTTATATAACGCAGACCAGCACGAAATCAAAAAATCCTGGACTGCTCAAAGCATCTACTACGATTCTTTGGCAGAGCACCACGGCAAGGCATCCGCTTGTATCGAGTGTGGTAACTGCGAAAAAATGTGCCCTCAGCGCCTCCACATTAGAGAACTGCTGAAGGACGTAGCAAAACAGTTTGAATAAGTTAGATATTGCTTGATGGAGGCAGCACGGCGGTGCTGTCTCTTTTGTTTTTTGTGGAGCGGAGGGGGTGGTGGCAAAACTGTCAGTTTTTAATGCAAAAATCATTTAAAAAGTGACAGTTGCATCGTCAATAATCCCTCAAATGTCAAAATTCTTGCAAAAAACAAAAAATATGACAGTTTGACAACCATCGCAAAAGGCATATAATTGAGTTAGACATAGATAGGAGGCAAATATGAAGACTTACTTTGCACCGGGCTGCGGCCTGCTTGACGAAAGCCCTGAAAACGTACAAAAAATATTAGAATTTTTGAAAGAAAAAGGTCTCGTTGACGACCTCTGGACCACTTGCTGCAAGGCGACCACAGACCAAGAAGAAGAAACTCTCCTCGTTAACGCCTGCTCCGGATGCGACAGAAGATGGCGTACCCTATATAATAATGTAAGAACTGTTTCTTTATGGGAAGTGCTCCTGGAAAATGACTTTCCATTTCCTGAACACAGCGGGATGAAAGTCTCCATCCATGACGCCTGCCAGACAAGAAACCAGCCACAGATTCAGGATGCCTTGAGAGAGTGTCTTCGCCGCATGGATATCGAAGTGATGGAAGCTGATCTTTCAAGAGAAAATGCCCGCTGCTGCGGCAGAGTCTACGACAAAGCCGGCTTCGAAAAAGAGTTCTCCGAAAGAATGATTCGCGACAGAATCAATGACTTCCCTTGCGAGGATATCGTGGTTCACTGCGTAGGCTGCGAAAGTTACTTCCAATTGTACACAGACAAGGTGCATCATCTGGCAAATTTGCTAGTTGAATAGTGCTGCTCTTGGCTGGGCGAGATGGAATTCCATTTTGAAGCTCTTTTTCATAGTGAAAATGGAATTATCACATTTGAAAGGAAGTCTCTTAGGGCAGCAATTCCATTTTTAGATGAAAAGTATAATATTTATGGAACTTTTAGACGCTGCTATCTATAAGAATTCCATAATTAAGCAAAAAATGACAATAAAATGGAATTATGTTTTCTGGATTTGCCTCGGAAGCTAGTAAAATTCCATTTTACTAGAGTTAACTTACAACATTATGGAATTATATACATCTAAAGCTAAATCCGTCTCCTAAAGACTGATGTATCCCCTTTTTTTACCGGACAAAACCAGAAGAGGGGGATTTTTTTATGCGTTACAGTTATGACTTCAAAAGAAAAGGTTTTTCACCACTAGTGGAGTTAATTTCGAACCATTTTATCCGCATAGTATGAAATTCCCAGCTACACAAAACGCCGCAAAAACCTTCACAAAATTCTCACAAAAAACTTCCCTTAATCTGTTGACATTTGGGCACCATAGTAGTACATTATATATAGTGATTAGCACTCCAAAAGAGTGAGTGCTAACAAAGGAGAAAGACGATGGAACTTACAGAACGTAAATTAAAGATTTTGCAAGCGATCATCAGTGACTACGTCAAGACTGCCGAACCGGT
>JAFSHN010000047.1 GCA_017440275.1 Bacillota bacterium | reverse complement strand
GAAGAGAACATGATTCCTCAGTATCCTCTGGGTGTATTCAAAGATAAATATGAGGAGGAGAAATAAGATGGCAGAAGAGAGAGTAATTCTGGCAGGCTTTGGTGGACAGGGTGTTTTGTCCATGGGTAAAATCATGTGCTTCGCCGGCATGGCGAAGGATCTGAACGTATCCTGGCTGCCGTCTTATGGCCCTGAAATGCGCGGTGGTACCGCTAATTGTCAGGTAATCATTTCTGATGAAGATATTGCAGCTCCGGTAATTAATGGAGCTACTGCAGTGGTTGCTTTTAATGAGCCTTCTCTGGTTAAGTTTGAAGGCGAAGCAGAAAGCGGTGCTGCCATAATCGTAAACAGTTCTTTAATCAGTCGTAAAGTAGCGCGCGAAGATGTAAAAGCGTACTATGTGCCGGTGAATGAGCTGGCGCAGGAAGCCGGCAGTATGAAGTGTCTAAATGTGGTAATGCTTGGTGCTTATACTGCTATTTGTGGCCAGGTTGAACGTGAAGTAATTTTGAATGTATTGAAAGATATGTTTATGAAGAAAAGCGAAAAGGTATATCTGATGAATCAGAAAGCCTTTGAACTGGGAGAAAAATACGTTAAAGAGAATATGTAATTAAAATGATCTCCTGTGAGTAATTGCGGGAGATCATTTGTAAAAATGATGAACCGATAAAGGAAAACCGTATGAAACAAGTCCTGATTTACGACTCCACTTTAAGGGATGGAGCGCAAGCCGAGGGCATCACCTTTTCAGTGCAGGATAAGATCAAGGTGCTGCAGGCGTTAGATCGTTTGGGAGTTCCCTATGTAGAAGCTGGAAACCCTTCATCCAATCCGAAAGACATTGAGTTTTTTGAACTGGCTAAGTCTTTAGAGCTGAAACAGGCGAAACTGGTTGCTTTTGGCAGTACTCGCCACCATGGGAAAACCGTGGAAGAAGATCCTTATCTAGCTAGTTTGCTGGGAGCAGGCACACCGGCTGTTGCTATTTTTGGAAAAAGCTGGGATTTCCATGTGACCGATATTCTGCAGACCACTTTGGGTGAGAATATTAACATGATCAAAGAGACAGTGGCTTATTGCAAAAAGCATGATCGTGAGGTTGTATTTGATGCAGAACACTTCTTTGATGGTTTTAAAGCAAACCCTGTTTATGCGTTGGAATGTGTGAATGCAGCTCTGGAAGGAGGCGCTGATTTTGTAGTTCTATGTGACACAAATGGCGGCACCATGCCCTTTGAGATTCAGACCATTACAGAAGAGGTGAGGAGGCAGTTTCCGACAGCAAAAGTGGGGATACATTGTCATGAGGATACTGGAATGGCAGTTGCTTCCTCTATAATGGCTGTTCAGGGTGGAGCGTCTATGGTTCAGGGTACTTTTTTAGGCTTTGGTGAACGCTGTGGAAATGCGAATCTGTGTACGATCATTGCGAATCTACAACTAAAGATGGGGTATACTTGCATTCCGGAGGAGAAAATGGAGGATTTGACGGTTACGGCCCGATATATGGCGGATGTAGCTAATCTTTCTTTGCCGGAAAAGGAACCTTATGTTGGTAGAAGTTCCTTCTCGCATAAAGGTGGTATGCATATTGACGGGGTGAACAAGAATCCAAAATCCTTTGAGCATATTCAGCCGGAAACTGTGGGCAATTCCAGAAGACTGCTGATGAGCGAGATGGCGGGTCGAAGTTTGCTGCTTCGAAAATTGCAGAAATTGGCACCGGAATTAAGAAAAGAATCTGCCGGCACGAAACGGATTTTGGAAAAGCTTAAATCCTTGGAACATGCTGGATACCAGTTTGAGGGTGCTGAAAGTACATATGAAATGATCGTGCGTAAGGAACTTGGACAGTATCAGTCTTTCTTTACCATCGAAGACTTTAAGGTTATCGATGAACAGGTGAAAGAAGGAGAGTTTAGTGCTTATGCTCTGGTGAAAATCAATGTGGGCGGTAAAGTTCAGACTACGGCGGCAGAGGGTGAAGGTCCTATCAACGCATTGGATAAAGCGTTGAGAAGTGCGCTTGAGGTATTTTTCCCGGCTATCGGCAAGATCCATCTAAGTGACTACAAGGTTCGTGTTCTGGATTCGGAAGCAACGGCTTCTTTAGTTCGGGTATTGATTGAAACTACAGATGGTGTGCAAAAATGGAATACGGTGGGTGTTTCTCAAAATATTATTCAGGCCAGTTTGAATGCACTAGTAGATTCGTTAGAAATCAAGCTGATACATGATCAAGAAGAAGTGCGGAATGGGTTTCGAAAATTGAACGAAAAAAATGAAAAAAGATGAAAATTAGTGTTGACAAATAAAATGATCTGATATATAATATCTCTTGCCTTCGAACGAGAAGGCAAAAATTGGGCATTCGCCAAGCGGTAAGGCACTGGACTCTGACTCCAGCATTCCAAGGTTCGAATCCTTGATGCCCAGCTCATAGCCGACTTGATAACAGGTCGGTTTTTGATTCACTTGATGTAATAAGGATGAAAAGTCTGAAAAAAACTTGAAAAAAGTGTTGACAGACGAGGTCAAGTGTGATAAGATATCATCCGTTGCGAGTTGCGGCTTCGTAAGATGCGCAGTTTGCATATTAGATCTGGGTATAGCTCAGTTTGGTAGAGCGCTTGAATGGGGTTCAAGAGGCCGCAGGTTCAACTCCTGTTACCCAGACTCGCAGCATTAATTAGCTGCAAAAGAACTTTGAAAATCGAACAGTGTAACATCTGAGAAGAAAAACTTTGCTTCGCAAAGTTTGGAAGTTTCTACGAAACTTCTGGATGGCGAAGTAAAGGGAACGGTAAGAAAAATACCGGTCAATTCAAACCAAGTAATAACGAACGAATCAAATTAAGAGTTTGATCCTGGCTCAGG
>JAFSHN010000046.1 GCA_017440275.1 Bacillota bacterium | reverse complement strand
TTGTGAGTTGTGATGAAGTCGAACATCTTGTCGATGTCTTCAGGAAGTTTTTCACCGAATTCAGCAACTTCTTCTCTAACCATCTTGATACCGCCGAATGGGCAGATACCTCTCTTTAATGGTTCGTCAGTCTGTAAACCAACGATGATATCCTTACCAGGTACGATGTATCCTGGGCCGAATGCGTTAATTCTCATGATTCTGCTTGCGTCTACCTTTAAAGTACCGCCTGCTTTTCTTTCTTCTACAAGTAATTCCTGTACTCTGTCTAAGCATTCCTTTGTTCTTTCTGTAGGGCCTGCCAGGAAGCTTGCATCTCCGTCGTATGGAGTGTAGTTCAGACGAATAAAGTCATCTACATCAATAACGTCAACCCAGCTGCCGGCTTTAAAGCCTTCCCATTCTTTTCTCATAGTCTTGTGTCCTCCTGAAAGTATATTGTATACAAAATATTAAACCATAATTATTCGTATGGCATACTTACACCATACGTCTTCCTAATGATTTTATACTGTATACACGGTTTGTGTCAACGTATTTTTGCTCCTTTTTATGTTCTTTTTTTGATACATACGGAATTGCATTTTGCTGTATTTTTCAACCATTTTGTCGCATACTAACCTAAAGGAGAATATACAGGATGGAGAATATTTTTTTAGACATTTTTACATCATTTTGGAACATAGTTTTCTTTATTTTAAGAGCCTTTGTTCCTGCTATTATTGGCCTGTTTCTGGCATATCTTATGTCCGGTCCCAGCGAATGGATCAGAATCAAACTCTTTGATTCTCAAGATCAGCTTCTCGGAAGTACGCCTCCTAAGGGCCGGGTTGTCTCCATACTTATAGCCTATTTATTGCTTATTGTAATTCTTTTTTCCGTTGCAGGAGCTTTTGTAATCTTAATCATAGGAACAATCCCTACTGACGATCTGGCAGATACTGCAAAAAAGGTCTACGATTATTTCAGTTCTATAGAGCCTTTAAAAAATTGGTTTGATGAATTTTTTTCTCTTGAGTCCTTGGCTCAATTTGCTTCAACTATAATAAGCACTGCCGTAAATGTTTTCGTCGGAATTGTAGCCAGCATATATCTCATAAAAGACAAAGAGTTTTTTATAACTCTGTGGCAAAAACTCCTTTCTTTACTTTTAAAACAAAAAATTCACGGACAAATAAATGAAATCATAAGCGAAATCCATGTGGTTTTAACCACATTTTTAAAAGGGGCCTTTATAGACGGTATGATTATTGCTCTTTTGTCATCTGTACTTTTATCTGCACTCAATGTCAAGTTTGCAGTGCTGATAGGAATTCTTGCAGGTATTGTAAATATTATTCCCTACTTCGGTCCTTTCATCGGCATGGTTCCTGCTCTGCTTATGGCGTATTTGTCCGGTGGTTTGTTACGTTCAATTGTTGTACTAGTCGCACTTCTTGCTGTGCAACAACTTGACAGCAATTATATTTATCCGAAAGTAGTGGGTCGTTCTATCGGGTTACATCCTTTTTTCGTCTTGATTTCCGTTACGGTTTTCGGTCGATTTGGCGGTATCTTAGGAATGCTTTTAGCAGTTCCTGCAGCGGGAATCATTCAAGTCCTTATAAAAAAATGGGCTTATTCAAAATAAGCCCATTATCCCAATTCTTCAAGTATAGTCTTTTTAAGTATTGCAAGTCCCTCACAGAGTCGTTCTTTTGTCTCATACGTATAGTTTATTCGTATATGGTCTCTGCCTCCGCCTTTAGTCGGATAAAATACATGTCCCGGAAGCAAACTGAGCCCGTTAGAATAGGCCTTTGGTATGAAAGATTTACTGTCAAGCGGTGCCGGCAGCTTGCACCAAACATAGATACCGCCCTGAGGTCTTATAAATTCAAGACCCAAATCACTCATACGGTCAAGTTCATCGCAAACCAAATCTCGCTTTAGCTTGTTTTCCGTTCTGAATTCGTTGAGTTTGCGGTAGTAAATTCCCTCTTCAAGATACGCTGATACTAACTTCTGAGTAAGCCAGTCCATAGCCACGAGACGCATTGATACCAAATAACTCAATTTACTGATCAACTCTCCGTTAGCCACAATAAAGGCCAAACTAAGACCCGGCACAAAGGTTAATGAAAACGAATATATGTATATGACATTATCAAGCCTGTCAAAAGCTTTTATAGGCTGGTAAGCATCCTCTCCGTAGTACAGTTCCGAAGCCTCATCGTACTCTATTATAGGCACTCTGTAGGTTTCGGATATCTCAATCACTTTTTTACGACGCTCCATAGACAGCATACGCCCGGTAGGATCATGAAAACTGGAATTCAAACATATTATTTTCGGTTTCCATGTCTTTACAACTTCTTCTAGATAGTCGCATTTGATTCCATACTCATCCATAGGAACAGTTATCAACCGGGCACCTGCCAGTTCAACAGTTCTATAGGTATCAGGGGATACAGGTTCTTCAGTTACAACAATATCACCCGGTTTCACAAGCATATTAACCAAGAAGTCCAAAGCCTGATTTGTTTCCGTCAAAATTTGAATTTGACCCGGTGTAGCCTTAACTCCTTTGGTACTCAAAAATGATACCAACTGTCTTCTAAGGTAATCGTCGCCCTGATAAGGACTGTAGAAGTACTGATTTTTTCCCTCATCTGCTACAATTTTGGCAATCTTACGAGATAGTTCGTCTATGTCGTACATCCCGGGAGTAGCAATTCCACTCCCCATAGAAATTTTATCTTTTCTGTTAAATCGCTGAAACAGATCATCAAAAGTAACCGGCAAATCAAGGTACTCATCGCTTATTTGATTCATCCAGTTTACTTTCTTGCCCCTACGGGTTCCGCGCGAAGAATTTTCACGCCGAGCCACCCTATAACCTACACCTTGATCTGAGTCAATCAGCCCTTCACCTTTCAGCTCGCTGTAGGCTTTTGTTACAGTATTACGGTGAACATTCAGCATTTTCGCAAGAGCCCTTTCAGAAGGCAGTATACTGTCTTCTGTGATAGCACCCAGCATTATTTCACGCTTGATACCGGTAGCAATCTGCATATAAATAGGAGTTTTAAGTTGTTTATCTATCTTTATCTCCATCAGCCTTTACCTCCGGCTTTTTTCCGTGATACTGATAATAGCAAACTTCCATTCTTCCATTATAAAGTTTGCGGCGTCTGTCGGCAGGTCTTCCGAAAATCTTTTGTTCTGCTGTCTTGTCCGGCGTAATGGCAAACATTGACCATGTAGGATTTGCTTTCAAGAAAGCAGAAAAATCTTCGTAAAGTTTGTCCATAGAATCCTGATCACCAATTCTCTGTCCGTAAGGAGGGTTTGTGATAATTATTCCGCCCTCTTTGCCTTGCGACTTAAGTTTGCCGCCGTCGCCCAATATAAAAGTAATATCTTCATCGACGCCCGCTTCTGCTGCATTTTCTTTGGCAGCGGCAATAGCACGTTTGTCTATATCATAAGCATATATTTCAAGTTCTGCGTCCCAGTCCATTGCCTCAAAGGCTTTTTTGCGTTCTTCCTTCCAGAGCTTTTCAGGAATAGCTTCCCAGTCTTCGCTGACGAAACTGCGGTTAAGACCCGGTGCAATATTTCTTGCAATCATAGCAGCTTCAATAGGAATTGTTCCTGAGCCACAGCAAGTATCTACCAGGATTCTGCCTTTTCGCCAGAAAGAAAGCTGAATCATTGCAGCAGCCAAAGTTTCCTTGATAGGTGCAATGACCGCATTTTGTCTGTAGCCGCGCTTATGAAGGCCAGGCCCCGTAGTGTCCAGGGTAACGGTGACTCTGTCTTTAAGCAGGGCAATCTTAATGTCGTAAAGAGCTCCTGTCTTTTCAAAATAGTCCATCCCGTAGGTTTCTTTCAACCTTTCGACGATGGCCTTTTCTGCCACCGACTGGCAGGCAGGTACGCTGGAAAGTTTTGATTTTACTGATGATCCATTGACAATAAATTTGCCATCAGGCGGAATCCACTCTTCCCAAGGAATTGCTTTGACTTGCTGAAAGAGGTCTTCAAATTCCAATGCTTTGAATTCTGCCATCTTAATCTGCACTCTGTCTGCACAGCGAAGCCAAAGGTTAGCTCTGACGAGAGCTCTTTCGTCACCTTGGAAAGTAATTTTGCCGTCTTCGGATTTTAAAATTTTATAGCCCAATGCCTCGATTTCTCTTTTAACGGGAGCTTCAAGGCCAAAAGTTGCGGTTGCAATAAGTTCTAGTTTCATATTATTCCTCTTAAAACAAGAGCGTCCACTCGGGACGCTCGTTAAATCTTACAGATAAGGTGCTCTTCTGTTCAGTGAGTTCTTTTCGAGAACATCCAGATTATTCAGCGCCTGTCCGGTTCCGATAGCTACGCATGACTTAGGGTCTTCGGCTATGATAACCTTGATTCCTGTTCTGTCTTCAATTCTCTTATCGATACCATAAAGCAGTGCACCACCGCCTGTGATTACGATACCGGAGTTGCTTATGTCAGCGGATAATTCAGGTGGCGTTCTTTCGAGAACATTGTGTACAGCTTCGCAAATAACAGTCAGCGGTTCTTCCAGCGCTTCCATCATTTCTTCTGAAGTGACTTCTACACTCTTAGGGAGGCCTGTAACTAAATCTCTGCCTCTGCATTCCATTGTAACAACTTCTTCTCTAGGGAACGCAGTACCAATCTGAACTTTAAGCTCTTCAGCAGTTCTTTCACCGATATAAAGCTTATGATTTTTTCTCATATACTGAATAATTGCTTCGTCGAATCTGTCTCCGGCCATCTTTACGGATGTGCTCGCAACTATACCGCCGAGGGAAATAACTGCAATATCAGTTGTTCCACCGCCGATGTCGATTACCATAACGCCATCAGGCTTGCTGATATCAATGCCGGCACCGATTGCTGCCGCAACAGGTTCTTCCATCAGGAACACGTCCTTGCCACCTGCCTGAACTGCAGCTTCTCTTACAGCTCTCTTTTCTACTTCTGTTACACCGCTTGGCACACATACCATAATTCTAGGCTTGAAAAATCTGCCGCCGCCGCAAGTCTTTCTGATGAAGTACTTAAGCATTCTTTCTGTGATGTCATAATCGGAAACAACACCGTCTCTCAGTGGTCTTACTGCAACGATATTCGCAGGAGTTCTTCCCAGCATCTGTCTTGCTTCTTCCCCTACCGCGAGAATCTCGTCTGTATCATTGTTGATTGCAACCACTGAAGGTTCACTGAGGACAATCCCCTTGCCCTTTATATATACCAGAACATTAGCCGTTCCGAGGTCAATTCCTACTTCACTCGCAAATCCCATTTAAAATCTCCTTCTCTAATTTATATTATATGGATAACCTTAAAATGTCACAAATTATGTCCATACTTCTTATCATTTACATTTCTCAAAACATTATATATGTTTTTTGAAATTTTTTCAATTTGTTTAGGAGAATATTATGTGAATTTTTTTATGAAGATTACATCGTCGAGATTTGCGCTTATGCAAAAAGAGACCAAATTGGGTACGACTGTCCCATATTTTAAAATTCTCTTCAAAAATGGATAGTTTCTTGGTTTTTTAACCGCCGACTATCCCAGATTCAAACTTTTTTCTTTGTTTTGGGACAGTTTTGCATCGAAATAGTGTTTTTACCAATCCAAACTACCCCTTTTTCTTATTTTTTTCTAATTTCAGGATAGTTTACTTGCCAAAATGAAGCAAACCATCCCGATTCAATAATTCTTTCGATAATTAGGATAGTCCAAAAAAACACTGACAATAAAGTGTACTTTTCTG
>JAFSHN010000045.1 GCA_017440275.1 Bacillota bacterium | reverse complement strand
CGGTAAGGATCGCAGGATTTTAAGTCCTGTGCGTCTGCCAATTCCGCCACTCCGGCAAAAAAATGGCTCCAAGGGTGGGGCTCGAACCCACAGCCTATCGGTTAACAGCCGAGTGCTCCACCATTGAGCTACCTTGGAACATTATGCTGTCATCGCTGACAACATAGATGATTATAGCTTAAATAAGAGTGAATGTCAACCCCTTTTTTAAGATAATTTTTGATTTTTTGTTTCCATTGCAAGAATGCGGTCTTTCTCACGGTTTTCTTCAACGACACCTATCTTTTTTGTGTATTTTTCAACCTTTTCAGCATCTCCTACAACTTCATAACATCTCACTAGTTCCTTCATTGCTTCCAGATTGCTTGGAGAAAGTTTTAAAACTTTTAAATAATTTTCGATAGCTTCGCCAACCATATCGAGGCCCTGGTACGCAGTTCCCATATAGAACCACAATGGCCACCAGTTTTCGTAAGCTCCTTCTTTATACTTAGAAAGTACTTCGATACCTTCTGCATACTTGCCGGAAAGAACCAGATTATAACCGCTTTCAATTTCAACAGGATCTATAAGCTGCGCAAGTCTTTCTTCAATTTCTTTTTTCTTTTCTTCGTCATCGGAAAGTTTCATAAATTCATCCCATGTCAATTTAGCTTTAACATAAAGACCGAGATTTATATATCCGTAACCAAGGAAATAATAAGCTTCTGCGAAATCAGGTTTCTTGAGGGTTACAATTTCGAAGGCTTCGATGGATTCTGCTTTAAAACGAGCAATGAAATCCTCCTCTTCACCCATTTCGTAAGCATCCTTGCAAGCTCTTCCGTAGCAGTAGTAGGCATCGATATTTTCAGGATCGATAATCATTGCAGCTCTGAACTGAATGCACGCATAATCAAAGTCGCTTTTCTGCACGCCATCTACACCGTCTGCAATAAGTCCCTGCGCAAAACGCTTATCAAATGCAGTTAAAATAAATGCCTTGTAGTTTTCCACATATTCAAAGTTAGGATTGCAGCCCATAACAAAGGCCATGTTTCTTGCAATTGCAAGAAGTGTGATTGAGTTAAGCTCAGTTCTTCTGATTGGAACAGGAACTTGGGACATCACATCTTTGACTCCTATCTTTTCCAGATAGCTGTCGGATAATTCATCAAAAATGAAATCATTTAAGTGAGGTATCAGAAATTCACCTATTCTGTCTTCTCTTTTCATCATTTCCATAATCTATATCTCCCATCCCTTTTTAAGGAATCGCTTCACCTCTTCCGGATTCAGCGTTTCCGCCAGGTCTTTTTCTAATATTTTTTCAGCTTCATCTGCATCAATATGCTTTTGCGCAAATTTAAGCAGAATTCTGTATTGTTCTTCTTTCTTACGATTCTTATGCTGATAGCCGCCTTCATAATAGAACTCTGCCAGCATTTCAAATAGTTTGAACGGTGACACGTCCAACTTTTCAAGCAAAAGTGCCAGACTGTTTTCAAAACCGTGACGGTTATAATATATATCCAGCATTTTTTCTATCCTCTTTAGACGAGCAAGTTCATCTGCAGTAATCCATCTGTTTGAAATAATTTCATAAGGAGCCTTCTCTCTGTATACCAGCCCATAGGCTTCACTTCTCTGATGAAGTGGAGTGCCCTTTAAAACCTTCAAAAATCCCATCTGAAAGGCATCAGCACCTAAGTTGTAAACTTTGTCGAAGGAGCGTCCAAATAGTTCATAGGTCTCATAAGGAAGCCCTGCAATCAGGTCCACATGGATATGTATGTTGCCCATCGCCATCAATTTTTCTACATTATATAATATAGGGTATATATTTTCCTTACGGTTGATTTCATATAAGGTTTCAGGGTTTGCCGACTGAATACCGATTTCAAATTGGAAAAGGCCCTTTCGCGCGGTTTCAAGCAGTTTAAGAGTATTTTTAGTTAAAAGGTCACCGCAGATTTCGAAATGGAAGTTAGTCACTCCGTTGTCATTATCTATAAGATATTTAAAAATCTCATAGGCTCTGTCAACATCGTAATTAAACGTTCTGTCAATAAACTTGACCTGCATGACCTTCTTATAAAGAAAATATCCAAGGTCCGCCTTAACTCTGTCCAATGACAATGCTCTGATGCTCTTATCAATGGAAGACAGACAATAAGCACACTTAAACGGACATCCTCTTGTAGACTCATAGTAAACTACCTTATCCTGCTCACACTCCAATATGGAGTACAAGAAAGGAATACAGTTAAAGTCCATCGGCTCAATCTGAGGATTTACATAAATTTTGCCGCCTGCCTTGTACACAAGCCCCGGAACTGTATTAAGCGGGAGTTCAGGGTCTCTGAGCACCTGACACAGTCTGAAGAAAGGGTATTCTCCTTCTCCGCACAAAATCATATCAACCCATTTATTATCTGCGACAAAAATATGTGCGTCAAAACTAACTTCAGGACCTCCTAAGCAAATAAGCATATTAGGCTTAGCCTTTTTCAAATCTGAAGCCAACGCTTTAATCTGCTCTATATTCCAAATGTAGCAAGAAAAGCAAACTATGTCGTAGTTTGCTCTTAAAATCTCGCCATATATATATGAAGTTTCGTTATTGATAGTAAACTCGCGTATATCAATATCGGCCGAAGTATCTGCAGTTACAGTATACAGATACTTCAATGCCGGATTGCTGTGTACATATTGAGAATTTAATGTAGTTAATAAAATCTTCATATTATAACATTCTGAATCTATCGTCTTTTAATAATCCTCTGCCTTCCATAGCACGTCTTAAGGAAGCGATCATGCTTTCGTTGTCCATCGGCAGATTTCCTCTTAAGGAAACGTAGTTGGATGCGTGATTGCTTCTGAATACACAAGGCTTGGAAGGTTTTGCATGCTGTAGAAGAAGACATGTTTCAGCCAGAACTTCTTCTGGTGAAAGAGTCTTAAATCTTCCTTCTCTGTAGTCATCATACATCGGAGCAGGAGGCTGCAGAATCAGAGTAAGAAGACTTACATAAGAAGCATTCATTTCTGTAATCATTGTTCCCGTTTCAACAGCGTGTTCTTCCCATAATTCAGGTCCGCCAAGGCCGCTGATGAATGTAACGGAAGTCTTGATACCCAGTCTTTCCAGTTTCTGTACACCGGCAATGAGCTGCTCTCTTGTTTCTCCCTTGTTAACCATCTTGAGAACCTTGTCGCTTCCGGATTCAGCTCCCATATAAACCATAGTAACACCATGTTCCTTCAGCGTAAGAAGTTCTTCATCAGTCTTTCTGAGCACGTCGGTTGCTCTGCCGTAAAGAGTCACTCTTTCACATTCAGGGAAATGTTCCTTGATATAGTCTAAGAAGACCAGAAGTTTTTCAGTCTTTAGACAAAGGGCATCAGCATCGCAAAGGAAGATTCTTTCTACTCTGCGATAGTGTTCTCTTGCCCACGCTAAATCTTCAAGCACTTCTTCAGGCTTACGCACTTTGAACTGTTTCGCCTTAAACATATTGCAGAAAGTACACTTGTTGTGTGAACAACCAATTGTTACCTGCACCAGCAGGCTGTAAGCTTCACTCGGTGGTCTGTAAATATCTCCGATATAACGCATAACTTATTCTCCCTTAAATTACATTCTTTCAGGTGCTTCCATACCAAGCAGTGCAAGACCGTTCTTGATAGCAGTCTTTGTAGCTGCAACCAGTGCCAGTTTTGCAACCTTTTCATCTTCGTTGTCCACGAGAATGTGTTCATCGTGGTAGAAACGGTTGAAGCCCTGTGCGATGTTTACGATATGTCTTGTAACGACAGACGGTTCGTACTTTTCGCCGGCATCAATTACTGTCTGAGGAAGTGCATAAAGCAACTTAGCCAGTTCATAAGCACTGTCGCCTGTAATATATTCCGCCTTGAGATTAGCAACATCCATAGCCTTGGAAGCCTCTTCTTCTCCGGCATTTCTCAGTACGCTTGCACATCTTGCATAAGTGTACTGAACATAAGGACCTGTTTCTCCGTTGAAGTCGAGCACCTTATCCCATGAGAACACGTAGTCCTTGATTCTGTTGTTGGAAAGTTCGTTGAAAATTACCGCACCGATACCAACCTGCTTTGCAGTTTCATCGATGTTGTCAGTATTAACGCCCTTTTCTTTAATGATTTCTTTTGTCTGGTCAACAGCTCTGTTGAGTACATCTTCCAGGAAAACAACTCTGCCGTGTCTTGTGGACATAGTACCTTCTTCGAGACTTACCAGGCCAAAAGGCACGTGAACGCAATCCTTGGAGTATTCATAGCCCATCTTTTCCAGAATCTTGAACCACTGCTGGAAATGCAGATTCTGCTGAGATGCTACAACATAGATGTTCTTATAGAAATCATAAGTTTCTTTTCTATATACTGCAGCAGCAATATCTCTTGTAATATAAAGTGTTGAACCATCGGATTTTGTAATAAGTGCTACACCTAAACCCTCTTCTTCCAAATCAACAATCTGTGCACCCCTTGATTCTTCAAGAAGTCCTTTGTCCTTTAATTCCTGTACAAAACGAGGCATCTTGTCTGAATAGAAGCTTTCACCGGCATAAGAGTCAAAAGAAATACCCAGCATATTATATACTCTGTTGAATTCCTTTAAGGATTCATCTCTGAACCACTGCCACAGTTCTACTTCTTCCTGTTCGCCGTGTTCCAGCTTTGTAAAGATTTCTCTTGCCTCATCTTCCAGTTCAGGATGAGTTTCAGCCTCAACATGGAATTTAGTATAGTAGCTGAGAAGAGTCTTGATTGGCTCATTGATAACATCTTCTTTGTTACCCCAGTGTCTGTAAGCACAGATCATTTTACCAAACTGTGTACCATAGTCGCCCAGGTGGTTGATTCTGATTACATCGTAACCCATAGCATCATAAATCTTATTGATGGAGTTACCGATAACTGTACTTCTGATGTGTCCAATGTGGAAAGGCTTTGCAATATTAGGAGAAGAGAACTCTACAATTACGGGTTTACCTTCTCCCACGTTAGACTTGCCGAATTCACTGCCCTGTGCAATAACTTCACTCACAACATCTTTAACTAAAGCTTCTTTGGAAACGAACATATTAACGTAAGCGTTAACCTGTTCAACCTTTTCAAAAATTTCATTTTCCTCAATGCCCTTGGCAATGCCCATAGCAATGAGAGGAGGTGCCTTTCTCAAAGTCTTAGCCAGCTTAAAGCAAGGGAAAGCATAGTCCCCCATTTTCTTGTCCTGCGGAATTTCAATCATACCTTGAATTTCTTCTAAAGAAAGACCTTCAACGTGTTCCGCGATTAATTTAGCAATTTCTTCTTTGAAATTTACCATGGTATCGTCTCCTTTTCAGTGATTATATCAATTCCCATTCTTCTGAGACGGCGGGCAAAAATGCCGTATCCGTCAACTAACGTACCGGTAAAGGTACCGTCATATATTTTACCGCATCCACAGGATGGGCTGTTTGCTTTGAGGATTGCCCCCTCAATTGGTTCACCTGTAATCTCCGCCATAGTCAGGCAGGTATTAGCAGAAAGTTCTGCACCTCTGTCAAAATCAAGCGTCAAATCCTTGCCGAACTTATTAAGAACTTTTGAACCGACTATTTCTGCCGGTGGTCTCGGACAAGGAAGTTTTGCAGCGCTTTCGGGGCACACTTCAATATATTTATGTGTCCTGCAAAACTCAATAACTGCTTCATTGGCATTATTGCCGCCGTTATATTTACAGTCACGGCCTAAAAGACATGCACTTACAATATACATAGCTTACTCCTTTAATGTCACGATGGTAACACCATCTCCTCCTTCGTTGTATCCGCCTTTTCTGTAAGAAGCCACGTGCTTGTGTCTCTTAAAAAGTTTTCTCAGTCCATCCTTTAATATACCCTCTCCGCGCCCGTGGATTATGGTAACTTCCCTGAGACCTGCCATAAAAGCATCGTCCAGGTATTTATCCACATCCATTACAGCATCATCAAGGTTATATCCCTGTACGTTGATAGACATTGAAATTGTCTGGGCTTTCGCCCTATAAAGGCTGCCGTATTTGCCGCCTTTTTTGTCTTTTTCAGACTTTTCTTCTTCAAGAAACATCAGGTCTTTAAGGTTGATATTAACCTTCATAATGCCCATCTTCACAGTCAGGTCGCCCTTTTCGTCCGGCAGGGATAAAACTTCGCCTACCTGATCTAAAGTCAGCACCTTCACCTTGTCGCCGACTTTCAGTTTATCAGCTTTGACAGGCTTCTGGTTTACACGTCTTATGAGTTTTTCAGCATACTTGTCTTCAGCGTCTTTCAGCTGCTTACGACTCTTGTCGAAGCGCTTGTTTCGTTCACCGAGACTTTCAATCTTGCTCAAAGCCCTCAGTTCTTTACTCACGTCGTTGGCTGTTTCACGAGCCTCTTTCAGTATACTTCTGGCCTCTTCTTTGGCCTGCCTGATGATTTCCTGTTCCTTTTCTTCAAGAGCTTTTGTACGTCGTTCCAAATCCTCCTTCTGTTTCTTCATAGAAATGTTGAGAAGTATAGCTTCGTCGCGTTCAGCCTCAGCTCTTTGTTTATCTTTTTCGATGACGCTCAAAACGTCTTCGAATTCAATATCGCCCTTTTCAAGAAGTTCGTTAGCTCTGTCAATCAAATCCTCGGAAAGCCCCAGTTTCCTTGAAATTTCGAAGGCATTTGATTTGCCCGGAACACCGATTAAAAGTTTGTATGTTGGACTCAAAGTGTTCACATTGAATTCCATAGAACCGTTTTCAACGCCTTCTGTCGAAAGTGCGTATTTTTTAAGTTCATTATAATGGGTGGTTGCAATTGTGTACGCCCTGTAAGCCGCCAGCTTTTCCAAAACGGAAATGGCCAGTGCAGCTCCTTCTGTCGGGTCTGTACCTGCCCCCAGTTCATCCAAAAGCACCAGAGACTGTCCGTCCACCTCATCAAGAATCTCAACAATGTTTCTCATATGAGATGAGAATGTACTAAGACTCTGTTCGATGCTCTGCTCGTCTCCAATGTCAGCAAAAACCTGTTCAAATACAGGTATTCTGCTGGTAGATGCCGCCGGTATATGAAGACCGCTCTGTGCCATAAGAACCAAAAGCCCTACGGTTTTGAGCGTAACAGTCTTACCGCCTGTATTAGGTCCTGTCACCACAAGAGTTTTATAGGCATCACCCAATTTCACATTGATAGGAACAACCTTTTTCTTGTCGATAAGAGGATGTCTTGCCTGCCTTAATTCCAGCACTCCGCCCTCGTCAATCACAGGCTCTTCGCCTCCAAGCGCTGCAGATAATTTGCCTTTTGCAAATATGATATCTAAAGTAATAAGCAGCTTCTGGTTATTCATAATCTGATGGAAATGTTCCGCTACAGCCGAGGACAGTTCAGCCAGAATTCTCTCAATTTCAACCTTTTCTGCCAGTTCCAGTTCTCTAAGCTCATTGTTCAGGTTCACTATTACCTGAGGCTCTATAAACAATGTGGCGCCTGTAGAAGATTGATCGTGGATAATCCCGGAAAATCTGCTTCTGTGCTCCGCCTTAACAGGTATAACATATCTGCCGTCCCTCATAGTTACTATGGAATCCTGCAAATAAGTCTTGTTATCCTGAGAATTGAGGATATTGTTCAGCCTGCTCCTGATAGCTTCATTTTGACGTGTAATACTTCGTCTGATATTCTTCAATTCAGGAGACGCGCTGTCGGCCATCTCATCCTCTGACAAAATACATCTGTCGATGTTGTCTGCAAGTCTTGGGAATGTAACCAAAACCTCTCTGATACCGTCAATTGTCGGCAGGGGAGGTAAATCACTCTTTAAGAATGTGATTACGTTGGCTGTCACCTTCAGATTATAAAGAACCTGTAGCAACTGTCTCATGGTTAGACTGCCGCCCTTTCTTGCAAAATGGAGAGCGTCCTCGATGTCATAAATCTGACCGAGAGGAGGAACCCCTTTGCGAAGCATTACCGTCTGGGCTTCCGTGGTTTCTGCCAAGGCATCTTTGATATCCCCTATATTGGTCATCGGCTTCATCTTCTTGAGACTTTCCTTGGCCATATAGGAATTTGCCTGCTGCATCAGCATATCTATTATTTTATTGTACTCTAAAGTGTTTAATGTCTTACTCTTCATTTAACCTCTTCAATCTGTCGAGTTCGCTCTTCAGCTGCAGGTTTTCCATCTGCAGATCGAAGAAAGAGTTTTCGAACTCGCTGCATCTCGCTTCAAGTTCTCTGTATCTTTCTTCGCTTTCCTGTTTTTCTTCTGCAGCCTTTGCAGCGTTCTCCTTGTACTGAGCAAAGCTCTTCTTAGCTTCGTCCCACATTTTAAGATAATGCTGTGTGTCTTTTTCAAGCTGGATTTTCGATTCTTTCAGTTTCTCGATTTCGTCAAGAGACCCGAAATATTCATCGGCAATATTGATTGCCGTCAAAACAGCAAGGGTTCCGGTTCCCTGTCCGTTGGAAGAAAAGCTGCGTCCCAGCTCACGCATCTTATCATTAACATGGGCAGCGATTTGTCTTATAGTCTCTTCGTCTCTTTCGCCTGCAATGGTATATTCCTGACCATAAATTCTTACTTTTACCTTGTTGTTTTCCATGATTTTGCTCCTTAGTTATCTCTCAGAGTTAAACCTAATTCCTTTTCAAGAGCTGCAAGCACCTGATTCTGAGCAGTCTGAACGTCTTCGTCAGTCAGAGTCTTTTCATCGTGTCTGTAAGTCAGTGCAAATGCTACGCTCTTCTTATTTTCACCCACCTGCGGTCCTCTGTAAACGTCAAAGAGTTTAACGTCTCTTAAGATTTTACCGCCGGCAGTCTTGATTACTTTTTCGATTTCGCCTACAGTCATAGCTTCATCTACGACTAAAGCAATGTCTCTGGAAGTTGCAGGGTACTTAGGTAATGGCTTGAATACCTTTTCAGTGTCTGCCATTTCTGTTGCCACGTTGAACATTAATTCCGCAACGTAAGCACGAGTTCCGCCGAGGCCGTATTTTTCTGCAACGTCAGGGTGTACTTCACCCATGATGCCCAGTTCAACCAGTTCATATTCAACTCCGTTCGGAGTGATTGTTCTTGCAGGTGCTGCGATTCTTGCGCATCTGCCAGGGTGGAAAGCACCGTATTCTTTTTCTGCGATGAACTCGATATCCTTGATTCCAAGTTTAGTCAGAAGTTCTACGATAGCACCCTTCAGTGTAAAGAAATCTTCATCCTTTCCATAGAAACCGATGGACATAGCATCAGCTTCCACAGGGAGTGCCTTTTCGTCAAGGAAGTTTACCATGAATGTATTTCCGATTTCAAAAGCTCTTACAGCATCTCTGTTTCTGCTGTAGTTTCTTCCTAAAACTTCTAACATATTAGGCATAAGTACTGTTCTCATAACAGAAGTATCTTCGCCCAGCGGATTTAAAATCTGTACGAATGCTCTTTCCCAGGAATCTTCTTCGATTCTGATATTGTCAACACCCTTAGGGCTTACGAAGGAATAAGTCTGAACTTCGTTTGCACCCAGTGAACACATTACTTCTCTGGCAAAGTCTTTGATGTCTCTTTCGTAGGACTGTGATGCTTCGTTGTTGCCCTTTGGAATAGTTACAGGCAGCTTATCGTAACCGTATAGTCTTGCAACTTCTTCAATTAAATCTTCTTCTATTTCTACGTCCTGTCTTACTGTAGGAGCAGATACGTACATATCATCGCCTTCACCTTCAACCTTCATTTCAAGGCTTTCGAAGTACTTAACCATCTGTTCTCTTGTCAGTTCAATGCCCAGTACGTTGTTGATTCTGCTTACTCTGCCGTGAACAGTCTTAGCTTCTTCAACCACAGGATATACGTCTACGCTTCCGCCTACTACTGTACCTGCACCGATAAGTTCGATAAGATAGCATACTCTGTCTGCAGCTGCTTTGCAAAGATTAGGATCGATGCCTTTTTCATATCTTGATGAAGCTTCTGTACGAAGTCCCAGTCTCTTTGCAGTTGTTCTTACGCTGTTTCCAACGAAGTTAGCGGATTCAACTACGATAGTGTTAGTATCTGCTTCGATTTCGGAGTTTAATCCACCCATTACGCCGGCAACTGCGATGGACTTTTCTGCATCGTGAATCATAAGCATCATATCATCCAGAGTTCTTTCTGTGCCGTCTAATGTTGTGAACTTTTCGCCTTCTTCTGCAGTATCAACTACAATCTTGTTTCCTGCTACGCTCTTAATATCGAAAGCGTGAAGAGGCTGTCCGTATTCTAACATTACAAAGTTTGTAATATCTACGATATTGTTGATAGGTCTCATTCCTGCGTGGATGAGTCTTCTTTGCAGCCACCATGGGGAATCTTCAACCTTAACGTCTTTAACAATTCTTGCGATATAGCGCTTGCAAAGATCAGATTTCACTTCAACATCGATGTAGTCAGAAGCCTGGCCTTCTTCTTTCTTGCAAGCTGTTTCAGGATAGTCAAACTTAGTTTCGAAAGTTGCAGCAGCTTCTCTTGCCATACCGATCATTGACAGGCAGTCAGGACGGTTTGGAGTGATTTCGAAGTCAATAATATTATCCTTGAGCTCAAGAGCTTCAGCAAAATCCATACCGAGAGGATATTCTCCGCCCAGAATCCAGATGCCTTCTTTCTGATTTACAGGTACAACCTTGTCAGTAAATCCTAATTCTTCGAAGGAACAAAGCATACCAAAAGATTCAACGCCTCTCAGCTTGCCCGCCTTAATTTCTACTCCGCCTTCCTGCTTTGGCTGTCCGTGGATAGGACCTGGAATTCTGCTGCCGTCCAGTGCTACCGGTACATATGCGCCTTCAAACACGTTAGGTGCACCTGTAACAATCTGAACTAATTCTTCCTGGCCCACATCCAGCTTGCAAACTACTAATTTGTCTGCGTCAGGATGCTTTTCTATTTTAACAATTTTACCTACTACTACTTTTTCCATGTCAACGCCAACTGTTTCCATCGTTTCCAGATTGGAGCCGGACATAATCATTCTATCGCAGAATTCCACAGGATCTACGTTTACTTCTGCGTAATCTTTTAACCATTCTAATGAAACTATCATTTGTGCTGCCTCCTATTTGAATTGTTCGATGAAACGCATATCGTTTTCATAGAACAGTCTGATATCGTCAATTCCGTATTTGAGCATTGCTACTCTTTCAACACCAAGACCGAAAGCAAAGCCTGTGTACTTTTCAGTGTCGATGCCGCCTACTTTAAGTACGTTAGGGTGTACCATACCGCATCCTAAAATTTCAATCCAGCCGCTGCCTTTACATACTCTGCAGCCCTTTCCGCCGCACTTGAAGCAGGATACGTCCATTTCAGCTGAAGGTTCAGTGAATGGGAAGTGATGAGGTCTGAACTTGGTTCTTGTTTCAGAACCGAACATCTGCTTTGCAAAGCTGTCTAAAACACCCTTCAGGTCGGCCATAGTGATTCCTTCATCAACTACAAGACCTTCAACCTGATGGAACATTGGTGAGTGAGTTGCGTCAGGAGTGTCGCAACGGAATACTCTGCCCGGTGCAAATACTCTGATAGGAGGCTGCTGTCTCAGCAGTGTTCTTACCTGTACAGGAGAAGTCTGAGTTCTTAAGATAACATCCTCGTTGATGTAGAATGTATCGGTCATATCTCTGGATGGGTGGTAAGGACCTGCATTAAGCGCATCAAAGTTATTGAAAACAGTTTCAACTTCAGGACCTTCTGTCAGGGAGAATCCCATAGACTTAAACACCTTGGATACTTCTTCCATAGTGATAGTCAGTGGATGCTTAACGCCCAGCTTATATTCTTTACCAGGTTCAGTTACATCGATTGCTTCTGCTGCAAATCTTGCTTCTTTTTCTTTTTCTTTTAAGTGGTTTACTGTTTCAGCCAGCAGAGCTTCAATTTCTGCTCTAACCTGGTTAGCAGCCTGGCCCAGTTCTTTTCTTTCTTCCGGAGAAAGCTGACCCATGGACTTTAAAATACCTGTTAAAGATCCCTTCTTGCCGAGAACTTTAATTCTTGTTTCTTCTGTTTCTGCAACAGTTGTTGCAGCTTCTAGTGCTTTTTTTGATTCTTCAAGAATCGCCTGTAATTGTGCTTGCATTTTTTAACCTCGTTTTCTTACAGATTCGTACATAATTATTGCCGCCGCCACGGAGGCATTTAAGGATTCTATGCTGCCTTGCATAGGAATTTTTATTTTAACATCGGATTTGCCGATGAGGTCCGGGCTGATGCCATTCCCCTCATTGCCGACAATCAATGCTATATTCTCTTTTAAGTCTTCTTCGTAATAAAACCTGCTGTCATCAAGACAGGTTGCCACCAGTTTCTTGCCGGCGTTATGAACAAACTCTGCGAGTTCATCGTTATTATCAGCAAAAACAATAGGCACCCTGAAAAGGGATCCTGTTGCAGATCTTACCACCTTAGGTGAAAAAACATCTGCAGTACCTTTCATTGCAACTACAAGTTCATACCCTGCTGCATCGGCAGTCCTGATAATTGTGCCGATGTTTCCCGGATCCTGCAGTCTGTCCAAAACGACAAAATTCCCCGACGATTTCTTGCTTTCAAAATCCTTCAGGGAAAGGTCAGGTTTGACGACTGATGCTATTATGCCTTGGCTGGTTTCGGTCTGAGCAATCTCTTCGAAAAGCTTTTGCTCTACTAAATAAACCTTTTCATCATCCATCCAAGGCTTAATAAATCGGTCTCCCGCTCCCATTCTGATCAAAATTTCTTGAAATTCGGCTCCGTTTTTATGAGCCTCTTCAATGAGATTTTCACCTTCGATGAGATACAAGCCAAACCTGTCTCTATATTTTTTAGACTCAAGTTTCTGGAAAAACTTAAATATTTGGTTGTTTTTTGAAGTAATTTCTCTCATTTTAACTTGTTTTAATTTACCACAAGAGCCGGTTTAGAAAAAACCGGCTCCAATTAACTTATTTTAAGAAATCAGGAATTTCGAATTTTGTAGACTGTCCTTCGTCTTCGCTGCTTAAGATATCCTGAAGAGTACGCTCAGTTCCGTTTAAACCTTCAACTCTTCCGAATACTACCTCTTCATCCTGAGACTGAACCTTAGGTTCTTCTCCAAGACCTGTTGATGGAGCTTCTTTCTTTGCCTCCTGAACACTGGTCTGCTCAAGACCTTCATCAAAGCCTGTAGCAATAACTGTAATTGCAACTTCGTCTTCCATTTCTTCGTTAACTGCTGCACCGAAAATCAGAATGCAATCTCTGTCTGCCTGTTCTTCTACCATACCTGCGATTTCGCTGACTTCCAGCATACCCAGATCATAGCCGCCTGCAACATAGAGAAGGATTGCTTTGGCTCCTGCAATAGTTGTTTCAAGAAGTGGACTTTCAATTGCTGCTTTAACTGCGTCGTGAGCTCTCTTTTCGCCCTTGCCGCGTCCTGTTCCCATATGAGCTACGCCTCTGTCTGTCATTACAGACTTAACATCGGCAAAGTCCACATTGATGAGAGCAAAATCTGAAATCAGGTCTGAGATGCCCTGAACACCCTGTCTGAGCACATCATCTGCCATTTTGAAAGCCTGCAGCATAGATGTGTTTCTTTCACAATTTGAAAGTAACTTATCATTTGGAACTACTACCAGTGAGTCCACATATCTCTTCAAGAAGCTGATTCCAAGCTCAGCCTGTTTCTTTCTTTTAGCTCCTTCAAAAGAGAAAGGCTTTGTTACAACACCTACTGTCAGAATGCCCATATCTCTTGCAGCCTTTGCAATGATAGGAGCTGCACCGGTTCCTGTGCCGCCGCCCATACCTGCAGTAATGAATACCATATCAGCTCCGTCAATTAAAGCTGTGATATCATCTAATGTTTCTTCAGCGGCCTTCTGACCTACTTCAGGATTGGCGCCTGCACCAAGTCCTCTTGTAAGTTTTTCACCAATCTGAATTTTAGTTTCAGCCAAGCATCTGCTTAAGGCTTGTCTATCTGTATTAACAGCGATAAATTCCACTCCGGCAAGGCCTGCTTCAACCATGCGATTAACCGCATTGCATCCGCCACCGCCAACGCCGATGACTTTAATTACCGCAGCTTTTTCCATATCTGTCTCAATTTGCAGCATCGTAAATCCATCCTCCTAATTTTTTCCCAATTATCTTTACTATTGTATCATATTATGCTTATTATTGCACCTGTTTTTAGTGAATTTTTATGCTTTTTTCAGACTATTTCGGGACTGAAAGAAATATAATCTCCACCGCTTACTTTTACCGTGCCTCTTTCGATTTTCAGATCAAAAAGCCCTTTAATAACCTTCTGAAGTTCACCTTTTTTCATAGATTCCATCAAGTCTTCTGCCGAACCCACACAAACCAGATTATCCAGAACATAAGCCTTAATTTGTGCCTTTTCAACTACCAATCTTGTATAATACATATCGTTATCTTCCATCACCTGAAGGAATTCTGTCATCTGCTGAAACTTAACTTTTTCATCAATTTCTATGGCTGCACCCACATCCATTTTGTTTATGGTTATACCCTGTAAAACAGGTACTTTTGGTGCCACATCCGTTTTACGGAGTACAATGTTTTCGTCATCAATTACCACATAATGATCTCCGTAGACTACTGCCGCATATTGCTTTCTTTCGGTCAACTGAATTCGAATTGTGTTTGGTATTATTCTTTTTACCTTAACCTTAGCCATATACGAATCCTTGCTGAGACGTTTCTTGATATCACCGGTATCCACATCCCAAAACATATTACCGCCGGTTTTGCAGTTTCCCATAACAAGGATTTCATCATCCGTATAGTAGGAATTACCTTCCACTTCATATTTTTCTACATTAAAAATAGATGTCAGTGAAAGACCTGCGCAAGCTCCTGCAATCGCCAAGGCGATTGCAATTTTAGCCAGCGGACTGAGTCGCGATTTTCTTTTCTTTTTATCCCTTTTTTTCAATTATTCCACCTAAACTTTTTATCCCTTTTTCAAAATCTTCATATCCTCTTCTGATATGAAAAGTATCTTTTACCGTAGTCTTCCCTTCTGCAAAAAGGCCCGCTAAAACAAGCGCTGCTCCGCCTCTTAAATCGAGAGCCGTTACCTCTCTTCCCTGCAACTTGGGAACACCTTTTATTATAGCATTTTTACCGCAAGTTTCAATATCTGCGCCCATATTAAGAAGGTCATTTTTGTGAGTAAATCTGCTTTCAAATACTTCTTCTCGGATAGTCGTCAATCCTCTGGAAACGGATGCCAAAGTCATAAGCTGCGGCTGGCAATCTGTTGGAAAACCCGGATATGGTTGCGTTACAACAATTCCCGGACTTTTCAGTCTGTCAGTTGCCCACACTTCGATATTGCTTTCATAAGTTCTGACGTTTGCATTCATTCTCTCAAAAACATTAAGTACGTCCGAAATGAATTCTGCCCGTATGTTTCTGAACACCCCTCTTCCACGCGTACCCAGCACCGCCATCATATACGTGGCAGCTTCTATTCTGTCTTCCAACAAAAAGTACATCACTTGCCGCGGAGTTGTCAATACGCTTCCTTTCGCACCTTTAACAAAAATTGTGTTTGTTCCTCCTCCATAAACCTGAAATCCACAAGTACGCAAAAATCCTTGCAAGTCTTCTATTTCCGGCTCGACAGCACAGTTTTCTATAATGGTGTCGCCGCTTCCGCAGAGTGCTGCCATCATCAGATTTTCAGTCGCGCCTACACTTGGGTAGGGCAAAGTTATCTTTCCGCCGTGCGATCTGCCTTTGCAACTGATTTTCTCTTCTTCTAAATACACCTCAAATCCCAGTTGTTCAAGGCCGCTTATATGTATGTCAATTGGCCGCTTGCCTATATTGCAGCCTCCCGGTCTAAATATTGTAGCTTCATCGCATCTGGCAAGCAGGCTCCCCATCAGAAAAACGGAAGACCTCATTTCTGACATCAATTCTCTCGGGACTGCAGATTCAGATATTCCCCTGCTATCAACTACAATACAGTCTCTTTCCCATTTGGTCTTTGCCCCAAGCGCCTTCAGTATTTCCTCCATGGCAAAAACATCTTCAATTCGCGGGCAGTCGTATATTTCGTATATTCCGCTCCTGCATACGGTAGCTGCGAGAATAGGCAGTGCTGAATTCTTTGCACCCCTTACTCTGTACTCTCCACGCAAAGGAATACCGCCTTCAATTTCATAACATTCCAACAAAAACACCTCCCAATTCTACTTCATAGTATGTGGGAGGTGCCTTTTGCGCAACTTATTCAATTCTTTATTTTTTCTTACTTATATCTTCAAGATAATTCTCATTTATTTTGTTATAAATTATATCAAGAGCCTTTACAGGCGCACTTTCTCTGCTGGCCTTTGACATAGCCTCAAGTTTATCAGGATTGTTCTTGAGGCTTAAGACTTCCTGAACCACATCCTCAATGACCAAGTCTTTTTCTTCAATTACAAGAGCGCCGCCCTTATCAGCCACCGCCTTCGCGTTATAATACTGATGATTACCCGTTGCATAAGGATAAGGTACAAAGATTGCAGCCTTTCCACAAACAGTAGTCTCTGCTACGGACAGAGCACCGCTTCGGCATATTACTAAATCACATGCCAAAAGATGAAGATCCATGTTCTCGATGTAACCTTTAATCCTTATATTGTCTTGAACATCCACATTTCTTTCTTCAAGCATTTTTTGGGCATCTTTATCCATCCACTTGCCGGTTCCGATAATCATACTGACACCTTTGTGTCCATTGAAGATTTCCATCAGTTCAAAAGCAACTTCATTTATCTTTCTGGCACCGAGACTTCCGCCAAAAGTGAAAACCACAAAGTCATCCTGCGGTATTCCCAGTTTTTCTCTGGCTTCACGCTTTGTTGTTGTAAAGAAACTTTTTCTTACCGGATTTCCTGCGTATACGTGTTTTTTAGGATGCTTAAAGAACTGTGCAGCTGCATCAAATCCTAAGAAGATGTTATCCACTTGTCTTTCCAAGGTTCTGTTAGCAAGTCCCGGGTAAGCATTCTGCTCATGAATATAAGTTCTGATTTTCATCAGATGTCCTGCAATCAGCATAGGAACACAGGCATATCCACCCGTTCCCACAACTACATCAGGCTTAAATTCTCTTATAATTTTCTTTGATTCGCGTACACCTTTTGAAACAGCCCATCCGGTCTTTACGAATTCGACAGGATTAACCTTGTCAAACCATCTTGTAGTTACCATTTTGAATTCATAGCCCGCTTTAGGAACCACTTCATTCTCAATACCATCAACATTGCCTACATACAGCACTTCCGTTTCAGAATCCATTTCTTTAAATTTGTCTGCGATAGCAAGAGCCGGATAAATATGACCGCCTGTGCCGCCGCCTGTTACAATTATTCTCATAATATCACCTATAATTTTGATGTCTTGGAAATGTTTATTAAAATACCGATCATAGCCATAAAGATTGCAAGGGCATTGCCACCGTAGCTTACAAACGGTAAAATTACACCTGTTGGCGGGAATGTGGATGTTACAACCGCAATATTAATTATAACCTGAACTCCAATCATAATAATTATTCCGGAAGCCATAATCATGCCCATATAATCCTGTGCATTCATGGCCACGTGACAACCTCTCCATACCAAAAGGAGATAAACTGCCATTAGTCCGCAAACGCCGACAAATCCCAATTCTTCGGCTATGATTGCCAAAATAAAGTCATTTTGAGGTTCCGGCAAATATAAGTTTTTCTGGATACTATTGCCAAGACCAAGTCCGGTCAAACCGCCCGTTCCCATAGCCAGCAAAGACTGTACTACTTGATATCCGCTTCCCAACGCGTCCTCGAAAGGATCAAGGAAGCTTGTTATTCTGGCAAATCTGTATCCATCCTTATCAGTAAATATGAATCCTACGCCTGCAGTTAGAGCAACGCCTGCCAACATTCCCAGATGTTTCCATTGAGCCCCTGCTACAAATATCATTCCTCCTGCAATAAAAACAACCGTAAAGGCTGTGGACATATTAGGCTGCAGCATAATCATTCCGGCAAACACACCGGTTACAATTATAACCGGCAGCACACCTTTAAAAAAGTCCAGTACACGCCGCGAATCTCTGCCATAATATCCCGCTACGAAGAAAATCAGGCCTACTTTTGCGATTTCACCCGGCATCAATGTTACCGGACCTACACCTATCCATCGGGTTGCCCCGTTTACAGTCACACCAAGAGGAGTAAATACCAGTGCAAGCAAACCCATACAAACCAGAGGTGCGATTATATAAAAGTTCTGCCCCCATATATGGTAGTCAATTCTGGACGTAATCCACATAGCAACAAAGCCTACGATTGCCCACAGCAGTTGACGTTTAAGATAAACGTAAGGATCTCCCACATCGCTGATGGACTTATAATAACTTGCACTGAAAATCATAACTGTACCGAACACCACAAGGATTACAGTCAACAACACGATAGACAAATCTCCCGGATTTTCGCTTGCCAAAGAGGCAAATTTCTTTTTCAGTCTGTTTTTCTTTTTGTCCAGCTGTTCACTTAATTCAGTTTTAGCAGCTTTAACTTTTTTCATAAAACAATTACCTTAAATTGCAAATCTTGCAACCATTTCTTTGAAATGGTCACCTCTCTGTTCAAAATTCACATACATATCCCAGCTTGCACAGGCAGGTGAAAGGAGAACCGTATCTCCTTCTTCAGCCAGTTCTATTGCTTTTTGTACACACTTGCCCATATCTTCTGCAAAGGAATAGTCTTTAAATCCCGCCTTTTCCGCTGATTCGGCGATTTTGCCGCCATCTCTTCCAAGGAGAATCATATGTTTAACACTGCCGTTAAATCCGGCAACCAGCGGGTCAAAATCCTGTCCCTTACCGTCGCCGCCGGCAATCAGAATTATATTCTTTTCAATGGCGCGGATTGCTGTAAGTGCCGCGTCCACGTTTGTTCCTTTGGAATCGTTATAATACTTAACACCCTTAGAAGTTCCGCAGTATTCTATTCTGTGTTCAACACCGCCGAAGTCTCTAAGCACCTGAGCAATCACCTCCGGTTCAATTCCGGAATAGTAGCACATTGCTGCCGCCGCAAGAGCATTTTCTACATTGTGTTTACCGATAATCTTTAGTTCGTTTTTGTGACATAACTCAATTAGTTTGCCATTTTCACTTGCGATAACCAGTTTACCGTCTTTTACGAAGGCTCCCTCTTCAAGTTCCTTAGTTGAGGAGAAATACACCACTTTTGCCTTGCTGTTTTCAGCCAACTTGCAGCAAGCTTCGTCATCTCCGTTAATAATACAGAATCCCTGTTCATCCTGGTTTTCAAAGATTCTCGCCTTTGCAAGACCATAGTTTTCCATTGTGTGATGGCGATTCAGATGGTCAGGAGTCAAATTCAGAATAGCTGAAACCATAGGTTTAAAATACTTGATTGTCTGAAGCTGGAAACTGCTGGTCTCCGTAATCAGCCAATCATCTTCATCAGTCTCAAGGGCTTTTGAAATTACTGCTACACCGATATTTCCAACAACACTGGTCTTTCTTCCCGATTTCTTGAAAATCTCTCCTACAAGAGTAGTAGTTGTAGTTTTTCCATTGGTTCCGGTAAGCGCCACAAAATGCCCGCGCGCAATTCTATAAGCAATTTCCAGTTCTCCTACGATTTCAACTCCGGCTTCCGCCGCCTTATCGACAAAAGGTAATTCAGGATTTACACCCGGACTCAGAATCATCATATCAAACTGATTCATATATTCAGGAATCTGTCCCAGGCAAAATTCAACACCTTTACCACGGAAGAAAGTTAACAGCTGCGCGTCAATTTTATCCTCAGTTTTTGAGTCCTGAACGGTAACTCTCGCACCCAGTTTAATCATAGCCTGCGCTGCGGCAATGCCGGATTTGCCGAGACCTATTATTAGAACTCTTTTTCCTGCAATGTTGTTTAAATTAATATTATCCATTCAAAACACCTCTGTTTCGTGTTAAATGTTCATTAAAAGAATCGCAATTAAGCAGAATACCAGTGTTGCTCCCCAGAACATTACAACTACTTTTCTTTCGCTCATACCGCCAAGTTCATAGTGATGATGCAGCGGTGCCATTCTGAAAATTCTCTTTTTAGTCTTTTTATAATATCCAACCTGAATGATTACAGAAAGAGCTTCTGCAACATAAACAAGGCCTGCAATTGCCAGTAAGAATTCCAGTTTCATAAGAAGAGCACCTGCAGAAAGGATTCCGCCAAGAGCCATAGATCCTGTATCTCCCATAAAAATCTTAGCAGGATTCTTGTTAAGCATAAGGAATCCGAGGCATGCGCCGGATAATGCACCGAATACAACCGGCATATCTGTAAAACCAAAAGCTGTTGCTGCAATAACCATAAAGAATGCTACCATAGCAGTAATGCCGGAAGCCAGGCCATCAAGCCCGTCAGTAAGGTTAACAGAATTGCTGAATGCAATCATTACGAACATTACAAACGGAACATAGAGAATTCCAAGATCGATTGTCCAGTCAAACACAGGAATCCATATTTCTGTTCCTTTAAGCATATCACCGCCGCCGAAATACATGGCAAAAACGCCGAATACTGCAGATAATACAAACTGCAGAGCAACCTTCTGCTTGGCAGAAATACCGTCATTTTTCTTTTTAGTTGCCTTTTCATAGTCATCGATAAAACCTATCAATGAAAACAGTACCATTGCAACCAAAACACCTATAACCTGAATATTCAGTGTTTTTGTGATTAATGCAAAAACAATTGCTGAAACCCAGGTTGCAGCGATAATCGCAATACCACCCATACTTGGAGTGCCTGTTTTTGTTAAGTGGGACTGCGGTCCTATTTCTCTTACAAACTGTTTAAGCTGATTCTTTTTTAAGAAAGGAATGAGCATCCCTGTAAAAACAGTTCCTAATATCCAAGCCGTAACCAATGCCAAGATTGGGAATAACATCGCTTCCATCTTATATCTCCTTACTATTTATCTTCTAAAATTGCGTCCACAATGGTTTCAAGTGCCATACCTCTTGATGCCTTTACTAGAACCACGTCGCCCTTTTGTATAATCTGGTCTTTTATTTCTATGAATTCTTCTTTTTTAGGGAAGTACATCACTCTTTCTTCCGGTAAAATGCTTTTTGCGCCTTCCGCATAGTGGAATCCTTCAGGACCCACAGCAATGAGCAAATCAACACCCTTTTCACCGGCGTGTTTGCCTACAGCATAGTGAATTTCTGCAGACTTATCTGCAAGACCGATAATGTCTCCGATGATGGCAACCTTTCTTTTTCCTTCAGTTGCAACGAGAGTATTGATTCCGGACTTTACAGAATCGTCACATGCATTATAAGTATCGTCAATCACCTTTACGCCGTTCTTTTCTGTAAGTTTAAGTCTCTTTCCTGTCAGTTCTGCTTCAAGCAAACCTTTGGCACCATCCACCGGATCAATTCCTATCAATTCACCTACAGCAAGGGCTAAAGACGCATTGATTGCATTATGAGCCCCCGGTGTCGGTAATTCCACTTCATATGATTTATCATCTCTGCATAAAGTATATTTTATACCCTTATCGCCAAAATCCTCTACATCTTTAACCAGGTAATCTTCAGTTTCTTCCTTGCCTACAGTTACCACGTTGTAATTGCCGCTTACTCTTTCTCTTGTAAGCATAGGACATGAACTGTTTACTACAAGAGTAGAATTTTCGTCAAAGAAAGTTGTGATTTCCATCTTACCCCTGAAAATGTTTTCGAGATTTCCCATCATTTCAAGATTTACTGCTGCAATATTAGTGAGAATACCTATATCAGGTCTTACCATATTACACAGATAACTGATTTCAGTTGGACTATCCATACTCATTTCCATAATTGCAACTTCTATATCAGGCTCAAAATCTAAAATTGAAAGAGGAAGTCCGTGCTGACTGTTATAGTTCTTTTTGTTACGTCCTGTCTTGTATTTTGTAGATGATACGTAATACATCATGTCACGTGTACTTGTCTTTCCAACGCTGCCTGTAACGCCGATTCTGTATTTGAGCGGCAGAGTGTTCAGATAGTAAACAGACAGATTCTGCAATGCTTTCAGAGTATCCTCAACAACGATTACATTAAGTTTATCCAATGCTTCTGCAGGAACTTTGTCAGGATTTGAAACAACGAAGGATGTGCATCCTTTTTCTATGATCTGGCCGATAAAATCATGAGCATCTACTCTGGCACCCTTTGTCGGGAAAAACATATTTCCCGGTTCAACAAGGCGTGAATCAATTGCAAAGCCTTTAATTTCGGCATTATCATCACCTGCCAGAAGCGTTCCGTTAATTGCTTTTCTTATTTCACCTATGGTAAAAACTTTCATAGTCTATCCCTTTCCTTTACCTTAAGAATTTCTTCTCTGTCATCAAAATGATATATATTATTACCGATTATCTGGTAGTTTTCATGGCCTTTACCCATAACGATTATTATATCATCTTTTTTCCCTTCATGCAACGCATGCTCTATAGCCCTACGGCGGTCGCTGACCCTTATTACCTTTGCACTTCCGCCTATATGCGACTGTATATCCGCTTCAATTTGTTCTTCCTCTTCAAACCTTGGATTGTCGGACGTAATTATAATATAATCTGCGTAATTTGAAACCGCCTCTGCCATCTCAAATCGCCTGTTTCGATCCCGGTTTCCTCCGCAACCGAAAACAGTAATTATCCTTGCAGGATTATACTCTTTGAGGTTTTTGAGGAGATTTTCTGCTGCCATTCCATTATGAGCATAGTCCACCATCACCGTAAATTCATCACAGTAAGGTACAATTTCCGTTCTGCCTCTTACACTTATGTTTTTTAGCGTAGCTTCTATTGAAGACCAGGGAATGCCGAGGGATTTGGTTACCGCAATAGCTGCCGTTGCATTGTAAATATTAAATTCACCCGGCATATTTACTGTAATCAAATGTTTTTCACCATCGCCGCAAGGTTCTTTAGAATACAGAGTGTACTCTGTGCTTAGAGAACCGGCTTTATTTTGAAGTAATTTATTTCCGATGCAAAAATCCGCTTCCTCATGCTTGCCGAAAAAAACTATCTTTTCAAGATCCGATCCGGCGATTATCTGAGGCCACTCTCTTTGATCAATATTGATTACCGCCCTCTTGCATAATCTGAACAATTTACTCTTGCAGCTCAAATATTCTTCATAGTCTTTATGCTCTCCCGGTCCTATATGATCGGGACTTATATTAGTAAATACCCCAATATCAAAATCTGTTTTTTTTACTCGCTTTTGCTTAATTCCTTGAGATGAAACCTCCATAACCACGGCTTTACATCCGCCCTTGACCATTGCATCCAATAGTTGCTGAATGTCAGGTGATTCGGGTGTTGTATGATGCGCAGGTTCCATATGACCCGAAAAGCCGTTAGTTACAGTTCCTATCAACCCCGACTTTATTCCTGCATCATTGAGAATCTGATGAATCATAAACGTCGTAGTTGTCTTTCCTTTAGTACCCGTAACGCCTATAGTCAATAATTTTTCAGACGGATTTTCATAGAATTCCGCCGCCATACACGCCATAGCCGTACGTACATCTTCAACTTCTATTAAAGTTATATTTCCTTCTGTATCAGGCAGATGTCCTGAAAAAACAATGGCAGAGGCACCTTTTTGAACAGCCTCGTGCACATACGCTTTCCCATCGGTTTTGTCACCTGAAACAGCGAAGAAAAGACTATTTTCCGTTACTTTGTCTGAGTGGTATACAAGTTTTTTAATGTCTTTGTCCAATGTACCGCTTACACTTATATAATCTACAGTGTTAAGTAAATTGGAAAGCTTCATTACCGCTCCTTATTATTTATTATTTATTTTTTATATGCATATACATCCGACCCGACTTTTACTTTGGTTCCGGCCGCCGGATACTGTGCTACAACAATATAATTTTCGTTTGATTTGTCTTCGCTTGCGCAATTGAGCTGTTTACCTGCAATGATACCTACCGCTTCACTGTATTCCTTACCTACGATGTTTGGAACAGTAGTATACTTGCTTTCCAAAGCCGCCTTTTCCTCTTCTGTATATTGAGGCTTAATATTCATATATCTCAGAGTATCCGTAAGAATACTTTTCGCAATCGGACCTGCTACAACAGAACCGTAGTATGAACCTTTAGGGCTGTCAACTACTACAAGAACTGTCACCTGCGGATCATTCATAGGTGCCATGCCTATAAATGAACCGTAGTAATAATCCCCATATTTTCCGTTTTCAACCTTGTTGGCAGTTCCGGTCTTGCCCCCTACTCTGTATCCTGTAACCTTTGCTGTACCGCCGCCCCCGTCAGAAACTACATATTCCATAATTTCGCACATTTCTTTGGCGGTTTCTTCTGAAATAACACGTCTTACTTCTTCCTTGTTAAATTCTTTTACTACCTTGCCGTTTTCATCAGTCAATGCTTTAACATATCTAGGCTGCAGGAGTACACCATCGTTTCCTATGGCACTGATTGCGGAACATAACTGCAGAGGCGTCAGAGAGATACTCTGGCCATATCCTATAGTAGCCAGTTCTACAGGTCCCACATCTTTTAGAGGATACATGATAGAATCACTTTCGCCGGGATAATCTATTCCCGTCTTTTCTGTTATTCCATAAAGGTCAATATACTGATAAAAAGTCTCCTTACCAATCATTGCTGCCAATTTTGCGTGTACAGGATTGCAGGAGTTACCAACTGCCTCCTTGATAGTTTGTGCACCATGGTCTCTTGTACTCCAGCAGTTGAGTCTTACACCTGCCACTTTAATATATGTATTGCAGGTAAAGGTTTCCGTCGAAGAAATAATACCTTCTTCCAACGCAGTAGATGCAGTTATAAGTTTAAATGTTGAGCCCGGTTCATAAGTGTCGCTGACAATTGGGTTTCTCCACATTTTAAAGAGATATTCGTTCTGCTCCTTTGTTGAAAGGCCTTTGAATATCTTTAGTTCTTCTTCATCATCCGGTTGAGTCGCATTATTCGGATTGAATCCCGGAGTTTTGGCACTCGCAAGGATTTCACCTGTTTCAGGATCCATAACAATACACATAATTCTGTCCGCTTTGGTTTTTTTCATGCCCTCTTCAAGAGCCTTTTCCACGTAGTACTGAATGGCTTCATCCAGTGTGAGAACTACATTTAACCCGTTTTGCGCTTCGTAGTACTTTTCAGAGCCATCTACCAGCTGGTTTCCCACTACGTCGGTGTTTTTAACCCATCTTCCGGCAACGCCGCTGAGATATTGGTCATATTCCAGTTCAATTCCCGTTCTTCCCGTATTGTCTACGGTTACACTGCCCAGAAGCTGAGATGCAAAGTTTCCAAGAGGATAATATCTTTTGGTGCCCTGCGATAATTCCAGACCGCTTATTTCCATATCTCTTATTTTATCTGCAGTTTCCTTTTCAAGTTCATCGGCAATTCTTACCAGCGCCTGTTTTTTAGTCATTCTTGTCTTGATAGTTTCAGCTTCCATATCAAGAATCTCTGCCAATTCAGCGGCTTTTTTGTCAATTTCTTTATCTGAATATGCATCCGATACCGATGATGGTCTTGCCCAAAGAGAATAACATGTAATGCTGGTTGCAAGTTCTTTTCCGTTTCTATCATAAATTTTGCCGCGTTTTGCTTCGATTGGAATATCCTTAGTCTGTTGAGCTATGGCTTTTTCTGTCAATTCATCTGCCTGAACGACCTGAATCCATGCAACACGCGCAGCCAAAAATAGCAGCATAAACGCTACAAGCACAAAGCCTATTGCTACTCTTCTTTTATGATTAACTGTAACCGGAACTACTTTTCGCATATTAAACTCCCATGAAAATTGATAAAGCCAGACCACTTTTTGTAGTATGAAGTTGTCTGGCTTGCTTTTGTATATGAAATTATTTTAACTTTTACTATTTATACTGTCACTTTTAAAAATTATTCATACGCCTTTGCTTTAATTAAATTTGACAGACTCTCATCACCCATATCCAATGTGGCGACATGTACACTTTGATTGGAATTTGGATAATGCATACCCAGCTTGCCAAGAGCAACAGCTTCCAGTTTTTCGACACTGGTTTCCTTTTCAATCTTGAATTCCAGCATACTTACTTCTGTTTCCAGAATAGCATTTTGGTTTTTCAGTTGATTGATGTTGTACTGAAGTTTTGCAGTATGAGCATTTACCACAATTGTTCCTATCAGCAAAATTCCTACCATAACAACAGCGACGATGAGGGTACGCAAATTAGCAGGTGTCAGTATTGTTACCTGCTCGCGCTTTGGCTCCGGAGTATGAACTTGTGGTCTTTGTCTCGTACGTCTGACTCTCTCAGGCTGCGCATCAGGTGCAAAGTTGAACTGATATTCAGAAGTGTACGCTTTTCTTGCTGTAGCCATCTCGTCCCTCAATAACTAATTTTATATTCTATAGCTTTTGTGCCACTCTCAATTTGGCGCTGCGCGCTCTCGGATTGTACTCCGTTTCTTCTTCGGTAGGCACTATAGGCTTTCCTGTAACTTTTTTAATATCTGCCTTCTTGCCACATACACAAACAGGGAATTCCTTAGGGCATGTGCAAGGGTTAGCTCTGTAGTTAAAAATATCTTTTACGATTCTGTCTTCCAGTGAATGGAATGTTATGATGCAAAGTCTTCCTTCAGGTGCCAGAACATCAACAAACTCCTCAACAGCACGTTCAAGCTGACCGAGTTCATCATTTACCTCGATTCTGATAGCCTGGAAAGTTCTTTTGGCCGGGTGAGGGCCTGTCCTTCTTGCTGCCGCCGGGATTGCTGCCTTGATAACTTCCACCAGTTCAAAAGTGGATTCAAGAGGCTTGTCCTTTCTTGCTTTTACAATAAAGTCAGCAATTCTTGAAGCCCAACGTTCTTCTCCGTATTTGGAAATAATGTTGGTCAATTCCTTCTGGCTGTATTCGTTTACCACATCGCCTGCGGTAAAACTGTCATCCTGACTCATTCTCATATCAAGAGGCGCATCATTCATATAGGAGAATCCTCTTTCAGGGTTGTCCAATTGGAAGGAAGAAACCCCAAGGTCGAGTAACGCTCCGTCGATTGCTTCTATCTCAAGTTCCTCAAGAACCTGCTTAATGTCTGAATAGTTGCTCTGGACAAAAATCTTATTGCAAGGATATTGTTCCAATCTTTTGGATGCTGCATTAAGTGCGTCCCTGTCTCTGTCTATGCCGATTAACGTACCCTTTTCGGACAATCTTTGGCAGATTCCGGAGGAATGGCCGCCGCCGCCCAAAGTGCCGTCCACATAGATGCCGTCAGGATTAATATCCAGTCCGTCCATACACTCTTCGAACAGTACAGATACATGTTTAAACTCCATGTACACCACCTCCGACTAGAAATTATATTCTGCCAGAGCGTTGGCAAAATCTGCAGTGTCCATTCTGTTTTCGTTGTCAGGGGCTTCCCAGGTTTCTTTAGCCCATACTTCGATTTTGGACATGGCTCCCATTGTCACCAGTTCCTTTTCAATCTGTGCATAAGCCTTTAATTCCTGTGGGATTACAATTCGTCCCTGCTTATCAAATTCACATTCTGCTGCATTGGCACAGAAGTGTCTGATAAATGCTCTTACCTTTGGATCGGATTCCGGAAGTTTCGCAATCTTTTCCATCTGTGTTTCCCATGCACCTATGGTGTAAATATACAGGCAACGGTCAAGTCCCTTGGTAAGAATACAACGATTGCCCAGGCCGCTTCTCAGTTTTGAAGGTACAATCATTCTGTTCTTGTCATCTATGGAATTGTTGGTTGTTCCCATGAACATCATGTTGAAACCTCCTCTCTTGAGACACTGTCCCAGACTATTTTCAGTATATCACCACTATACACCACTTTTCATCACTTATCAAGGTTTTTAAGGGATTTTTTGAAATATTTTCACCACTGTTTCTGTTTTTAGTACGTTGACGGTACTTTTGTAACACCACCGATGTTACCTGTGTTGCGTGACAATAAAGTTTGCAAAATTCCATTAAAGTTTGCAACTTTTTTAAACAAGGCAAAATTCCTTATACATTTGTGTCAATAAAGTTTGCAAAATTTTTTATGGTACTAAAAAACACCGGTTGTTAAAACCGGTGTATGTAAAATTCGGATTTCTATTTAAGTTCATAAATATTAAGGAAGTTCTCAAGACTTCCATATATTAATTAAATGGCTTTTAAACACAAAAACACCTTCAGCAGCATTAAAAATGCCACCAAAGGTGTTTACTAATAAATTTATTCACATTTCTGTAATTCATAATTTGTTCTACTTTCATGGGTGTAACTCTCTCTTTGAAAAAATGTAAATTTGATTTATACGCCTATTATACCCCAGAAAACACTTTATTTCTACATAATATGCCGTAAAAGATACATTATAAAAAACGAAAGCCCACTCTTATGCGCGGCAACGCAGAGTGGGCTTTTAGGACAAAACTAATTTAAACTCATTAGCAATTATAAATCTAGATATGTTTTTAAAAGTTCATTTTGTTCTGGTGTCATTTCAAATGCAGAAATTATATCTTTAATTAATTCTTCCCCTTTGAAATCACCTTTGGACTTTGCTTGCAACATTTGTATTGATTTTACTATAGTTGCAATGAAAATAATACACTTCTTATTATATGACTCTTTAATGAAATTTTCATAGTTTATGAATAGACGTACATCTGCATCTTTATTTTTTCTACTAATTTTAACTCTTTCTTTCCAACCTAAACATTCAATTATTGATGATTCCATACATACTGGTATAATCCCAATAGAATTGTACTCTGTTCCATAGAAATCATCTTCTATACTCAACAATGAATTAGTTAGAAAAGATAATTTTTCATTAACATATCTCAATATTTTGTCAATTTCTATTTCAGTTGCATTCTGTGCCTCAATTGATAAAAATAGTTTCATAATAATCCTCACCACAATGATTTATTTAACGGCGGTTTATGGCCATTCTTGTCGTAATATTCCAATATTTTATCATGTTGCCAAAAATGCATATCTTTTTTCGTTCCTTTTGCCATTATATCCATATATGCATTATTATCCTGATAAAATTTTTTCGTATATCTTTTAGTACCTCTACTAGTTTCGCCATATTTTAATATTTCTCCAGAATCTATTTTTTTGAGTGCGTAACCAACTGTTTCTTTTGGTGATTGCAAAGAATTACCATGAATTTTTTTAGTAGTAGTTGCAGCATTACTTACACTCTTTCCTGCATCCAGAACTTTATCCGCTTTAGTCAGTGCCCTTACAGCAATCCCGCCGCCTGTTGCATATGGCACTGCCATGCAGATAAGGTCTGCACCAAGAGCCGCCCAGGCGTTAAGGTCTTTAGGGTTCTTTGCAACCGCTATCAAACTTCCTACTGTAAACACTATATCAAGCGCTATATCCCAGAACTGACCGCTATTATCCCTGTTGTTTACAGGATTGTTTCAGGATTGTTTCCACAGTAAAGGTAAAGGTTGTAACCAAGAAGGTCTCCATTAAGCTGTCCATCCGCATTAATGAACCTACCAAACTCAGAGCTATAGTATCTACTGTTGAGATAGTAATATCCAGTCTCACTATCATAGTAGTATCCTCTGTATCTGAATGGATTGTCTGTAAGATAGCAAATGTTGTTTTCTTTTAATATTACCTAAAGGCCACTATTAATTAGGTGGCCTTTAAGCATATTGTTATGTTTTGTTGGTTATTTAAACCATTTTTCCATTTTCTTCATAGACTCAGGATATTCCATCTCTATCTTATGCCAGTTTTCAACGTTTAGGTATGGTACTATTTCTTCATAATAAGGTAACAAGATTATTTTCTTT
>JAFSHN010000044.1 GCA_017440275.1 Bacillota bacterium | reverse complement strand
TTCTCATTCCCCAAACATCAGTCTTAACAACTTCACCATTAGCAGCGATGATGTTCTGAACTGTTTCGATTGTCGCATTCTTTGTAGCTTCTTCTAAAGCAGCATTGATTACGAACATAACTTCGTAGTTTCTCATTGTTTTTTCTCCTTTCTCTTCGGACTATACGGCTACGGCCTCGTGCCGTAGCAGAGACTATGTGATTACTCACACGCCATATAATTATATAGGGGAAACCTTGGAATTGCAAGTGTTTTTTGCTATTTTTTAAAATTTATTTCTGTGGCCTAAAAATTTGGCGAAAGTTATTAGTTTTAGGCTTAAATACCTAAAAGATCTATTGAATGGCGGATTATTAGGCCAACTAGAGGCCGTTTGCCTAATGAATCTACGAAATAAAAATTATTTAGGCAGGTTGCAACAGAAGCTGCCTAAAAATATCCAAAAGCAAGAATTATTTAGGAAAAATATCATCGAAGACCTAAAGATGTTCATAAATTAGAAAATTTTAGGCAAAAATTAAGGAGGTGTGCCTAAAAAATTTATTCTAGGCAAGATTATTAGGCTCCACTAGAGTATGTTTGCCTAATAATTCTACGAAAGAAAAAATATTTAGGTCCGCGGCAAGAGAAGCTGCCTAAAAAATAAGGCCCCCGAAAAAATTTTAGGAAAGAGCCCCACCGCCCTAGGAAAAAAGAGCCCCCACAGCCCTGGGAAAGGGCTCACCACCGCCCTGGGAGAAAGCCCACCAAAACCTTCCGACACGAAAAAAGCCACCGACAAATCCGGTGGCCTTCAATATCATTATTATTTCCACAGCACGTCAGGGTATTCGCCCTTGTCTTTCATAGCCTGCAGTGCGTCTACAACGCTTTGCTTGTCCTCTTTGTACGTTACACCGTACCAGCGGTCGGCAGAGCGGAGAACTCTGACAGAGGCCTTGCCTTCCTGAATGAGAGTGTCTACAACGCCCGGAAGGAAGTATTCGCCTTTGAGAGGGTTTTCTTCGATGGCCTTGTCAAGGAATGCAGGGAAGCGAGCTTCCATTTCCTTCATCATGGAAGGTGTGAATCCCCAGAAGTTCATTGAAACCATAGTGTCTCGTTCAAGTTCAGTCCAGGTGTCGCCGCCATCTTCAGTGTAAGCAATCTTGTCATCGTGCCACTGAATCTGAGTGCGTTCGGTAACCTTAGTCAGATAGCCGTCTTCAGATGTTTCGCAAACACCGCGGGAAACGTGACCGTTTTCGGTGAGTGTGTTTTCTACCTGATAACCTACCATACAGTACTGATATTTGTCAGTGTCTTCGGCTTTTTCTAAGAAATTATAGATTGTCTGGAAAGCGCCCGGACCGTAGTAGTCGTCAGCGTTGATTACGGCGATAGGACCGTCCACCAATTTGCGGGCAGCGAGAACTGCGTGGGAAGTGCCCCAAGGCTTAACTCTGCCTTCAGGTACGCTGTAACCTTCAGGAAGGTCGTCCAGTTCCTGGAAAGCGTAGGCTACTTCCATATGTTTACCGGCTTTTTCGTCAATTAAAGCCCTGAATGCTTCTTCGTTTTCTTTCTTAATGATAAAGATAACTTTTGAGAAGCCTGCCATCAAAGCATCGTAGAGGGAAAAATCAAGAATGATTTCGCCGGCTTTGCTGATTGGTTCTATTTGTTTGAGTCCGCCGAAACGACTTCCCATTCCTGCGGCCATAATTACTAATGTTGGTTTGTTCATTTTTGTGTACTCCTAACCTTAAGATGAATATATTTTATATCAACTTTACCCATAAGGCAAGATATTGTATAATCATCTTATCATCAAGAAGTGAGGTGTTAACTATGATTAAAACTATGGAACAGTGCGAAAGAGACGCTTGCCTGCTTGTTGCGGACCTGATGGTCAATGCAGCGAAGACAGCGCCAAAGGGCAGTGGTCGTGATACAATTGTAAGTGCTGTGGTGACAGGTGAAGATAAAGACAGACTTTCTGCTGCGATGCGAGAAATCGGCGGCGAAATGAAAGAAGATTTTATTATAAGAGATGCGGGCAACGTGGATAACAGCATCTGCGTGGTTATCATCGGATGCAAGGACGAGCCTATGGGACTTAGCGGCTGCGGACTTTGCGGGTTTGAAAGCTGCAGTGCAATGAAAAAGGCGGGAACAAACTGTGCCTTCAATGTGACAGACCTTGGTATTGCAGTGGGATCTGCAGTATCTGTGGCAGCAGACAACAGGGTAGATAACCGCGTTATGTATTCCGCAGGCGTTGGAGCTATAAGAATCGGTATACTGCCAGAAAACGTTAAGGTTTGCTACGGAATTCCGTTGAATTCTACTTCGAAGAGCATTTATTTCGACAGAAATCCCGGAGCTGTAATGAAATAAAAAAAGAAGGTGATAGACTCAAAGCTATCACCTTTTATAATGTTAAAAATAAATATCCAGAGTTTCCTGGTCAGTTTTCTTGCCAAAGTAAGAACCGATAATCATTGCCACAAGTGCTACGGAAATACCGATAAGAATCTGGTGGATTCCGGCAATCTTAAATCCGAAGAGCATAGCTGCGCAGTAAACGACAGTGCCGCAGGCCATTGACCAGAAGGCACCGGTTTTGTTGGCTTTCTTCCAGAAGAGACCCAGTAAGAATACCCACACGAAGGCACTTTCCAGTCCACCGAAAGCGAACATATTAATTTTCCAGATTACATCCGGTGGATTGATGGAGATTGCAAAAATAGCAAGTCCAAGAATCAGATTGCACAGTTGGCTGAATGATTTAGCACGGTTTTCAGAAACAGCAGAACCGCGCTTTGCTTTTTCATACAAGTACACATCCTTGATGATGGATGAAGTAGAGGACAGAAGTAGCGATGAAATTGTTGAAATTGACGCCGCAATAGGCCCAATGATTGTTATTCCCGCAAGAAGCGGAGGTAATGACTTTGCAATTGCCAGAGGGATAATATTATCCACGCTGTTTCCATAAGCGTCAAGGCCTTCAGGTAAAATCCCCTGAGAAATCACGCCTATGAAGTTCATACCTATATTCATTGCACCAACTACAATGGTACCGATGATAATAGCTCTGTGGAGAGACTTGGTGTCCTTGTAACTCAGGTTACGAACCACAGACTGCGGAAGCCCTATGGTAAAGATACCAACCAGCATCCACTGGGAAATATATAAAGTCAGAGGCATATTGCCTCCGGAGAACGGTTCCAGCATTTCCGGTTTATTCACCGCTATTTGTTCCATTATGTGCTCGTATCCGCCGCCCTGCTTAAGTACGCCTGCCATAAGAAGAAACATACCGAAGAGCATTACTATAGAGCAGATTGTATCTGTAATTGCAACTCCGCGGAAGCCTCCTACAGTTGTGTAGATGACAACCACCAACCCAAAGACGCAAAGACCAACAAGATAGGAATATCCTGTTACCGCTTCAAAGAGTTTGGCTCCTCCTACGAACTGAGCGACCATTGTGGCAGAGAAGAACAACACAATAATCAGAGCAGAAATTGATGCGACAACATCCGACTGATAACGATGACGGATTACGTCGATAACCGTAACCGCATCGATTTTGCGGGCCACGATGGCCATCTTTTTGCCAAGCACTCCAAGAACGAGGAATAGGGCAGTTACCTGAACCACAGACATATAAATCCAGCCGAAGCCGATACTCCATGCCTGTCCCGGGCCGCCTACAAAAGAACTCACGGAACTGTAGGTGGCAACGGTGGTCATTGCCAGAACGAAGCCGCCGAGACTTCTGGAACCGATAAAGTACTCTTTTACAAATCCCTGGGATTCTTTTTTTGCATTAGATTTTCTTAAAAATACGCTGACTGCAAGCATCGAAATCATGAAAATGAATACGGGTAGCAGTGCAAGATAATTACTGTTCATCTGCGCCCTCCATTTCCGGTGATTCCTCTTCATCATCAAGACTAAAGGCTTTGAAGACATACTTGACTAACCATATCACCAAAATCACGGAGAAAATCCAGGTACCGATACATCCCGTAATGGCCCACAGCGGAGTGTGGAAGATGGTGATATTCAGCTGGCTTACGCCTAACCCTGAGATGGTCCAGAACACAATGATAGCCACAAGAGCCCAGAAACAGGCGATGGCTTCTCTTTTGATCTGACCATACTTTTGCTTTCTGTTCATGTTTTCCTCCATGTATTAAATTTATCGACTCATTATACCACCCAAAGACTTACAATTCAAACATAAATTGACTTTCTGAAGGAATGTGATTAAAATATAGTCAACCATATTTGACGAAAGGAAACGACGAACTATGAAAAATATCGTTGTAGGTGTAACCGGAGGTATAGCCGCATTCAAGGCGTGCCAACTGGTAAGCGATTTGTCAAAGAAATATGAAGTGCAGGTAATTATGACACAGAACGCGTGTAATTTCGTGCATCCATTGACCTTTGAAACATTAACCGGCAGAAAGTGTCTCATCGACACATTTGACCGTAATTTTAATTATGAAGTGGAACACATCAGTGTGGCCAAGTGGGCAGATGTTTTCGTGGTAGTTCCGGCGACCGCTAATGTGATTGCCAAATTTGCTCACGGTATTTGTGATGATATGCTGACAACTACCTTTTTAGCGTGCAAAGCACCTAAGGTCATCGCACCGGCTATGAACACCAATATGTATGAAAATCCTGTTACTCAGGAGAATATAGAAAAACTTCACTCTCTCGGCATGTACATAGTAGATTCAGCAAGCGGGCTCCTTGCTTGTGGTGATACAGGTAAAGGCAAACTGGCTGACCTTGATGTGATTGAAGAGGTTATTGAAATGGCGCTTTATCAGGACAAGCCTCTTACAGGAAAGAAAGTTCTTGTAACAGCAGGTCCTACTATGGAATCTATGGACCCTGTACGCTATATCACTAACCATTCATCCGGCAAAATGGGCTATGAAGTTGCTCAGGCTGCCAGAAATCTCGGCGCAGAAGTTGTCCTGGTAAGCGGCAAAACTGCCCTCAAGAAGCCTTATGGGATTGAAACTATCGATGTGCGCAGTGCAGCAGATATGTACGAAGCGGTAACAAGCCGCAGTGCGGACTGTGATTATATCGTTATGGCAGCAGCCGTAGCCGACTATACGCCGGCAGTTACTGCTGACGAAAAGATGAAGAAAAAAGACGATGACCTTTCTGTAGAATTGGTAAGAACCAAGGATATTTTAAAAACTCTGGGCGAGAGAAAGACTCCGAATCAGATTCTTTGCGGCTTCGCTATGGAAACTCAGAATCTTCTGGAAAACGCGAGAAAAAAGCTGGAAGGAAAGAACGCGGATATGATCGTAGCCAACAATTTGAAAGTTGCGGGAGCGGGATTTGCTACAGATACAAACGTTGCAACTTTTATTTTGAAAGACGGTCTCATCGAAAATCCTCTTCAGACTAAAGAAGATTTGGCTTATGTGATATGGCAGCAGCTTCTTAAAATTCGTGCTGAGAAAGGAAACAACTAATCATGCTATTAACTGTAGATATTGGAAATACAAACATAACTATGGCCCTGATTGATTCCGAAAGTCAGGTAAAGGGAACTTTCAGAGTTACAACCAAGGCGCAGCGTACCAGCGATGAATACGGAATTCTGATTGTAGGTTTCTGCGGAAACAGCAATGTAGACATCAGTGAAATCGAAGATGTTATCATTTCCAGCGTAGTACCAAAGGTTATGCACTCCTTCACTAACTCCATCCGCAAATACATACGCAAGGAGCCAATCATCGTGGGTCCCGGAATCCGTACAGGAATCAGTATCAAGACTGACTTCCCTAAGGAAGTGGGCGCTGATAAAATCGTAGACGCAGCCGCCGTATATCACCTTTACGGAGGCAACGCCATCGTAATCGATTTCGGTACAGCTACTACATTTGACTATATAAATGAAAAAGGTGAGTTTTTGTATAATGTTATCATGCCGGGCCTTGAAATCAGTGCGCAGGCACTTTGGCAGCAGGCAGCGAAGCTCCCTGAAATCGAAATTGTCAAGCCGCAGAGCATTCTCGGCAGAAACACAGATACCAGTATGCGTGCCGGCGTTGTTTATGGTTACATCGGCGGTGCCGAATATATCATCCGCAAAATGAAGGAAGAAATCGGCAGAGACGATATCAAAGTATATGCGACAGGCGGGCTCGGCCGTGTGATTTACAATGAAACAGATATGATTGATTTGTATGATCCGGATCTGGCATTCAAAGGAATGAAGATAATTTACGATAAGAACAAAAAATAAAGAAAAGGTATCAGCTTCAAAGGCTGATACCTTTTGTGTTATTTTGCAAATAAAGGTGTAGACAAGTAGCGGTCACCTGTATCAGGGAGTAACGCTACAATTGTTTTTCCTTCGTTTTCAGGACACATAGCCCAGCAAACTGCCGCATGAATAGCAGCACCGGAAGTTATGCCCACGAGGAAACCTTCTGAAGAGGCAATTAAACGGCCTTTTTCATAAGCTTCTTCGTCTGTAATCGTCATAATTTCATCAACTACAGAAAGGTCCAGAATTGAAGGGATGAAGTTTGCGCCGATTCCCTGAAGACCGTGAGGACCTGCTTTGCCCTCTGTGATAAGAGGAGAAGAAGCGGGTTCGACGCCCAGAATCTTAATATCAGCACACTGTTCCTTTAAGTACTTACCAACGCCGGTGATGGTGCCGCCTGTACCGATGCCGGCTGCAAAAGCATCTATCTTGCCGTCCAAATCCCTGAAAATTTCAGGACCTGTAGTTTCGTAGTGGACTTTAGGATTTGAAGGATTATCAAATTGTCCCGGAATAAAGCTTCCTTCAATTTGAGAGGCCAGCTCATTGGCTTTTTCGATGGACCCCTGCATACCACGGGCACCATCTGTAAGCACCACTTCAGCACCATAGGCAGCCAGAAGATTGCGGCGCTCAACACTCATAGTATCAGGCATAGTGAGAATCACTTTGTAGCCTCTCGAAGCTGCAGCCGCTGCAAGGCCAATGCCTGTATTGCCGCTGGTAGGTTCAATGATTGTAGCACCGGGCTTCAAAAGTCCAGCATCTTCGGCGTCTTTAATCATGGCAAGTCCAACTCTGTCCTTGGCACTTCCTGCAGGATTAAAAGCCTCCACCTTGCCATAGACAGCCGCCTTAAGACCATAGGCTTTTTCAACAGAAGAAAGTCTTACAAGAGGTGTATTTCCGATTAATTCTGTTATGTTAGCGTAAACGTTCATTTCTATTATATATCCTTTCTAAAATGCAGATGTAAATTACAACTACAGTCAGTCCAAAGAGCATTCCGGCAGCCACGTCGGTAAACCAGTGAACTCCCACATATAGTCTGCTTGGTCCGATTAAGAGGGCAAACACGAGACAGATTGCAGAGAGCACATTCTTAAGTTTCTCATTCTTGCAGTGCTTGCGGATTAAGTAAAAGAGCAGACCGTAAACAATTACTGAGGACGTTGAGTGTCCGCTTGGGAAAGAATAACCTCCCTGTTCTACCAAATGATACATCACGTCCGGACGGGCTCTTAAAAATACGTGCTTCATTGGCTTGTAAATAGCTAGACCTGTAAGTGCTGCCAGTGTCACAGGGAATCCGTAGTGCTTGCGGGTAGGCAGAATTACCAGAATGGCGCAGAGAGCTACAATGGTTACAGTGTCACCGCAGTGGGTCAGTGCAGGGATAAGCACATTTAACACGTCGTTTCTGATAGAGAAAAAGAAGTCGCGAACTGCAATATCTACAGCAAAAGGTTCGCAGCCGTTGGCATATACGGCGAAGCTTATAAGGCACGCACCCAAAGCTGTGCAGACCGCCAATATTATCTTAATGTTTTTATTCATTTCAAAACTCCTTAATATGACTTTTGTATGATTATATACTTTTTTTAATGAAAAAACCACCGCTTTGTGATATATTGTATCTATGCAAAATTCCTGACAGGAGGAAAACATGAATATACTAAAGAGCATACCGGGATTTGGATATATAGGCTTTAGCTTTTTACAATATGCCGGATATAAGAAAAAAATAGATTCTTTGAGAGCACGCGGAGACCGGGAAGGAGAAAGAAAAGCAATTTACGATGCAGTTCAAAAGTGGACAGCACAGATTGTAGAGCATTTTGAGACTGACGTCAGAATTATTAATCCTGAGAATCTGCCGACCGAGGGACCTGTGGTTTATGTGGCAAACCATCAGTCTTATGCGGACATTCTGGTATTTCTGCATATAACCAAACATCAGGTTGGCTTTATAGCCAAAGATAGTTTGAAGAAGATCCCTGTATTTTCTCAGTGGACTGCTGCAATCAGAAGTTTATTTATCACAAGGGGAAATGCCCGTGAATCTTTACATACTATCAATGAGGGAGCAGAACTGCTCAAACAGGGATTTTCTCTGATAATCTTTCCGGAAGGAACAAGAAGCCACTCAAGCAAGATGGCACCATTTAAACCGGGAGCTCTTAAATTGGCAACAAAAGCCAAAGTACCTGTAGTACCTGTGACGATAAACAACAGTTACAAAATGTTTGAAGAACCGGGATACGTAAAGAAAGGCGTAACGATAGAGTTTACAATCCATGAACCTATCGACACCGCTGGCCTCGACCGAAAAGAACTGGCAAATCTAGGTGAAACAGTTGAAGATATTATCAAAAAAGCCGTGCATGAATAGCACGGCTTTTAGCTTGCGAATAGCTATTTTATTTCGTTTGAATCTTGAAGAACTACTTCATAGTCTTTCATTTCATCATTTCTTACGATGGTAAAAGTCACCTTTTCTCCGACTTCGTGGGATTGTATTTCACGGACCAGCATATCAGAATCGGTAACCTTTTTGTCGTTAATCATATAGATTAAGTCACCGGCTTTGAGACCGGCTTTTTTAGCGTTTGAGCCTGTAACTTCGTCGATGTAGACGCCGGTAGTCTTTACCCCATACTTCATAGCATCGGAAGCAGAAGTGAGGTCTACAATGGTAATGCCAGCAGCAGGTCTGCCTTTTACATAGCCGTCTTCAATAAGGGCATCAGCAACTTTCTTTACTGTATCTACGGGAATTGCAAATCCAAGGCCCTCCACATCGGAACCTGAAGATTTTGCAACGACCAAACCGATTAGATTGCCATAGTGGTCAAATACACCGCCGCCGGAGTTGCCCGGATTGACAGAAGCACTTATTTGAATGAGGGTCATACTTTTGCCGCTTAATGTAATTTCACGTTCCAATCCGCTTATAATCCCTTCGGTTGCAGTGCCTGCAAGAGTGCCCAGCGGATTGCCTATTGCGATGGCCAAATCTCCCACGGATACGGCGTCGCTGCTGCCCAGGTCAACAGGGTCCAGATCTTTGGCATTGACTTTAAGAACAGCCACATCTGTCTGAGGGTCGGATGCAACCAGACTTGCTTTATAAGTATCACCGTTGTGCATAGTAATTTTGATGGAAGTGGCATCGTCAATAACGTGATTATTTGTCAAAATATAACCATCTTCGCTGTATACCACGCCGCTGCCCGCACCGTTTGTAACATACTGACGTGCCCATGAGTCAGTAGAAACAGACTCGGTAGTTATAGCCACAACGGAATTTTCATTTTTTGCTACAATTTTTTGTATGGAGAGTTCACTTCCTGTGACTTCAGCTAAACTGAAGTTGTTATCATTTATAATCTTGCCTCCGCTCAAGGAAACCGCGATTCCGAAGACTCCTGCACCCATTACTGCAGAAAACACCATCGCAATTATAAGAGTTACTGCAAAAAATTTCTTTGTAACGTATTTTTCCTTTTCTTTTTTAGGTTTTTGCGGACTAACTTTCACTTCCGGATCAACGTAAATTTTTTCGTTCACGTCGAAACCGTCTGTGCCGCTTGAAAATTTATTTAAATCTTCCATATATTAACCCTCCTTTTAGGCAAATTATATTAGTCTTTTATGTTTTTTCTGTGTAAAAAATATGTAAAATATGATAAAATATATAATTGATTTTGTAAATCTAATTATAATATACTTTTTCAGAAAATGGATAAAAAATATTATGGATAATTCGATAAAAGAATATACAATGTGGAAGTCCCAGTCTTTGCCTGACGACTTGATGGCAGAACTTGAGGCTTGTGAAAATGATATGGAGCAGATTCACGACAGATTCTGCAAAGATATGACATTCGGAACCTCCGGATTGAGAGGCAAGATGGGAGTCGGATCAAACAGAATGAATTCTGTTGTCATCAGAAGAGCTACTATGGGAATTGCAGACTACCTGCTGTCCAAGTATGAATACCCTGTGGTTGTCATCGGATACGATACGAGAATCAATTCCAAAGAATATGCACTGGGAGTAGCGAAGGAACTTAGCGAAAGAGGAGTGGAAACCAGAGTTTTTAAGGAACCCACACCGGTTCCCGTGCTTTCATTTGCAGTCAGATATCTTGAAGCAGCCGGTGGTATTATGATTACTGCCAGCCACAATCCGAAGGAATATAACGGCTATAAGGTGTACGACCATTACGGCAATCAGATTGAGGACAAAAAAGCACGCCTCATGGAAAAGTACATCGAAAAGCATAACTACTTTGAAGAAAAACAGGAAGTTAAAAACGCTCCTGTGGTAATAATGGGAGAAGAAGTCAAGGAAGCTTATCTGAAAGCCTTGAAAAACCAGGTTCTCCTTTGGACCGATGAAGCCGGCGCATCACAGGCTTTGTCAAACCTTTCAGTAGTATATACACCGCTAAACGGTGCAGGAAGAGAGTATGTAACAAGCACTTTTGATTACTTGGCAGTTGGACAAGTGACACCGGTTGAGGAGCAATGGCAATGGGACGGAAGCTTCCCAACTTGTCCGTCACCTAACCCTGAGTATGATAAGACTTTTGAAAGAGCCTTAGCTTATGCAGAAGGAGCTGATGTTATCATAGCCACAGACCCGGACTGCGACCGTATGGGTGTTATGGCCATGTCAGATGGTACAATGAAAAGACTTACAGGTAATCAGGTAGGCGAATTGATGCTTGATTATATCTGTAATTGTCATCGCAATGGCATCGGGGGCAAGTCTTTGGGCAGCCAAAAAGTAGCCTATAAGAGCTATGTTTCTTCCCCTGTAGCTGAAGATATTGCCGATTACTACGGCATCCAACTGAAGAATGTCCCTACAGGATTCAAGAATATTGCCTTTGAAATGGAAAAACTAAAAGAAGAAGGACGCGAAGAAGACTTCCTTTTCGGTTTTGAAGAAAGCCTTGGATATCTTTACGGTAATTACACCCGTGACAAAGACGGTGTTCTTGCGGCACAAATGGTGTGCCTGATAGCCGCATGGCTCAAATCACAGGGCAAAACCCTGTTTGACCGCCTGGAAGAAATTTATCAGACTTTGGGATATACCGAATCCGAAAACCTTTCCATGTATTATGAATCCGAAAAGGACAGATACAAGATGGACAACCTGATGAAAGACCTTTTCGCAGGAAGATTGGAAAGCCTGATGGGTCAGAAACTCAAAGCTGACCTTTCTCACCAGGGAATTAATATGTACAAGGCCACATTGCCGGGCGGACATCAGGTTATTGTAAGACCATCAGGAACAGAACTGAAGATAAAGACATATTTCTTCGCTAAGGGAGCGACAAGAGATGAAGCACGAGCAAATCTCAAAATGCTTACACAGGAACTGATGGATTTTGTTAAAAAGTACAGATAATCACAAAAACGGAGAACAAACATATTATGAATAAAGTATTAACAGCAATAGATAAGAGCGGATCTTTCCGCGTTTACCTCACAATCAGCACTGATCTGGTTGAAGAGGCCAGAGAAATCCACCAGACTACACCTCTGGGAACGGCTGCACTGGGCAGAGTTCTCACAGGGGCAGGTTTGATGGGACTCTTGTTGAAAAACGAAAAAGATAAGCTGACAGTTATTTTCAAAGGCGACGGTCCTGCCAAGCAGATTCTCGCAACAGCAGACGGACAGGGTCGCGTAAAGGGTTACATTGCAAACCCTGATGTTGACCTTCCGCTGAGAGAAGACGGAAAACTGGATGTGGGTGGTTCCCTTGGAATCGGCGATCTGACGGTTATCAAAGATTTGGGACTAAAAGAGCCTTATGTTGGAACAATCGCACTGGTTTCCGGAGAAATCGCCGAAGACCTAACTGCATATTACTTCATTTCAGAGCAGCAGAATTCTGCAATATCTCTTGGAGTTAAAGTTGAACGCGATTTGACAGTTGGTGCAGCAGGAGGCATGATTATTCAGATGCTCCCGGGAGCAAGCGATGAATCCATAGATGCCCTTGAAGCCGTAATCGGCAAAATGCCGCCTATTACAACTTTAATCGACAGAGTTAACGAAAAATATCCTGAAGCCACTGATGAAGAAAAAGTAAGAGCTTTAGCCGCAGATATTTTCAGCGAAATGCCGGAAGACTTTGCGCTCAAAGTGCTGGATATCAAAGAAATCGGCTGGGAATGTGACTGCTCCGAAGAAAGACTGGAAAAAGTTCTTATGACTATAGGTGTGCAGGACTTGAAGGAAATTATAGAAGAAGACGGTCAGGCAGAGCTTGTGTGCCAATTCTGCCTCCACAAATACAATTTCGACAAAGCTCATCTGGAGAGAATTTTGGCAAGTATAAGCTAAACCGGAGGCGTATATGTGCAAAAAGCGAGTGGGAGTTGTTTTCGGAGGACGCTCTGAAGAACACGATATTTCGTGTAAGTCGGCGGAATTTGTGATGAAAGCTCTTGACGCGGATAAATACCAGCCTGTCTACATAAGGATTACAAAAGAAGGCGACTGGCTTGAATGCACTGAAGATTTCCTTATTGACGATTTGAAGGAGAAAGTGGATTTTGTTTTTCCTGTATTGCATGGTCCATACGGCGAAGACGGAACTATCCAAGGCCTTCTTGAAATGCTGGATATTCCTTATGCAGGATGCGGCGTGCTTGCATCGGCACTGGCTATGGACAAAGCCCTTTTCAAAGATCTGTTGAGATCCAAAGGGTTCCCCACTTGCAAATCTCTCGTTTTCGAAAAAACTCGAATAAGGGAAGATTATGAAACGATAGAAAAAGAAATTGATGAAAAACTGGGATTTCCATGCTTTGTAAAACCCGCCAATATGGGTTCCAGCGTCGGTATAAGCAAGGTTTCATCAAAGGAAAAACTCAAGGCAGCTTTGAGGACCGCTGCTGCCTACGACTCAAAGGTTCTGGTAGAGGAATTTGTTCCGGCCAGGGAGTTGGAAGTTGCTGTTTTGGGGAACTATATAATAGAAGCTTCTTTTCCGGGAGAAATCATTCCTGCTGGAGACTTCTATGACTACGACGCCAAATATTCAGAAACTCAGAAACCGTCGAAGCTGATTGTTCCTGCGAAACTGCCCGATTCAACGTGCACAGAATTGCAGCAACTGGCAGTGAAAGCTTTTGAAGCCATCGGAGGGCAAGGCTTTGGGCGTGTGGATTTTTTTCAAAGCAAAGAAGATGGTCAGATATATATAAATGAAATAAATACAATTCCGGGACTGACGGAGAAGAGTATGTTTCCCCTTCTTTGGCAGGCACAAGGCAAAACTCCCGGCGAGATAATTGAAAGGATTATAGATTTAGGTTATGAAAGATATTACTCTAAAAATTGTAGGTAAACAGCAGTTTGAAGATGTGGAAGAAGACAGTATGGAGTTCATTACAGAAGGACAGCTTTACGAACGTAATGGTTCCATCTATATTGTCTATGACGAAACTAAGGTGTCGGGGATGGAAGGTTGCAAGACCACAATCAAGCTGCAGGATCAGTCTGTAAAAATGAGGAGAATCGGCAAGCTCGGCTTTAATACAGAATTATATTTTGAAACAGGCAAGCGATTCAACAGCTATTACGAAACACCTTACGGACCTATGGGTATCGAGGTTTTCACAAACTATGTAAAAAACAATTTCGATCCTGACACGTGCAAGGGAACAATAGATGTTCAGTACCACATAAGCATGGATGGAATTGCAGAAGGTCGCAATAAGCTGACCATAGATGTAATGTAGATAATAAGTTAAAGTTACAATAGATGAGAAACAGGAGATAAGAAAATGCAAAGACAAGGTTTTGATTCAGAAAAGTATATCGAAGAACAGTCTCAGCACATTCTGGAAAGAATCAACAAGGGAGAATGTGACCGCCTTTATCTGGAATTCGGCGGCAAACTGGTGCACGACAAGCATGCTATGCGCGTACTGCCGGGCTTTGATGAAAATGCCAAGATTAAACTTCTGCAGAAACTTAAAGACCAGGCAGAAATTGTAATCTGCATTTATTCAGGTGATATTATCAACAGCAAGACAAGACAAGACTTCGGCATCACTTATGACCTGGAAGTTTTGAGATTGATAGATATTTTCCGCAAGCACGATCTTAAGATTAACAGTGTAGTAGTAACACGCTATGAAGATTCACCTGCGGTTAATAAGTTCATCAACCGTCTTGAAAGAAGAGATATTAAGACTTACAAACACTACTATACAAAAGGTTATCCAACAGATGTGGATACAATTGTAAGTGAAGAAGGTTACGGAGTAAATCCGTATATCGAGATGACAAAACCTCTTGCAGTTATTACAGGTCCGGGAGGCGGCAGCGGCAAACTGGCAACATGCCTGTCTCAGCTATATCATGAGTTTAAAAGAGGAAGACACGCAAGATATGCTAAGTTTGAAACCTTCCCAATCTGGAATCTGCCTGTTAAGCACCCTGTAAACATCGCCTACGAAGCAGCAACAGCAGACCTGCGTGATGTTAATATGCTGGACTCCTTCCACATGGAAGCATACGGTCAGATGGCTGTAAACTATAACCGTGACCTGGAAGCTTTCCCTGTAGTTAAGAGAATTATTGAAAAAATTACCGGAAGCTCCGAATATCAGTCACCTACAGATATGGGTGTAAACAGAGTAGGCTTCTGTATTTATGACGATGAGGCGGTACAGGAAGCAGCACGTCAGGAAATAATCCGTCGTTTCATGATTGCCAAGTGCGATTACAAGAAGGGTAAGATTTCTGAAGAGGCTCTCGAACGTTCCGAACTTCTGATGAAAGAAGTAAATGCAGACGAAGAGGACCGCAAAGTTGTAGCTCCTGCAAGAGAATACGCCGAAGTAAAGCGTCGTATGGATAAGAAATATGCAAACGTTGTAGTAATGGCTCTGGAAATGCCTGACGGATCCATCGTAACCGGCAGAAGCAGTCACCGTACAGTGGCAGCAGCGGCAGCCGTACTCAACGGAGTTAAAAAACTGGCAGGAATAGATGATGAAGTTTATGTAATTTCCCCTAACGTATTCGAAGATATTCAGGATCTTAAGGGCAATGTGCTTCACCACGACAGAATCAGTTTGAATCTGGAAGAAACACTGACAGCTCTTTGCATCTCTGCAGAAACTAACCCATGTGCTTCCGCAGCAGCAGAGCAGCTTGCTAAACTGCAGGGCTGTAAGGCACATTGTACAGCAATTTTAAGTGATAGAGACGAACAAACATTAAGAAGTATGGGCATAGATGTAACTTGTGACCCTGAATATGTGACTACAAATCTGTATTTCGCATAAAGGGCACGGCATATAATGCCCTCATGGAGAAATCAGATGTCAAAAAAGACAGTTAGACGAAGACGAAAAAACTTTACACAGGAAACATTGACCAAAGACGAAAGATTTAAGTATAAGCTGATTGCCGAAGGTCTTGGTGTAGGCGTGTGCGCAGGGCTGGTAGTGTCCTTATTCAGATATGCCCTGTCCAAAGTAGAATATGCAAGAAATCTGTATATTGAAATTGCCGAACAGAAACTTATTTTCGCCATTTTAGGTGTTTTTCTGCTTATATTCCTGGCACTTTGCATTGCTGCCATAATCAGAAAAGAGCCTATGTCCTGCGGCAGCGGAATACCTCAGGTAAAGGGAGAACTTAAAGGTGAAGTAAATGCCAACTGGCTGCAGGTTGTCATCGCAAAGTTTTTAGGCGGCATTATGGCCCTCGGGGCAGGCCTTTCTCTTGGCAGAGAAGGTCCCAGCATACAGCTTGGTGCCATGGTGGGCAAAGGCTTTTCGAGACTTAACAACAGACTCAGAACAGAAGAAAAACTGCTCATAACCTGCGGTTCAAGTGCAGGCCTTGCGGCGGCCTTCGGAGCGCCTGTTGCAGGTGTTGTATTTGCCCTCGAAGAACTTCACAGAAACTTTTCTCAGGAAGTTTTGCTCAGCACTATGGCAGCGGCCATTGCTGCTGACAGCATCGGTACATATATATTCGGACTTGAACCTGTTTTCGATTTAGGGACAAGCGTTCATGCAGGTCTTCCGCTGGGAAGAATGTGGATGGTAATAATTCTGGGAGTTGTTATGGGAGCCTTTGGCGTTTTCTATAACAAAACCATCGAATTCGCACAAGATATGTTCGGGAAATTAAAAACTCCTGAACAGAAACTGGCAATTCCTTTTGCGGTTATTCTGCTTTTGGCTATAGTATTGCCGGAAGCGCTTGGAAGCGGGCACGAACTCATCGAAGACGCAGGAGAAGGAATCTTATCCCTAAAAGTTCTTCTGATGTTTTTAGTTGTAAAATACATTTTCTCCGCTATGAGCTTTGGGACCGGTGCACCGGGAGGCATTTTCCTGCCGCTTCTGGTACTTGGAGCTTTGACAGGCGGACTGTTTACTACTTTCCTCAGCCCGATAGTAGGTTATGAAGAAAACTATATTCAGTATTTTGTAATTCTCGGTATGACCGGATATTTCAGTGCCATAGTAAGAGCTCCTATTACGGGAGTAATTCTTCTCAGCGAAATGACGGGAACCTTCTCCAACCTGCTGCCATTATCAACAGTAGCACTGGTAGCATATATGACTGCCGATGTGCTGGGAGGAGAACCGATTTATGACCAGCTTATGGACAGAATGCTTGCTGGAGGCAAAGTTCGTAAGCCAAAGAGAACTAACAAAGTTCTCATTGAAGGTGAAGTCTACTTCGGAGCCTTTATGGAAGGGAAACCTCTTTCTGAAATCGACCTTCCGACCGGCTGTCTGGTAGTTTCCATTCAAAGAGACAACAAGGAGATTGTTCCGGGCGGAGATACGGTCCTGGAAGCAGGTGACAAATTGACATTCCTCTGTAATGAGGTTATTGCCGGAGACGTTCAAAAGGAAATTGACAACAAGTGTAAAAAAATATCCTTATAAATACTGCCCAAAAGGCCGCCTCTTTTATTGAGGCAGCCTTTTTTTAATAAATTCCTTCTTTCCAGGTGCCCTTTCTGTCTGAAAGCACCTTCATGTTTCCTTGTCTTATTCTATCCCAGTCCAGCAAGTGTATTGCTCTTTCAAGCAGCATACCTCTGGAGACAGGAGAAAGTTTTCTGAACATAGACATCAATTCCTGCAGTTCGTCATCACAGAATTGACTTGCCGCCAGATGGCTAAGAAAAACTTGTCTGTCAGCTTCGAACAATATTCCCATATCAAAGCCAAAGCGATTTGCTACATTGAATAGAAATTCGGCATCGGGCACGCTTTTGGCAAGTTCGTACCTGATGTAGAGAGAACGGCCGACTCCGGCGGCATCTGCCATCTCAGCTTGATTGAGATCTCTGGTTATACGTAATGCTTTTAAATTGTCGGCGATTCGTAGTTGTGTTTCTAAATTCATTTTATGCTCTCCCTTTTATAAATTGCTGTGAGATTTTAACCTCTATAAATAAGTGCAATTTTGGCGTCAAAAAGTTGCAAAAATTTTTAAAAAATATGCATATTTTGCCTGATAGTTTGGTACAGCATAACTAACAGTTTATTCAACTAAAAGATTAAGAAGACTAACTTTAAGGAAAAAAGAGCCTCAAAGTTGGGAAGAAGGAGAATAAACATGGCAGAGACGCTGAGAACACTGGATCCAAAAGAAATGGGTCGCAGAGTGAGAATCCGTAGAGAAGAAAAGGGATTGAGCAGGGATTCATTGGCAGAAAAACTCAATGTAACAGCACAATTTATTGCTGATATTGAAAATGGCAATAAAGGTATATCTATTAAGAAATTGTATCTTCTTTGTCAAATCCTCGGAGTGACCGCGGATTACATTCTGGCCGGAAGTATGGAAGCAGAAGAGGAGGACCCGAAGGCAGGTATGGCTCGTGAAGAGATTATGGCCTTTCTTCAGAAGTGTGATGCAGAACAATTAGACGGGATTGGAAAGATTGCCAGAATATATGCTGACGGGTTAAGGATGAAGTAACAATGAAACCCATCGGGGAAAACAGTTTTTTAGTATTTAAAGCAAATGATTCAGCAGATAAAAAGGCTTTGCTGCTTTCGAACTACAATCAAGTAAGATCCTATTTGAGTGTCTTTGGAATCAATCCTGCTTATCTGGAAGATGCCGTACAAGATACTATGATAGAAGCGCTGACCTGTCTGGGCAGTCTGAAAGATATAACAAAATTAAAGTCCTGGCTGCTGGTTATTGCAAAACGTGTTGGTCTTAAATACGTGGAGGCAAGCAAGTCGGAGATGAAATTATCTCTTGAAGAATGCATAGAAAAAGGCATGGAGGCAGACTTTATTCCGGACCGTCTGCTCTTTGACTACATGAAGAGCATTGACGATGAGGAACTGGCACGCATCATCAATCAAACCCTATCTGAGAAAGAAAAGAAAGTTATAATCCTTTACTATGTTTACGGACATAAACTGAAAGAAATTGCCGAAATAATCGGCGAAACAGAAACCAACACCCGAACTCTTTCTGCGCGAGCGAAGAAAAAACTGAAGGTCAAGTTGGAGGAAGGAGGATATCATGAACGATAAGGAAAACTACAGAGAACTTCTTGGTGCCCGCCTGGAAGCAATACATAATGCAGAGACATCTCTAAAAGACTTCCCTTCTGATGAGGAAATCCTCCGCTGGGAAAGACTTGCCGCCGCCCGCCTCGCAGAGAGAAAGGCTAAAAAGCGCAAACTCATCAGTGCAGCCGCAGTATTCCTATTGGCAATCGCCATCGGTGTAGCGGTAATCATCGGACCACCCGACGTACAAGCCGGAGGAGATGGAGGAGCAGTGATAGTGGATGCTACAGAAGAAGGTGTTAAAATGGTAAAGTTTGATAGTGTAGAAAATATTTCAAATGAGATCACAGAGGATTTTCTATTTATACCAAATCGTATAAGTGAAATGGAATATGATTTGATTGAATATAAAGAAACTGAAAAATACAAGCAGCTCAAAATTATATTCATATATAAAGATAATAAAATAATGGTAGATCAAATAATAGGAGAGGCAGAGACATTGATAAAACACAAGCTTTACCAATATGAAAAGAAAGAAAAATGGGAGGGAAAAGAAGTATATATAAGTGTTGACAAAAGTGATTCTAATAGAAGGAACTATTCTTTGTTGTATGACAATATATTTGTTTCTATATATTGTGATAAAGGAAACGAAACCGTCATAAAAAATCTAATAGAAAAGGAATAGACCTCTTCTATTAGAACGGATCGGAATATGAAGTAAGATGATATTCTACACCTGCTTTATAATCCATGCTTTCGCATTTAATTCTATATGAAACGCCTCTGTCTAAATTTTCATATTTGTTGAAGAAAGAAAATAACCTTGATTCCCAACCTGCATGGAATAAAACTGCTTCATCGTTGGATGTGTCTGTAACCCATACGCCATTAACTAGTTTTTCCAAGTATATTACCACACTAAATGATTCAACTACGCTTGTAAAAAAAACATGTACATAAACATCCGCTGTAGTAGCGCTAGTACGGTCTAAACCATAACTTATGCTGTTTGTCGCATACGGCTGTGCCACTTCATCACCATCTGCTACCGCAGCCAGACTGGTTGGGCTAAAAGAGAAGACTAATACAAAGGCCATCAAAAGGACTAAAAATTTTCTTTTCATAACAATTCCTCCTATGTAAAAAAGTATTTTCTTTATTATCGCCCACTCAACTGCTACCGGACAAGTGTAACCGAAATGGGTGTTTCAGCAGGAATCGAAGTTAATCGACAGAAGTAAGGGTGTGTATCGAATAAAATACTAGCAGAATTTTCGTAAAAACACTTCCAATTACTTTTATTTATGTTATAATAGTCTTGCTAAAAAGGTTAATTTTTTAACAAAATTAATAAATGTCAATTAAGGAGGCACTATCAATGAAGAAGATTGGTGTATTAGGAACAGGTACAATGGGCGCTGGAATCGTTCAGGTTCTCGCACAGAATGGATACGAAGTAGTAGTAAGAGCAAGAAGAGAATCTTCCGTAGAAAAGGGTCTTGCAACAGTTAAGAAGAACCTCGACAAGCTGGTTGCAAAAGAAAAAATCACTGCTGAAGAAGCGGAAACTGTAATGGGAAGAATCACAGGCTCTACAGATATCAATGTTGTAGCAGATGCAGATTTAATCATCGAAGCAGCAACTGAAGATATGGAATCAAAGAGAGCACTGTTTGCAGAATTAGATCAGTTATGCAAGCCTGAAGCAATCATCGCAACAAACACTTCATCCTTATCAATCACTGCAATCGCAGCTGCAACAAACAGACCTGACAAGGTTGTTGGTATGCACTTCTTCAATCCGGTTCCTGCAATGAAGCTGATCGAAATCATCAGAGGTCTGAACACTTCCGACGAAACAAGAGACGCTGTATTTGAACTGGCAGAAGTTTTAGGCAAGGCTCCTGTAGAAGTTGCAGAAGCTCCTGGATTCGTAGTTAACAGAATCCTTATCCCTATGATTAACGAAGGTATCGGCATCGTAGCTGACGGTATCGCTGACGTTAAGGGCGTTGATACAGCAATGAAGTTTGGTGCTAACCACCCAATGGGACCTTTAGAATTAGGTGACTTAATCGGTTTAGACGTTTGTCTGGCTATCATGGAAACTCTGTACTATGAATATGGTGATCCTAAGTACAGACCACACCACTTACTGAGAAAGATGGTAAGAGCAGGTAAGCTGGGAAGAAAGACTGGCGAAGGTTTCTACAACTACAAGAAATAAGCCGCTTACAATAGCCAATCCTACATATAAAATATAGGGGAATATGCTCTCTCACTTCGCTGGGAGGGCATATTCTCTTTTTTAATTGTCTCTGCCTTGATTTTTTTCGGCACAGCGTATATCATATATTTATTACACTCTTAAACACAGCAATTCTAATTTTCTGAAAGAAAGGAGCAGCCCCTGGTTTTGGCTGCAAGGTATTTTAATATGGAAAAAGAACTTTTAGACTCTGAAACTGTAACAGAAGAAATAACAGGCGAACCTAAAAAAGAATATTCAAACGAAGAGAGACCTGAAGTTGAAGGTATTCTTGAGATTCAGGAAGAAAATAACTTTGGATTTTTGCGTTTCTCCAATTTCCTTACAAGTGAAAAAGATATTTATGTTTCGCCGACTCAAATAAGAAGATTCAACTTAAAAACAGGAGACAAAATCAGAGGAATTACTCGTCTGCCAAAGGATAATGAACGCTTCGGTGCTCTCCTTTACGTGCTGACAGTTAACGGTGATGAACCGGGAGCTGCCATCAGAAGACCGGACTTTGATGAGCTGACACCTGTTTTTCCATACGAAAGACTGAGACTGGAAGATGGCACAAGAGACTTATCCATGAGACTGATAGATATAGTTGCACCTATCGGCAAAGGTCAGAGAGGTCTTATTGTCGCACCTCCTAAAGCGGGCAAGACTGTGCTTCTCAAGAAGGTTGCCAATGCTATCGAAACCAATTATCCCGATGTGGAACTCATCGTATTGTTAGTGGACGAAAGACCTGAAGAAGTTACGGATATGAAGCGTTCCCTCAAGGGAGGCGAAGTGATCTATTCGACCTTCGACGAATTGCCTTCTCACCACGTGAAAGTTGCCGAAATGGTATTGGCACGTGCTCAGAGATTGGTTGAACACGGCAAAGATGTGGTAATTTTACTTGACAGTATCACAAGACTGGCAAGAGCTTATAATATGGAAGTACCTTCTTCCGGAAGAACCCTTTCCGGAGGTCTTGATCCGGGAGCACTTCATAAACCTAAAAAATTCTTTGGAGCAGCCCGCAAGATGGAAGAAGGCGGTTCCATTACCATTCTTGCCACAGCTCTTGTAGAGACAGGAAGCCGTATGGACGATGTAATCTTTGAAGAGTTCAAAGGAACAGGTAATATGGAGCTTCACCTTGACAGAAAACTCTCCGAAAAGAGAATTTTCCCTGCTCTCAGCCTGAACAAATCAGGTACACGCCGCGAAGATCTGCTTATGGACCAGGAAGAACTGGAAGCCATTTGGGCGATGAGACGTGCTCTTTCCGGAGCAACTCCGCAGGAAGTTACAGAGCAGATTATCGAGAACCTGGCTCGTACGAAGACCAACAAGGATTTTGTACAGGTAATTAAAAAAGTATTATTGGACGATTAAAGGAATAACAAAAGGGAATGGATCAGAAGAAGATTTTTTTAAAAAACGCATGCCCCACATCAATCGGCGGGCAGGCCATAATGGAAGGGATTATGATGCGCGGTCCGGAAAAAACCGCAGTGGCTGTCAGACTTGCGGACGGTCGTATCCATATGAAAACTCAGCCTACTCCTAAGGGAAGCAAGTGGGGCAAGGTGCCTTTGATCAGAGGGGTTGTAAATTTTGTAGCATCACTTGTACAGGGAACAAAGGTCCTGATGTATTCGGCAGATGTACTGGAAAAGTTTTATCCAGAAACCTACGAAAAGGATAAATTCGACATCTGGATTGAGGAAAAGTTCGGCAAGGAAAAAGCCTGGAAACTTTTAATGGCCCTTTCTGTAGTAATTGCGATATTATTGTCAGTAGGAATCTTTATGATTCTTCCGACGGTAGTCACAGGTCTTGCGGCCAAAATTACGGAAAACATTATCATCCTTAACCTGATTGAGGGTGGTATGAGAATTTTAATTTTCGTATTGTATGTCCTCTTGATTTCCAATATGCAGGATATCAAGACTGTTTTTCAGTATCACGGTGCAGAGCACAAGACAATTCACTGCTTTGAAAACGGACTGGAACTTACACCGGAAAATGCTCAGCAGTTCTACACACTGCATCCTCGCTGCGGAACCAGCTTTATGATGTTTGTAATGGTAATTGCTGTGCTTGTACATGCATTTATGGGCTGGCCTAACTTATGGCTCAGAATTGGTTCCAGACTTCTTGTGCTGCCGCTTATTGCAGGGATTTCTTATGAACTACTCAAGTGGGCAGGAAGAAGCGACAATGTAATTGTAAGAATTCTCAGTTTGCCGGGGATTTATCTCCAGAAACTTACAACTAAAGAACCGGAATTCAAACATCTGGAAGTTGCAATAGCTGCAATGAAAGCTGTGCTTCCGGGGGATGATACACCTTATTTTGAAGGATTTTGCGATCTGAACGGCAAGCCAATCAGGTCAGAGGAGGAAGAAAATGAGTCTGCCACTGAAAGAACTAATTAAAATCGGAGAAAATCAGCTTGCAGATGCGGGAGTTGCCGATGCAGCAATTGACGCCAAGCTGCTTTATAGATATGTAGATAAACTGGACGCTGTAGGGCTGATGATGCACTGGCAAGACATTTTGCCGGACAATACTTGCGAAGAATTTTTGGATTTGGTGGCAAGAAGAGCTGCCGGTGAGCCCCTTCAGTATATTACGGGAACGCAGGAGTTTATGGGTCTGGAATTTAAAGTTAACCCAAGCGTATTGATTCCTCGCCAGGACACTGAAACCATGGTTGAAGACGCTATGGAACTCATTGAAAAGGGAACAGTGCGCGGTGAAACTTATGCTAAAGCCGGAGCCCTCAAAGACGTTCTTGACCTCTGCTGCGGCAGCGGAGCTATAGGCGTTTCCATTGCGAAACTTTGCAGCAAGACAAAGGTTACTTGCTCTGACATCAGCGAAGATGCACTGAACGTGGCAAAAGAAAACGCCAAATCTAACAGCGCAAAAGTAAAATTTGAAAAAAGCGACCTCTTTGAGACATTTAGCGGCGGCCTGGGAAAGAAAAAGTTTGATCTGATAATTTCCAATCCGCCTTACATAAAAAGTGAAGTCATTCCTACTTTGCAGACAGAAGTTAAAGACCATGAGCCTATGATGGCATTGGATGGAGGCGAAGACGGACTGGACTTTTACAGACTCATTGCAGAGAAAGCCCCTGACCATCTTTCCAAAGGCGGAATGCTCATGATGGAGATAGGACATGATCAGGGCGAGGACGTCTGCAGACTTCTCGAGGACACAGAGCGCTTTGAAAAGGTTGTCTGTCTGAAAGACCTTGCAGGTCGAGATCGCATCGTAATTGGACGATTTGTTAAGAAAAAATAGGCAAAAATGTTGAAAATTACACAAAAAAGGACTTGCAATAAGCAAAAATGAGTGATATATTATAAGGGCTGCAAAGCTATAATAATATTATTATGCTCAAAATGAGCAGGAAAGAGGACAGAACATGAAGGAAGGAATCCATCCTGATTATAAGGAATGTAAAGTAACTTGCGCATGTGGTAACAGCTTTGTTACAAAATCAACAAAAGAAGAAATGAGACTGGACGTTTGCTCCGCTTGTCACCCATTCTTCACAGGTCAGCAGAAGTTCATCAACAGAGGCGGCCGTGTTGAAAAGTTCAAGAACAAGTACAACATTGACTAATAATCAAAAATTAAACCGGAAGACTCTTCCGGTTTTTTTATTAATAACCAAGCCACCACTTTTCAAAATGGGGCTTTTGTGATATAATATCCGTTTAGATATAGGTATTTTTATTTTAGGTTTAAGGAGATAAAAATGTTTGATAAATTAGACTTTATTTTAGAAAAATACGAAGAGCTTTCCATGAAGGTGTCTGACCCTGATGTAATCAATAATCAGCCGGTTTGGCAGAAGCACATCAAAGAAATGGGCGAAATGGAGCCTGTCGTTAACAAATACAGAGAATACAAAAAGGCTAAGGAAGGCATCGCTGAAGCAAAAGAAATGCTGGAAATGGGCGATGAAGAGTTAAGAGAATTAGCCAAGATGGAATTATCTGAATTGGAAGATCAGATTCCGGTAATGGAAGAAGAACTGAAGATTGCATTATTACCAAAGGACCCTAACGATGAAAAGAACGTAATCTTGGAAGTTCGTGCCGGCACAGGCGGCGAAGAAGCTGCTTTATTCGGAGGAGACTTACTCCGTATGTATCTTCGTTACGCTGAAAGACGCGGCTGGAAAGCTGAAATCATGGACATGAATGATACAGGTATCGGCGGTGTAAAGGAAGCAGAAGTTCTTATCAAGGGTAAGGGCGCTTATTCCAGACTCAAGTACGAATCCGGTACTCACCGTGTACAGAGAGTTCCTGCAACTGAATCCTCCGGACGTATCCACACTTCCGCAGCAACCATCGCAGTACTTCCTGAAGTAGACGACGTAGAAGTTGAAATCAACCCTAACGATGTTAGAGTAGACGTATATCGTTCCTCCGGTAACGGCGGTCAGTGCGTAAACACAACTGACTCCGCGGTAAGACTTACTCACATTCCTTCCGGCTTAGTTGTTACTTGCCAGGACGAAAAGTCCCAGATTAAGAACAAAGAAAAGGCCTTCAAGGTATTAAGAGCAAGACTTTACGACCTGAAGCTCCAGGAACAGAACGACGAAATTTCCGCAGAAAGACGTAGTCAGGTAGGTTCCGGTGACAGATCTGAAAGAATCAGAACTTACAACTTCCCTCAGGGAAGAGTTACCGACCACAGAATCGGTATGACAATCTACAAGCTGGACAGCTTCCTGGACGGAGATATTGATGAAATTATTGATGGCATGATCACAAGTGAACAGGCCGAAAAGATGAAGAATTTATAATATCAAATATTATGCAAAAACTCGACACACGAATTTTCGGAACAACTGAAAAAGACATAAAG
>JAFSHN010000043.1 GCA_017440275.1 Bacillota bacterium | reverse complement strand
TTTACATTATAACACAGTTATTCGACAGTTTCATCCTTAAAAAACGAACGAAAACGGACGTATAAACAAAGTCTATACGTCCGTTTTCTTTTTGCGGAGCGGGTAATTGCGAGTACGTCAAAGTGACAGAAAAGTACACTTATTTGTCACACGGTGTCTTCTCTGCCTTTATCTTTTTTTGGGCTACAATCTTCAATTTTCTTTGCACGGTAGCGGAATGTCGATACGGGCATACCGCATTGTGCTGCTGCGGTGGTGGCTGGCACGAGGCCCAGTCGCCACAGTTCATAACACTCGAAGTAATTTACCGGCAGTGGTTTTTCGGGACGGCCAAATTTGACACCGCGAAGTTTGGCTGCGGCGATGCCTTGGGCTTGGCGTTTCTTGATGTTGTCTCGCTCACTTTCTGCTACAAAAGACAGAATTTGCAGAACTAAGTCAGCGATGAAAGTTCCCATCAAGTCCTGTCCGATTCGCGTGTCCAAAAGGGGCATATCGATTACTACGATATCGGCTCCGATTTGCTTGGTCAGCTTACGCCACTGGTTTTGAATTTCTTCGTAGTCTCTTCCCAGTCTGTCGATGCTGAGAATGTAAAGCAGATCTCCTTTCTTTAATCTTTGGACCAACCGCTTGTATTGAGGTCTGTCAAAATCCTTGCCCGACTGCTTGTCCGTAAAAATATTCCTCTCTGAAACGCCGAGCCTCTTCATCGCTTGGTACTGCCGGTCCTCATTCTGATCGCAACTTGATACTCTGATGTAGCCGTAGACTCGTGTCTCCCCGCTCATAGATAGTCTCCTCTTCTCAGTCATTATCGCTAGCTCCCTTAAAAACAAAATAGGCGTCCGCTCTCATCGTCCAAAACATGAAACACGAACCACCTATTATTGTACCTTTTAAGAGTCACTATTCCTGTCGATATTCCGATTTCGTGCTGCTTTCTTTAGAGTTTTTTTGATTATATAAAAGGCTCCTTATCGAAAGCAAGAAGAAAAAATCAAAATGTCTGAAATAGGTTTTTAAATGTAAATTAGCGAGGTTTTATCGAAATCGCTATTTCTATACGTCTCTAATATCCATACACTTTTCTGTACTTAATCAGCATCCAAACCGCTACTGCAGATGCCAGAATTTCTGCTGCCGGCAGAGCCCACCAGACACCGTCAATTCCAAATAGTTCCGGAAGCAGAATCAAGGCACCTGCCTCCAGAACAAAGGTCCTTAAAACAGAAATCAGGGCTGAAATGACGCCGTTGTTGAGGGCTGTGAAGAAACCCGATGCAAAGACATTAACACCGGTAAACAGTACGCTAATGGCAATTATTCTGAATCCATAGACCATCAGTTCCGAGAGTATCGGGTCTTTGGATGCAAAAACCCAAACAAGAAACTCGGTAGTTATTTCAGCAAGAGCAAACATAACTACACTGAAAATCAAAACAATTTTAAGGGCCAAACCATATAATTTTTTTATATTATCACGGTTACGAGCGCCGTAATTATAACTTACAAGAGGAGCAATACCCGATACGAATCCAAAGAAAACAGCTACAAAAATAAATTGCAGATAGAGAATTGCACTGATTGCTGCAACTCCCTTTTCTCCTACAATAGCCATCATCTGCAAGTTAAAAAGTGCAGTGGTGATTGCCGATGCCAGATTCGAAACCATTTCTGATGAACCGTTTCCCATTGCCTTGAGTATTTCACGAGTTACCCATACAGGCTTTTCAAAGTGAAGCAAGTTTTTCTTGTTAACGAATACCCCTATCGGAATAAGTCCACCGACAATCATTCCGGCTACAGATGCCCACGCTGCGCCTGTCAGGCCCCAATCAAAAGCACCTACAAACAGTAAATCCAAAACGATATTCAATACTCCCGCGCCGATAGAGAGTCCCATACTCAGCTTCGGTCTGTCGGCAGTTATAAGAAAGTTTTGAAACAGAACCTGCATAACCCACACAGGCCCGCCCAGCACTATGATGGTTCCATATTCAACGCAGTAAGGAAGCAGCATATCATCAGATCCAAGGATTCTGTAGATAGGCTCGTCGAACATCAAAAATGCACCTGCCAGCACCGTAATAAGCACCACATTAATGATTATAATCAGAGTCATAAAGCTGTTGGCTTCGTGTACTTTACCCTCTCCCAGTTTTTTGCCTATGATGGCATTGCCCCCTGTGGCCAACATAAAAGCGATAGCCATACTCACATTAAGTACGGGATATACTATATTTATAGCCGAAAGGCCTACACTTCCCACGTAATTTGACACGACAATACCGTCCACAATGCTGTAAAGTGAAATGAAAATCATTCTTACCATTACAGGAATTGTGAACACCAGCAGATTTCTTGCAGTTATAGGCTTATTGTAAATCAGTTTGTCAGTCATTTTCTAGCTCCTTTACCTTTAATTATGCCCGCATACGGACCTAATTTCAATAGCATATTTAAAAAGACGCATACATATATTGTCATAACGAATCAGTAAGGAGTGTGTGTCTTGAAATGAAGGATTACATAGAGGAAAGAGTATTAGAGTTGGCCCGCTACATCGTTGAGACCAATTCCACCGTAAGAGCCGCCGCCAAAAAGTTTCGCGTCAGTAAATCCACAGTACATAAAGATGTCACTGAACGACTCCTTGAAATAAATCCGGGGCTTGCCGCGGAAGTTAAAGATGTCCTCGAAAACAACAAGGCTGAGAGGCATCTCAGGGGCGGTATGGCAACTCGTGAGAAGTATCAGCACGCCAAAGAAAAATAACGGCCCTAAGGGTCGTTTTTAATTGCAAAATTTTACAGCATGTCCTATAATTATACTTGATAAAATATGTCAGAACTCATAAGGGAGGATTATCATATGTATTTTTTTAGAAGTGATTATAGTTTAGGTGCTCATCCTAAAATCATGCAGGCTCTGATGGATACAAATCTGGAACATACTGACGGCTACTGTCTGGACAGTTTCAGTGATGATTGTACGGAAATGATTCGTCAGTGGGTTGGCAAGCCTGAAGCCGATGTGCATTATTTCGTAGGCGGAACACCTTGCAATACTACAACTGTTTCCGCAGGTTTAAGACCTTATGAAGGCGTTATCACTCCTGCTACAGGACATATCTATGTACACGAAACAGGTTCCATCGAATTAAACGGACATCGTCAATTTGCGATGCCGACTCCGGAAGGTAAACTTCGTCCAAGCGATATCGAAACTGCATTGCTGCATCACGAAGATGAACACTGCGTAATTCCTAAAATGGTTTACATTACTCACCCTACTGAAAATGGCGGAGTATATACAAAAGAAGAACTTACAGCTCTGAGCGAATGCTGCCGTAAGCATAACCTGACTTTCTATATGGATGGAGCTCGTCTCGGAACTGCAATGACTTGGCCTACCAACGATTTAACTATTAAAGAAATCGCAGATTTAGTAGACGCCTTCTACATCGGCGGAACAAAAATCGGTGCTCTCTTTGGAGAAGCCCTCGTTGTAGTTCATCCCGAAAAATTTGATGACCATTTCCGTTACATGATTAAACGTCAGTGTGCACTGCTGGCAAAGGGTCGTCTCATTCCTGTTCAGCTGAAAGCGCTTTTTGAAGGCGGCGAAGATTCTCTTTATTACCAACTTTCCCGTCACGAAAATGAACTGGCTATCAAACTGGCTAAGGGTGTTGTTGAAAAAGGATATAAACTTTGGCTCCCTCATCAGACAAATCAGGTATTCGTTATCGTAGATAATGATAAAATTGCCGAACTGGAAGAAAACTTCTTCTTCTACACTTGGGCTCCTTACAACGAAACTCAGTCTGTTATCCGTCTGGTAACAAACTGGAACAGCAAGGATGAAGAAATCGATGCAATCCTTGCAGCTCTCTAATCAATTTAAGACACAACAAAAGCACTCGTTTTAAAACGAGTGCTTTTTGATTTTGCTTATTCTCCTAAAATTCTCATCAAATCTCCGAATACGCCGAAGGCAGTTTGTTCTATTTCAGGTTCATGTTCTACAACTGTAACCGTCTTCATCATATCCGTCGTAATTGAAACAATTGAAGTAGTACTGTTGACTGTAGCAAGTAAATCTCCTTTGTCTACCTTTTCGGGTGCAACTTTGGCAACTACGCAGCCTGATTCATCGCGATATCCACGGCACAGAAGCTTAATTACTTTTCCTTCTGCTGCTGCCTCTTCAATATCTGCCATCGTAATGTCTTCGATTCCTTTACGATCCACCTTGTCAGGAGTTATATCTGCATCCATAAGAACATTGAGGAGAGCTGTAATCTTTGCTGCAGCGTCATAACCCTCAATATCCATTGCCGGATCCGCTTCAACAAATCCAAGTTGTCTGCCGCGTTCCATAATATCCTCATAATCGCATCCCGCCGCCATTTCTTCAAGGATAAAGTTGGTGGTGCTGTTGAGTATTCCTGAAACTTCCGTAACTTCAGCAAGCGGCAAAGTCTTCTCTACCAGATTAAACACTGGTGTCCCATCCATAACTGTAGTTTCGTAGAAGAATTTAACTCCTTTTTGACGGGCCAGTTCTTTGAGTTCCTTGTACTTCCAGGCGATTGGGCCTTTGTTTGCTGTGATAGCGTGCTTACCGCGGGTAAATGCTCCCTCAATATGACTGATTGCAGGTTGTCCGGTGAAGATATTCAGTGGTGTCATTTCTGCGATAGCGTCGTAATCTGCCTGTTCCACAATCTCCATGGTTGATAATGATACCAATTCATCTTCGTTCTTAAATTTGCCGTATTTTTCCACATCATCAAGAGCACGAACCAAGTCTACGCCTGTCGCTTTGACTAAATTACCCTTTGACCCTGTTGCGATCGCTGTCACCAAAATCTTGGTGTCATATACTTTTTCAATTTTTTCTTCTTTTGCCAACAGCATTTTGGCAAAAGCCTGACCTGCGTTGCCGAAGCCAAGTAATGCAATTTTAAAAATCTTATCTGCCATATGTCACCTCTACTGACCTAAATTGCGGCCACTGTTTTTGTATTTCTTGAGTACTTTTTCAGTACTCTTGTTCTCACCCAACTGTGCCTCCCTCACTCTTTGTTCATACGGAGTGAGTTTGTCAAGATCCTTAATGTGTTTTTTAACCGGCTTTGGCATAAATGCCATATAGATAGCCGGTGAAATTAAAAGACAGTCAGCTAAAATCCACGCCAGCAGTGACGCGACAGAAACTGCTGTCCCCGTCTCTGCTAATGCAAGAGCCACGCCAATTCCGACTATTCCCAGAACCATAACGGCAGTTGTTAAATACACCTTTTCAACTCTTGCGATGGCTGATGATAATGCTTCGTCGTACCAAGTGGTCTTAATGCTCTTGAATATATACTTTGCCCATCTGAACTGAGTATTTGCCAAGAAGATACAAGTTTTAAAATCTTCAAAGGTTGCTTTTTCCTCCGGAATAACTTCAGGAGCGATTTCAGATTTCATATCATTATAAAAAATCTGACCACGAATTACAACGCCTTCGCCCATGATAGAATATTCAACCTTTTCGTCAGCTTCATATTCAAGAACCATAAGCTGTCCTGCACTAATCATGTGGCTGTCACCACCGAAAGACACTACGGAGTATCCTTCTTTGCAGTAAAGAGTGTGCGTCACTAATTTAAGTTCTGTTTCCTCCGTTGAAGTACACACTTGCTTTTCTTGTTCAGGCCAAATCAGGTCCAAATAACCTTCCATACCCTTTCTGACCATCAGATTGAAGTCTGTAATCTTGCCGAAACTCTTAGTTTTGGAAGCGCCGTCAAATCTATCCTGTTCCAGAGCTTTGAGCCTTGCCACTCTTTCCCCTTCGTAGCTCAAAACAACTTCTCCTTCCAGTACCATAAGTACTCTGTCATAGTCAGGAAGTTTGGTAAAATCTGATTCTTCCTTATCTATAGTAGCTGAACTGAGACGCCACATAAAATTGCGTTCTAAATAGGAGCTTCCTTCAGGAAACAAAGCCAGTTCCTTGGTAGTTCCTCCCATCCACTTGCTCAGTTTATAGTCTTCTTCTTTGTAAAGGCGATATTCCATAAATTATACCTCGTTCTTAAGAAATCTTTAAGGACATTATAACATATTACTTTGTTGTTTTCTCTATATTTTTCGGTTATAATGGGTTTAAGTTATTTGATGAGATATGGAGAGTTATATTATGTATAGAAGAGATGGTTACAGAGTCGTATCGGACGATCCAATGTACGAAATCGTTCCTTATATTATGGATAAACGCTACGACGCAAGCAACTCAATTACCAGAGAGATAGATATGGACTATTTGCAGACTTATATCGGCAAATGCAGAAAAAGAGGTATTCCTATGAACCATATGAGTATCATAATTGCCGCTTATCTGCGCACGGCAGCAAATAATCCCTATTTAAACAGATTTGTAATGAATAAAAGAGTGTATGCAAGAAATCATTTCTGCGTTTCTTTCGTAACACTTACACCGATTAAAAAAGCAAGTACAGTTAACAAGATATATTTCAACCTGGATGATGATATCTTTACTGTTAACGAAAAGATAACTGCTGCCATCGAAAACTGTCAGGACAAAGAGTCTGAAACCGCAATGGATAAGCTTGCAAAGGCTTTGGTCAGATTCCCCGGACTTCTTTCAGTGGCCGTTCCTATTATCAAATTCATTGACAAGCATTTTTGGCTTCCGCTAAGCATCGTTCATGCCAGCCCATTTCATACATCTTTGTTTATTACTAATCTGGCTTCAATCAGAGTGGGTGCAATCTATCACCACTTATATGAATTTGGAACAACAGGTGTCTTCGTTTCAATGGGTCAACCTTCAACTAAAATTATATTTAACAAAGAAGACCAGCCCGAAAAACGTAAAGTCATGGAACTCGGTATTGTTACTGATGAAAGAATCGCCGACGGCCATTATTACGGTCAATGCTTCAGAGAATGGCTGAAATATTTAAAATCACCCGAACTTCTCGAAGTAAAAGCTGAAAGAATCGTTAAAGACCCCGATATAAAGGTTAAGAACCCTAAATTTATAGTGAAGTAGAGGTATTATAAATGAATAGAAAAGAACAAGCAGTAATGTTACATAAGCAAGGCTTTAACTGCGCTCAGTCAGTAGCCTGCTCCTTCTGTCATGTAATGGGTGCAGACGCTATTACAACCTTCAAACTGGCAGAACCACTCGGCTTTGGCATGGGCAACATGGGAACATGCGGTGCAGTATCCGCTATGGCACTGGTTATCGGAATGAAGATGAGTGACGGCAATATGGATAACCCTCAGACAAAAAAATCCTGCTACAGAATGATGCAGGCATTAACCAAAGAATTTGCTGATAAGAACGGCTCCATCATTTGCAGTGAACTCAAAGGTGTGAACACAGGCAATGTTTTAAGAAGCTGCAACGACTGCATTCAGGATTCGGTAGAACTTCTTGATAAGTACCTGCTGGGAATTGAAGACTAAAAAAGAAATGGCTCCTTCGTTTAAAGAAGGAGCCATTTTTAATTTGACTTAAATACTTTATAAAACAACCGGTACTTTTGCAAATATTGAATTTTCTTTCACTTTGACCATTGTCACCGTATCCGGTCTTTGAGTTGCTTCTGCATCTATGCCGTAGATAATAAGGCCCAGCTTATGTCCAGCTCTGACCGAGTGGTCTGTAGGAACCATATCAAACTCGTAATGATAAAATTCACCTTGTTTGATTTCTTCCTTGGACCACAATGATTTTCTGTTCTGAGCATTGAGCCAGCCGCGGCTGATTACTTTGTATTGGGACGGTTCGCTTTCTAAAGCAAACTTGTATGTGCCGATAACTTCATCAACTTTCACTTCTTCTGCGGTGATTCGACAGTCTTCTCCCAAATCTACCAGCATCGCACTCAGTATTCCAGTGTCCTTATCAATGGCTGCATCAAAGCCCACTTTTACGGTACCTGCAATTCTCAGTTCCTGTTTACCCGCAGCTTCAAAAGCATCAAATGGGCTGCATACGAATTTTAAGCGGTTTTTATAAGCATCATCGTTGGATAAAACCAACTCGTCCAACCATTCCTTAAGGTTGTCTTTTTCACGGTTATAAACCGTTTTGCTCAAATTATCAATGAAAACCGCCTCTTCATTGCCTTTTTCCACAGGGAAATTAACATATTTCCAGCCTTCAGGCGGCCAGGTTTCAGAGGTCATCCACTTGCTCTGATCCAAATTGCTTTCTACAATAACCCTTGGCTGCTTTTCAACTCCGTTGTCTTCTCCTTTAAGATAGTAAGCAAGCCACTGCTCAATGAGTTCCAAAGTAGGTGCTCCTTCCAGGTCATATACATATACGTGTTCCCCCTGGTGAAGCAGCATTTTTCTCTCTATTCCATGCTTTTCGAGTTCTGCAAAAAGCGGACAGCACTGATTTGTCTTTACATTCCAGTCATTGATACCGTGAATGATAAACACAGAACCCTTATAATTTCCTATCTGGTTGAGATAGTTTCTCTCATCCCAAAACAGATTATAGTTTGCGGAATCTCTGTCTTCACCTTCCAGCAATTTTTTGTGTGCCGCATCGTAACCTTCGGCAACTCCTGCATAATCTTCTGCATCCAGCTTACGGCTAAAGCAGTACTTTGCCAAAATGTCAAGGTCATCACCTTGCCATCCAAGAGCAGGAAGGTTAAGTCCGTTGCAGCGGTAATAATCATACCAGTTTGCAATTCCGGCTTCCGGGATAATTGTCTTAAGACCTTCAACACCTGTTGCCGCAACTCCGATGCACATAGTGCCAAGGTAGGATTTTGCTGACATGGCTACATTACCTGTACACCAATCAGCTTTAATTTCGATGTTGTTTTCTTTGTCGGTAAATGCGCGGCATCTTCCGTTCAGCCAGTCAATTACAGCCTTGAAAGCCATAATTTCTTCTCTTGAGCCTGTGAGAGTATACCCTTCTGAGCCTTTTGTTCCAAGTCCTGCACAGAACACTGACGCATAACCCTTCTGATTCAGATAAGCATATAATTCTGAAATGCAGTCGAATTCAACCTTTTCATCAAGGATTGAAGTTTCTGCATATCCCCTTGTTTTCCTTGGAAACTCTGCTTCATAAACAGGTTCCTTGCTGAAATCATATCGTATATCTGATTCCTTGATATTCTGTTCAGGATATATTTTTACTTCAAGGTCCACATTATGAGGAACATAATCGTCTTCGTTGCAGAGCATCATATAAGGGTTTGCAACGTACACTGCAGGAACCTTTTCCCCTTGAAGTGTTGATACAGGACGGGTGATATAGGCAGCAACCAAATCCAGTTTGCCGTCTCCGTCAGTATCAACGGGAGTTTCTATGTACACCCTTTCCAGAATACATTCAATGTTATTTAACTTTTTCATTTTATCAGATTACTTATTCTTCTTGAGCATCTTCATCCATACTAAGGATACGATAGCACCGGCAACCATCATGATTACTACGAATGTGAAGTATTTCTGGTAACCTTCAGCTCCAGGATAAGCATCTAATGTGTAACCTGCAACTAAAGAGATGAAGATTTCAGGTAAGTAACCAACTGTTGAAATCAGACCTGCTGCTGTTCCGGATAATCTTTCAGGGATTGCACCTTCACTCATCATAGCCCAAGTCTGGGAGTAGTTTACATTGTAGAATGTGTAAACAATGAAGAACAGGATTACGAATAATAATACGCTGCTTGAGTTCTGTGGCAGAGCCAGCATAGCAACTGTACCAACAGCCATTACGATGAAGGATACAAAAATCAACTTGCCTGCACCGATTTTGTCAGTGATATAGCCGCCACCGATGGAACCAACGTAGGATAACCATCTCTTACCAGCTGCAACTGCTGCACCGAATACTACGGATGCTCCTAAAATTTCTGTTAAGTAAGGAGTGAAATAGTAGATGGATAATGTCATTACATAGTTAGTTAATGTAGCTAAACCGATAATCCAAACTGCAGGCATCTTAATTAATTCTCCAATACCCTTGAAGGAAATCTTGTCGCTTGCTTCCATCTTACCATCTTTAACTGTGATCCATGTTAAAACACCCATCAGGATTGTTAACAGGGAGTAGAAGATAATAGCTGCTTTCATACCTGCAACCTGGTCTTCCATAGCGCCTGCACCGAACTTGAATGCCATTACAGCACCTGTTGCCATTACAGCAGCACCGATACCACGACCTCCTTCGAAGAAACCGAAAGCCTTACCCTGGTCATCGTTACCAGTCAGTACACGAACTGCCTTGATGCAGCATGGCCAGAATGCGAACAGGGAAGAGCATCCCCAGAAAGCATACAGGCAAAGTAATGCTTCATAGCTTAAAGGTAATAAGTGAACAAAACCACCAAGGCCTGTACCGATTAAGGATACTGTCAGGATAGTTCTTGTTGAGAATCTGTCGCATACAACACCACCAAAGAGGTAGGAAATCATACCGAAGATACCCAGAATGGAACCGAATACACCCATCTGAGCGTCAGTTAAGTTGTAAACTTCCAGATATGCATCATAGTAGTCATATCTGAAGTAAGGCAGGCCGTAGATGATTGCACCTGCAAATGCAATAATCATAATGCCCCAGAAGTTTCTTGCCATCTTTTCATTCAGGCCGATCTTTCTTAATAAAGTTTGCATTGTGTCTTTCTCCTTTTTGTCTTTCTTTTGCTTATAACTTTGTTTTATATACCTCGGAAAACTTATTCCGCAAGTAGTCAATATAATGAACCGAATCCAGTCCCTTGCCCGTTGAAATCACTAAAAGTTCTGCGTTTGTATAAATCGCTCCGTGCTTAAAGATATTTTCTTTGAGCCACTTATTAATAACCTCAAATCTTCCTTCTGAAATAAGCTGGTCCAAATCTCCGCAAGCTTCTTCTAAAGCCGACTTAATTTGCGCTGCCATTAGTTCTGCAAGCAGATAAGTTGGAAAATATCCCACATATCCTGCTGACCAATGGATATCCTGCAGCACTCCTTCGCTGTCATTTGCAGGTTTTACCCCTAAATAGTCCTCGTATTTTTTATTCCATATTTCAGGTATATCCTCTGTGCTTATTTTCCCTTTAAAGATTTCTCTTTCTATTTCGTATCTGATAATTATATGTAGCAGGTAGGACAGTTCATCTGCCTCAAGTCTCACTGCACCGGGCTCAACGTTGTTGACGCTCTTAAAAAGCTGACAGGCTGTATATTTTTTCAACTGCGGTGCAATTTCGCATATCTCATCGTAAAATCTGAGCCAGAAGCCTTTGCTCTTTCCTATAATATTTTCATAAAATCTGCCGATTGCTTCTTCGAATATCCATGAAGGAGTATCTGCCAGGAAAGTCCCCATCAAGTCCTTATCAATTGACTGATGGTAGATTCCTTTACCCCCTGCATGAAGAATGTTGAAAATACCGGCACGAAAATCCTGTTCGTTACACGTGCTGACGATTCTTACATCCGATGGCGAGTTTGACAGGATTGTTGGGTGTGAACCCGTATCCACTCTTCCGGCAGTGAAAGAAAATCCAAGTTGTGAAAGAATCATCTTCCAGATTTTCTGCTGAGTAGCAGCATCTATAACAGGTATATCTTCAAGGGTTACGGCTTCAGTTTCTGCAGCATCCTGAATCTGTTTTCTGAATCCGATGAGAACAGATTTGATTTCACTAACCATCTCATCCATTTTCTCTACAGTCAGACCTTTTTCGTAGTAGCCCATCAAGGCATCATAAGGTTCTCCCTCGTAGCCCCAGTACTCTGCGAACTTTCGGAAATAATCGAAGATTTTTTCCCAGTAAGGGCGAATCACTTCGTATTGGTTTTCTTTTTTCGCCTTTTCCCAGATTTGTTCTGCCGTTGTAAAGAGTTCTACATAATCGTGATACTCTTTCTCAGGGATTTTGTGCAAAGCATATGAGCTGTCATAAATCCTGCGGACCATCGCATCTGTTATATGGTCGTTTTTCTTGTTATCTTTGAAATACTTCACATATCCGGCAAACTCTCTGCCTGAAAAAAGTTTGTATTGTTCTTCAGCCAGATAAGCCATTACCTTGGAGCGATATTCAATGCCTTCAGGCGGCATATTTGTAATCTTATCCCAATAAATAAGTGAGTTTCTTGTGTTATCTATCATTTCTATCTTGCTGATTAAGTTTTTAAAATCTGCAAGTTTTGAATTATATAGCATCCTCTATTCCCCTTCTTATCATAATAAGAATTATTCTTGTGCTTTGTTCTTTTGATTATATTTGCGTAGTCCGAAGAACATTATCAGCGCTGCCAGTGCATAAAGTGCCGCAGCTATGTAGTAAGCTGTGCGATAGCCTTCCTGAGTAACGAAAAGGATCTGACCCGTATACATACCGCTTACAATGCTGATAAATCCTGCAAGGAAATTAATTATGGACGTATATGCAGGTCTTAAATGCTTCGGTGCAATGCTCATTGTAAGCTGGCTTTCTGCAGGACTGCATAGATTTGCAAGACCGGCTCTCATAAACAGTGCTACACCTACAACAGGAACCATTGCTCCGCCAAACATATCTCCGTTGGCGATAATCAGCATAAACGGTACTGAGCCAATAACTGTCATACAGATTGTTCCTACGTTGCCCAGTTTCTTTACTACGTATGGAGTAAACAACATAAAGAGAACAATTGCTGCGTATGAAATTGAAACCAATAATGATGAAGTTGCTTTATCAATATGCAGGTTTCTGTTAAGGAATACTGTGTAATAGGATGTGAACAGTCCCATTGCAAATGAAATGATTGTCCAGTAAGCCAAATAAACAACAGCATCCTTGTTTGTCAGTAAACTTAAAATATCTTTTGCTCTTTCACCCAGTGAAGGCTTCTTTTCTGCTGTTTCAATTACCGCATAGTCTGCCTTTTCTTCTTTTATGAAAATAACCGGAATTATTGAAATGGCTGCAACGATTCCTGTAATTAAGAGAACGTCTTCATTTCCCTGAATATATGCAGCCTTCATTGCAGGTGTAACATCCGCAATGTATTCTGTCAGTTTTTTTGCGGCTTCATAAGTGATGTCTGCTCTCATGGAGAACATCTTTACAGTAAATACGCCGCCTAAATATGTTGTCAGGAAATAACCAATATATCCTATATAATATGTCTTTGTATACCAGTCGATATCCTTATCTCCCGCATTTCCTGTATAAGCTGCAACATACGGTGCAAGCATGATAAAATGCAGCTGTACGCCTGTGAGTGCCAGTATTGTAGTCACATAGAATACGATTTCAGAGTCGATCCACAGTACTGAGAAGAAAGCTGCAGTGCAAGCTACAGCACAGAAAAGTAACAGTTTCTTGTAGCCTGTCTTTGGTACCAGTAACAAAGCCGCTGCACTGATAAATGTTGCATATCCATAGAATGACCAGAAAGAAGTTGCTATCGGCAATGATACTTCCTGGAGATAGTTTACATATGTGTCATAAAGCACACCGCTGACCAAGTTATTCAGTGTGTAACTGATAATAAACAGAATCAAGTTTCTGTTATCTCTTTGTTGCAATGTTGGATTCATTTTCTTACCTCTTCTAATGATGTCTCTTTTCCTATTTTAGATTGAACTGTGTAAAGAATGGGTGCAGACGGTTAATTTCGAATTCGTTATCTTGATAAGCGAATGGTTCTTGTCCTCCGTCTGATTTAGGATCAAGACGCTTTCTTTCGTTTACAACGTCCGGATTTTCTATTTGTTCCAAAAGGGCCAGCAGAATTTTGGCCTCACGTTTCATGCGCTGTATGTTGAACTTATGCGTTCTCACAGTTGCAACGCTGATTCCCAGTTCTGTTGCCAGAGTCTTATTATCCTTTTCCATATACATTCCTTCAAGAATATCTCTTTGAGAATCAGATAACCCATGAATTTGTTTGTCAAGAGAAGTAAGTCCGTCAAACACTCCTCCATGCGCATCTGTAATATGTTCCTTGACAGCTCTTTCTGCGGTAAGCATTCGTCCATGGGAACTATGAATCAGTCCTTCTTCGAATCTTTCTCCACAAAAAATGCAAATATAAGCACCTGCAGATTCATCCCAGACATAACCTTGGGACAATTCATCTACAGTTAATTCCTTAAATTCCATTAAATCACCTCTTAAAAACATCGGTATTTTGCAATTTTATAAACATTTTTAATTTTCGTTCGTTTATGCTTAAACAATATCATATTTCATTTCTTTTAACAACCACATTTTGCTAATTTTAGACAATAAAAATGACTTCTTGTTCAAGAAGTCATTGAATATCTATTTTCTTAAATACTTTGTATAGGCTAAAGCCCATCAAACCACAACATACTATCTCGCCGATTCCTACGGTAATCATTAAAAACCAAAAACTTTCGGGAGCCCCGTAAACTGCCTGCAGTACCGCCGGAACTATCAGCATATTGCTCAAAATCGGGAACAGCGGCCCGAGAATAGGAATCTTTCGTCCTATATAGTAAGTCCCCAGTGCACCTAAAAGAGTTGCTATACTTCCGAATATTACATCCCAAAAAGCACAGCCTGTCAGCACATTAGCAATCAAACATCCTATAGTAAGTCCCCAGATAGACTCTTTATATAGCATAGGCATAAAGGTCAGTGCCTCTGACAACCTGAACTGAATTACTCCGCTGGCAAGTCCGAACATCTGAGATAAAAATGTCAAAATAACGTAAAGGGCCGCTATAAGAGCAGCCCTGGTCAACTTTAAAGTCTTGTCTTTCATTGTTTGCTCCTGTAGTTTTGTTTATAGTGAGGAAGGTTACGAACTCACTTTGCTTCTTAGAAATCTCCTTCTGTATTTTAGAACCGCATAATTGCTGATACGGTTAATATAAATAGGGTCAAAGATTCCGCCTGCAATACCGACTATCATCTGGCCCTGCAGGAATTTTGTATACAGCATTTCCTTGGAAAGTGCCTTGGCCGTACGCTCTATCTGAGCGTTCTTATCTACCTTGAATCCCTCCATAGTATCGCCGTCTTCTACGATTTGTTCAATGATTTCATTTAGCTCGTCATTGTGCATTATAAATTCTGCTTCATCATACATAGCCGTTTCGATTACTTTGAGGATAAAAACTTTTTCCTCATCAGACTCGTATTCATAGCCATAACTGAGAGCCACTTCGTAAACGCTCTTCAAAACCATAGCTACAAAGATCGGAATATCCGGTATTCCGGCACCTACAAGTCCCAGTCCTATGCCTTCCACACTAGACACCATAAGGTTTGTCAATTTAGCAGACTTGGCCTGTTTTGTAAAATTGCGGACGCTTCGTCTGTCCGCTTTGATTTCTGCCGCGTATGTGTTAACCTGGAAATCGGTCTGACGTCTCTCTTTGTCATAGGTTTTTTCAATTACCCCTGTACCCTTTTCAAATATGAGTTCAAACCCCTTAGAAAAAGCCTTGTCCAGCGTATCACTAAGTTTTTGAGGAACGAATCTGTCCAGTTTATTGATGAGTGTGGAAGTCGGTCCTTCCTTTCGCTTTTCGATAAACTTAGCTTCTTTCCTTTCAAGGTCTTTCCATTCTTTATCCCACGCAGAAGTTCTATTCAGCAGACCCACTGTCTTCAACCTCGTATGTCAAGAAAACAGCTACTGCCGCGGCAATGAGCATCAGCGGTAAAATTTTCCTCTTCATTGTGTATTCCCCCTTTTTAGTTTTAGAGTAAAAGTATAACACGTACGACTTTACTTTTCAATAAAATCCAGAACATCCTTATAAACTTCTTCAGCAATTTCTTCTTGCAGGATTTCATGACGATAGCCTTCATAAAGTTTACCGTCAACATTAGTATATCCCATTTTTCTCAGGAAAATCTGGCTGTCCAGCCAGCCATCTTTGCCGCCGATACATGGGTCGTTGCTGCCTGCGATGAAGAAAATAGGAATGTCTTTATTGGCCATACCCCAGCCTTTTTCATCAAAGCATTCGCCCATAACGCCCATCAAATGCTTATATCCGTTGAGAGTAAATCCAAATCCGCACATAGGATCAGCCAGGTATTTATCTACGTTTTCAGTATTTACAGACAGCCAGTCGCAAGGAGTTCTTGGATTTTCAACACTCTTGTTGAATCCACCAAGGGACAGATTGAACATTAGATTACTCACATGTCTGTCTCCTTTGAAAGCCTTGAGAATTGCTATGATTGCATTGGCTGCTCCTACGGCAGGGTTCTTGCCGGGTGCACCGCAAACGATTAGTTTGTCGATTTCTGCATCGTATTTTCTAAGATATGCTCTCACTACCAGTGAACCCATACTGTGTCCAAAGAGATACACAGGTTTATCAGGATATTGACCTTTTATGTATTCTGTCATAATATGAGTGTCTTCCACCATAGCTGATATGTCAGTTGTATAGTAGTGGCCCCAGTCCTCCTTGGACTTGACGCTGTCGCCGTGACCTCTGTGATCGTGGAGAATTGTTACATAGCCATTTTCAGCCAAAAATTCCATAAAAGGAAAATATCTGGCCTTATGTTCTGCCATACCATGTGCCAGCTGTACGACGCCTTTAACATCTCCTTCAGGTGCGATAACAGCCACGCTGAGAGGCAGATTATCTATATTGGAATTGATTGTAAAAATTTCTTTTTTCATAAGAGTCCTCCTTAATTATATTTCTTTCACAGATGCTTCTTGGGAGCTTTTCTTTACGCTTTCAATACCATTAAGGCAGGAGTCTTTACTCTTATATCCTTGAGATGAGGCAATTATCTGTCCGTTGCATGCCTTAAGATTGAAACGGTATTCACCTGCTTTGTCCTTGTAAATTTCAAAGGAGCCCGGTTTAGCAGGTTCTTCATCCACTTCTTCAGCAATATCTCTCATTTTCTTATAAAGCAAGCCGAAAAATTCAGCAACTTTTTCTGCACCATCTTTTGTCATAGGGACATCTGCTTCGTCCATCATTCCGGCAACTATTTTAGCTGCGCCTTCAAATGCTTCTTCGTGAAAACTCATAACGCCAGCCTCCTTTTTTTCTTTTATTTTATCATATTGTATGGTAGAATTTCCATATTGAAAGGAGTTTTTTCGTGGAACGAATTGACAAAATTATCGCATCACAAGGAGTTTATTCCAGAAGCGAAGTAAAAACTTTAATAAAGAAAAAACGTGTGACCGTCGATGGTGAAGTCATCAAAGCTTATGACCTTAAAGTAGACGCCGCAAAAAGTCTCATAGTTGTAGATGGCAAGCCTCTTAAATTTCAAAAAAACGTCTATCTGATGCTTAATAAACCAAAAGGCTACGTCTCCGCAACAGAAGATAGAGATCACAAAACAGTACTGGAGCTGGTACCGGAAGAATTCAGCGGCCGTGACCTCTTTCCTGCCGGCAGACTTGACCGCGATACCACAGGGCTTATGATCATTACTGACGACGGTGTTCTTGCTCACAACATTCTGGCACCGAAGAAACATGTTCAAAAGATTTATCACGTGGAGCTGGATGTTCCTGTGACAGAAGAAATGATTCAAGGATTTGAATCAGGTGTGGAGCTTAACGACGGTGTCTGTAAGCCGGCGAGTCTTACTATTACCGGCGAAAAAACCGGTACGGTAACCCTCAAAGAAGGTCGATATCACCAGATTAAGCGAATGTTCGGCTGTTACGGCGGCAAGGTAACAGAGCTTCACAGACTTGCTATGGGCAATCTTCATCTGCCATCCGATTTGGCAGAAGGTCAATGCAGAGAACTCACAGAAGAAGAACTAAAACAACTGCAACAGATTATATAAATAAATGAGGTGAACAACTTGTCAACTGCAGAAAAATTATATCAGGACGGAATAAAATATCGTGACGCCGGGGATTTTGAAATGGCTTTTGCACTTTTTACAAGCCCAGCTAACCAAAACCATGCAAACGCTCAGTTCCAATTGGGCTATTCCTATGACATTGGCCGCGGCTGTAAGCAGGATTATGTACAGGCTCGTCAATGGTACGAAAAAGCTGCTGCCGCCGGACTGTCCGGAGCACAAAACAATCTTGGAAGTCTCTATCTCAACGGTCAGGGTGTGGCAAAAGACGATGCCAAGGCATACGAATTGTTCAAAAAAGCTGCAGATCAGGGCAGTTACTTTGGAAAAAGCAATATTGCATATTGTTATGAATTCGGGCGTCACGTCCAGAAGGATTATAAAAAGGCTTACGAATTATATAAAGAATGCGCCGAGCACAATAACGCTTACTCCCAATACAAACTGGGCTATTTTTATGAAATCGGCAGAGTTGTAGCCGCTGACAGTCTTGCATCTTTCGAATGGTATCTGAAAGCAGCAAAAAACGGCAACACAGAGTCTATGTTCAAAGTGGGCAGATACTATAACCATGGAAAAGGTGTTACTCAAAGCTACGAAAAAGCTATTGAATGGTATCAGAAGGCTGCAGACCGCGGCCACGGCAATTCTATAAACAACCTGGCGTATATGTATCAACACGGACAAGGTACTGCTGTTGACCTAAAAAAGGCGTTTGACCTCTTTATGCTGGCTGCCAGAGGCGGCAACCGTGCAGCACAGTCCAATGTTGCATATTTCTATAACGAGGGGATACATGTAGAAAAAAGCTACGAAAAAGCTTATGAATGGTATTTAAAGGCTGCAAATCAGGGTGATGCTGCATCTCAGAATATGCTGGGTCAGTATTTCCTCCACGGCAGAGGCCGTGATAAAGATTATGCAAAGGCCATTGAATGGTATCGCAAAGCTGCTGACCAAAACAACGCTTCCGCTTTCTGCAACCTTGGTTATTGTTATGAAATGGGGTGCGGCGTAGAAAAGAACCTGCAAAAGGCTCTTGAACTTTACAAGAAATCAGCTGACGGCGGCAATACGACAGGTAAGTCTAACTACGACAACCTGATTAAAAAAATCAACAGCGAACCTACTATCGAAGAAAAGAAAGCTGTAGAACAAAAGAAGGCTGAAGAAGAAAAGAAAGCTTCCCAGCAGCCATATGTTAACCCGATGGATGAGCTCAATTCTTTAATCGGATTGACCAACGTAAAGAACGATGTTCAAAGTACAATCAATCTGATTAAACTCCAAAAGAAGCGTGAACAGATGGGAATAAGAACCATCCCTACTTCAAAGCACCTGGTCTTCACAGGAAATCCGGGTACAGGCAAAACTACCGTTGCTCGTATTATCGGCAGAATCTACAAGGAACTGGGAGTTTTGTCCCAGGGACAAGTTGTGGAAGTGGATCGTTCCGACCTGGTTGCTGAATACATAGGACAAACTGCCGTTAAAACTCAGAAAAAAATCGAAGAAGCTTACGGCGGCATCCTCTTCATCGACGAAGCTTACACTCTAAACAAGGGCGGCAACGACTTCGGTCAGGAAGCTATTGACACCATCCTCAAAGAGATGGAAGACCACAGAGACGACCTTATCGTCATTGTAGCCGGCTATCCTGAACTGATGAGCGACTTCATAGACAGTAATCCGGGTCTCAAATCCAGATTTACAACATATATGAACTTTGATGACTACGATGCAGATGAACTCATCGAAATCTTCAATGGCATGTGCAAGAAGTATGAACTCACTATGACACCTGAAGCACAAGGTGCAGTTAAGGATCATATTACCGCTATGGAAAAATTCAAAGACGAAAACTTCGGCAATGCCCGCGATGTTCGTACTTTCTTTGAAAAGGTCATCGGTAAACAGGCGACAAGACTCTCAACGCTTCCAAATCTGCCTGAATCTGAGGTACTCAAACTTACAGCTGACGACATTTTCCCATATATTCCGGGTGCAAATGGTGTTAAATTAGTTCCTGACGAGGATCCTGACAAGAAGGGACCTTCTCCAAAGGAAGAGCTGGAAGCCCTCATAGGTCTTGACAGTGTAAAGACTGAAGTTCAGAACATTGTAGGCATGGCTAAGCTTCAGCAGATGCGTGAAGCACGCGGTCTCAAAGGTGTAGCCACTTCCAAGCACATGGTCTTCACCGGCAATCCGGGTACAGGCAAGACTACCGTTGCCAGAATCCTGGCATGTTTCTTCAAGGAAATGGGAATACTTTCAAAGGGTCATCTGGTAGAAGTTGACCGTTCTGATTTGGTTGCTGAATACATCGGCCAAACTGCAGTTAAGACTCAAAAAAAGATTAAACGTGCTCTGGGCGGCGTCCTTTTTATCGACGAAGCCTACACTTTGGACAAGGGTGGTGACAAGGACTTCGGCCAGGAAGCTATCGACACAATCCTCAAGGCTATGGAAGACAACCGCGACGACTTAATTGTAATAGTTGCAGGCTACCCTGACTTGATGGGCAAATTTGTCGAAAGCAACCCGGGCCTCAAATCCAGATTCAACAAATACATTCACTTCCCGGATTATAATGCAGAAGACCTCATTGAGATTTTTAAAGGAATGTGCAAAAAATACAGCCTCATCTTAACCGATCAGGCTGCTGCAGCTGTAGCTGAATACTTAACTGAGATGGAAGCTCACAAGGATGATAACTTCGGTAATGGCCGTGACGTTCGTAACTTCTTCGAAAAAGTCCTGGAATGCCAGGCAACTCGTGTGACATCAAACTTCAATGCCACTGAAGAAGAAATGCTCACCATCGAAGTCGAAGATATTCCTGTCTTTGTTCCAATCGACGATGGTCCAAAACCTCGCGAGAAAAAAATCGGTTTTATTTAATTCATAAGATGTCAAAAGGCGGCCTTTAAAAGGTCGCCTTTGTTATTTTTTTATTCTTCTACGCTGATATCGATTCCGTTTACTACTACACCCTCGCCTACAGGAACAAGAATATATTGAATGCCGTCGATTTCCTTTGTCTGGATAGAACCTGCGAATTCAGGATCTACTGTGATTTTTACTTCTGAAGTTGCCATCTCAAACTTCTTGGTTTCAATCAGGTTAGCAGGATTGAAAACTCCGCTGCCACCCAGCTGTTGCTGGCAGGCCTGATTAAAAGCTTCGATTTTTTCAGCAGAAACTCCTTTTTTGCGGAGAATATCATCCACATCTTCCACATATATTTCAGGAAGTTCGATTTCTTTGTTTTCCTTGTGAAGCTGCAGTTTTTCGCGGATTTCGCCATGAACTGCCTGAATAACTTCCAGCTTGCAATCGCTTCCCAGCGCCTCTTCCAGTACACCGCCGAAGGCATTTATCTGTGCACCCGCTGACATAGGAACTTCTTCGACATTGAAGATTCCCTTGATGAATTCATCGTGAATTTCCAAAATGTCGCGGCTGTAGTAAAGGGCGTTATATATGTTGGCACATCTTCCGTCAAAAGCCGGAAACATGAATCCAATAGCAGGTGTACCGATAACGTGGCCTGTAGAAGCACTTCTGAAGGCCTTTTCTTCTGATTGGTATCTCAGTGCTGATTTGGCGTCTTTGACAGGGTAGATGCCGCAAACTATGTAATCGAAAACTTCATTTGAGCCTTCATCAAATATTTCGTCGTCTCCGCCCTTAAAAGGTACGTCATAGGAGTCAGCTGCCATCAAAATTACGTAGCTGTCTTCACCCATATCGATACTTTCGATGATTCTGTCATACATCAGGTCTCTCATGTTTTCGTCCTTCAGGTGAGAAGTTCTGAGAGCCTGAAGAAGCCTGTGCTCGTCACTGTTCTCCACCTGCGCGACAGAAAAAGGTATATCAAGAAGGTTTCTTCCCAAATTACCGGAAATGGCTTTCTTGAGGAGTTTCAGATACATCTCTGCTTCCTCCTGCTCCATAAGACCCACTGACATATCTATTTTTGTTACGATTTCTTTTGCCGCATTGACATAGCAGCCATAGATGTGGCTGATGCTGTCCTTTTCGAGGCTGAATCGTCTTCTTATTTCTTTAAGTTCTCTTTGATTCATATTTCACACTCCTTTTGATGTTAGCGATTTATTATATCATTTTTGAGCGCGAAAATGAACTTTAAATTGCTAAGGCATTTCTCTTACTTTGGCCACGTACCAGTTTCCGGTTTCGTCTTTTTCAAGACACCATAATGCCATCGCATCCCAACTGCCCATATCTATGTCCCCTTCTTCTGTTAAGCCTTCCTGATCATAGCGAACCCAAATATATCCTGTATATTCCGAGGTGTATTGTTTTAGGTGGACCGAACAAATTTTTAATTTATGTTTTTGCGTTTTAACATTTTCGTAATCATCTGTTATGCAATATCTGCTTAAGGCTCCGTATGTCTCTTTGGCCTCCGCTTCAGATATTCCAACTTTCGAAAAAGCTCCTTCTGCCAAATCAATAATCTGCTGCACCTCTGCATATTCTGTTGGCCAACCTCTGAACATCAGATAGGCGGCTTCTTGTGCACCGAAATAGTTGTAATTGATTACCCTTTGCCAGTTGTATACAGGAAACATATATGCAATCACGATTATAATAATTGCTATTACCATAATTCTTTTAATCGGCGTCTTTTTAGGAACGATTTTTAAATCACCTTTCAGCATATCGTCAATTGAGACGTCAAACATCTTGGAAAGACGACGCAGAGTTTCGATGTCAGGGTAGTTTTTATCAGTCTCCCACCTGGAGACGGCTTTATCAGTTACACCTAATGTATCTGCCAATTCCTTCTGCGTCAGTCCTTTTTCTTTTCGCAATTGTACAATTGCCTTGCCAAAAGTGTTTTGCATTTTTGACCTCCCTTTTCCTGATTCTTAAATAGAATTATACCTGTACTATAGGAAAATGTCACTCTATCACTGCGAGAGTCAAAAAGATTCTTTATCCCGGTCTGTGCTTATGTTATAATGTCCCAAAGATATAAGTAAGACCAGAACAGGAGGCATATTATGATTAAAGATGTCATTGAATACAACAAGAAGTTTACCGAAAAAGGCCGCGGAGTCTACTATGCAACAAGTAAATATCCCAACAAAAATCTTGCCATCGTAACTTGCATGGACACCCGCCTTACAGAGATGCTCCCTGCAGCCCTGGGTATAAAAAACGGCGATGCCAAAATTATCAAAGACGCCGGCGGTATGATTGTCCATCCTTTCGGTTCAGTGGTTCGAAGCTTACTTATTGCCATTTACGAACTAGGCGTTGAGCACATTATGATTATCGGTCACACCGACTGTGGCGTTCAGCATATGCAGGTACCCGAAATGATAGAAAAGATGAAAGCCGAAGGCATTGACGAAGATGTATTTCATCAGATGCGCTACTACGGAGTGGACTTTAATCAGTGGATGGGTGGCTTCGACTGTGTGGAAACTTCTGTGAAGGAAAGCGTAGAGTTGCTCCGTCATCACCCACTTATCCCGGAAAAAGTTTCAATCTACGGCTTCATCATCGATACAGAAACAGGTGAACTCCGTCAGGTTGCCGGAGATGAGATTGAATAATTGAAATAAATGACCCACGTGTCAACGTAAAAGGGCAATGCTCAGTAAAGAGCATTGCCCAATTTGTTTCTGTTTAGAAAATCTGCCCCGGAAGTCTCAATTTCTCTTTATACGGAAATTCTTTATCGAATTCATCCGCTTCCTCTTCATCCACAAAGTATCCTTGTGGCGTTGCATACTCACCGGTGATACCGTCAAGATATCCCGGAATCAGCTCCTTGCAAAGGAAAAACGAAGAATCAGCTCCCTCCGGTAGCCCGTGATAGCGAATATCAAATTCGCTTGCACAGGTAAAACCACTTTTGCCATAGAAGTTTATGTTTCCTTCAAAGCATAGCGCACCGCAACCGAGTTCCGCGGCCTTTTCCAGAGAATAATCCAGTAAAATTTTGCCATATCCTTGATGTTTAAGTTCTGGAGTAATGCAGATAGGGCCCATGGTCATTATAGGAATCTCTCTGCCATCATCGGCTTTGATGATAGCTCTCATAAACACATTCTGACCAATAATCCGGCCATCTTTCTCCATAACAAAATCCAATTCCGGAATAAAGTCCTCGTCGTCTCTGAGCTGATTCAGCACATAATGCTCCAGACAGCCCGGACGATAGACATTCCAAAAGGATTCTCTTACAAGGTACTCTACCTCTCTGTATTCTTCTTTTCTTTCTAAACGAATTATATAGTCATTTTTATTCATTATTTTTTCCTCCTGATGATTGTTGACTGCAATGCTGGGAGGTTCGTGCGAGATTGTATTTGCGCAAAACCTCCCGGCTACGCCACAATCTCTGGTGTTCTGCTTGTTTTCTTCAAAAAGCAATCTCCTTAAATTTTATTTATATAAAACAGCCCGTCTCTATTGCAATAGAAAAGGAACTGCTTTACGCCACTTATCTTAAATCTGGATTCTGCATTACCCTCAGGATAAAGTTTGACCATCTGAATCCTTTCGGGAGACATTGCCGCAATAAAAGAAATAAAATGGTGTTTTGTCATATCATGCTCTATTCGCGCATAATATTCATCTTCAACTTTTTCAATAAAAATCTTGTGGTGCTCGTCTGCTTCTTCAGCTTCAAGGGGTGTGAGCAATACTCCGTGGCAATTGATTGCCGCTTCGCCCATAGAGTGAATCACGTTTCCGCAAACGGGGCATACATAAAATTTCGAGCGCATCATATTGGCTGATATGTTTGCGTTGCTCATCGGAGTGCCCGAAATAAGTTCCGTGATTGATATGCCGAAAGTCTTCGCTATGGGTTCAAGCAGCGAAACATCCGGATAACCTTTTGCGGTCTCCCATTTTGAAATAGTCTTATCTGAAACGCAGAGTTTTTGTGCGAGTTCAGCCTGAGTCATACGATTTTTTTCTCGCAGTGCTTTGATCACTGCGCCTGTAACATATTGGTTCATATCTTCATACCTCCTATGCACATCATAAGTGTAAAAAGATAACTTTGCTACCTACGGAAAGTAGAGTCTATTCTTCCATCGTAACTATCTATTTGAGCGTCAGGTATTCAACAGCGAAGATAATCCCTACACCAACTATTACGCTCCCTAAAACGTATAAAAAAGCGCACAAAAGATTTCCATCTTTTATCAAGTCCGCGGTCTCCAGTGCAAAGGTCGAAAATGTCGTGAAGCCTCCGCACAGCCCCACTTTTAAAAACAGCAACAAGTGCGGATTTAGTGAATCACTTTTTGCCGCCACAACTGCAATTATACCGATTACAATGCATCCTAATATATTAATCCCAAAAGTTTTTATAGGGAAGTTTATTGTTTCATTGATGGGTATTAAGCCTATCAAGTATCTGCAAGTCGCACCGACAAATCCACCCAGCCCAACTGAGAATATATTTAACATATGTTTACTGCCTCCATAAACTAAAGTTCATCGGATTCATTATACCATCAATTACGGGGATTGCAACAAGCCCCATCATTTCCATAAAACCTTGTCTTCATCGCGCCATTACGGAATTTCGAGTCAAAATTATACCAATTTTAAAGGCCCAATTCCACTTTTAACATAAATTCCTAAGTATAACGGGATTTTTAAGCGCTCAAAGCGTGAATAATTCCATTTTAAAAGAAATATTTAGATGAAAATGGAATTCTAAGTGCATAACGGGGAGTTCGACTCTCTTCGATTTCATGGTGGAGATGGCGAGAGCGACCGCCTGCTTCACTTCGCTCGCAGGCTGCGTCCTCGGCTCCCTTTTCGTCCGCCTTCAGACCACTCGCTACAAAACCGTTCACTGAACGGTTTTGCTTTACGCTCGTGCCCCAGGGAGTTCGACTCTCGCCGCCAAACTCATCAGGAGCAATAAAAAATAGGCTCCGATGGAACCTATTTTTATTGCTATGGTGGAGATGGCGAGAGTCGAACTCGCGTCCGAAAGCATTTCCACAGGACTTTCTCCGAGCGCAGTCATTGTTTTGTTCCTTTCGCCTCTTCCGGCGCCCAGTGACAGGCTACGAAATCAGCTATCCCGTTGTTCCTCTACGCTACCGGGAACTCGCGCAGAGTTTTCCTGTATAGTCGACGCCAGACACCGAGCCTACAGGTAAACCCGGGCTGACGCGCGGTGCAGAACTAAGCTGCTAATGCGAAATTGTTGTTATTTTTAGCGTTTATATTTAACGTGTCCCTTTTAAGGTAGACTGGACAAACTACCGCTCGCTTATCCGGCTTCTACACCCCCGTCGAAACCTTTACACCCCCATGTGTATGTATGCATTATAACACATTTTTGTGCAAAATGCAAATCAGCCTTAAGGCGACCGAATAAGAGGTCGCCAAAGCCGATATTATCTGTCTTTCATACGGCGGTCCATGTCGCGCTGTGCATCGCGTTTTGCGATATCTTCACGCTTATCATAGAGTTTCTTTCCTCGTGCAACAGCGATTTCAACTTTTGCACGGCCGTCTTCGTTGATGTACATCTGAAGCGGCACCAATGTGAGGCCCTTTTGCGTTGTATAGCCGATGAGCTTGCGAATTTCCTGCTTATGTAACAAAAGCTTGCGAGGTCTGAGCGGATCCACATTGAAGCGGTTGCCCTGCTCGTAAGGGCTTATGTTCATACCATAAAGGATCAATTCACCCTGTTCTATCTTGGCATAGCTTTCTTTGATGCTGACCTTGCCCTGACGTACTGACTTGATTTCAGTACCTGTCAGAACTATGCCGGCTTCATAGACTTCTTCTATGAAAAAATCATGGCGCGCTTTTTTGTTGTTTGCTACAAGCTTACGCTCTCTTTTACCCATAAAAAACTGCCTTTCCTAAAATATCTTTTCTTTCAACTTTCATTTTACTATCAGATACGGCGTAGTCGCCCGAAACCAAAGTGAAAGTATCATTTTCAATATGATCGATGCAAAGAAGCATGACTCCACTGCCTCCCACTGTATAGTATGGCGGCGTGAATGCGACAATGTCTCCTTTGCTATAATCTTTTTCCAGGAGATAAACAAGCACTTTTTGCCCCGGCTCAATATCAGGAAGCATTTCGCTGTTCTCCTGTTCTACCACCATCAGACTTCCGTGAACCAACATGGCCCCCATAATGCCTAACACAGCAGCAAATCCCCACAAAATTCTTCTCATCCCAATCCCCTGAAACTAGAATAGTTTGATGCTGTTAAACGGGAATACTCTTAAAACAACTTTTCCTACAATGCTGTCCTGCTCAACCTGACCGATAACAGCCGAACGGCTGTCCTGGCTAACTCTTCTGTTGTCCCCCATAGCAAATACTTTGCCCTCTTCAACAGTAACCTTTTCCATTTGACCCGACAGACCGGCTTCAGCAACATAAGGTTCATCTAGTTTTTCGTCATTAAGATATACATAGCCATCTTTGATTTCGATGGTATCACCCGGAAGACCTATTACTCTTTTAATTAAGTTTTTGTTGTTGCCGTTTACATCAAGGAGCTCAGACTCGAAGATGATTACATCTCCGCGCTCCACATCGCCAAACAGACCATAAGCCTGACGGCTTATAATAACATAATCATCTGAGTAAAATGTAGGCTGCATTGATTCCTGTTTAACCACAATAGGTTTAAAGAATACCAGAATCAAGCCGGCAATCACCAATGCTATAGCAATGTCTTTAATCCACTCTTTTAATTCTTCTTTCATATTATTCTCCACAAATTAATTTTCGCCGAAAATCCTATTTTTTATACTTTCAAAATTTTCAGGCAACGGACATACAAATTCTTTGCCGTTCAGGTATGCAAGCGGACTGTCCTCCCTGCATCCCGAAAATGCCAGCTTGTGAGCGTGCAGCAGATGAGTAGAAAGGCCATATCGTTCTTTAGCGATTCTATTCTGTACAGATGTTCCGTATTTAGTATCTCCCAGTACCGGATGGCCTGCCTGAGCAAGCTGCACACGGATCTGATGAGTTCTGCCCGTATTAATCTTTACTTCCACCAGTGTGTAGCCTTTACCCTTGTTGCTGTGCAGTACAGGGAAAACTTCTGTATCCATAAGTTTACCTTCCGCTTCGTCAGAAGTGATGGATACGGTATTTCTCGCTTCATCTTTTACCATCAAATCTTTCAGATGCAGGTTTTTAGTCAGTTTGCCTGAAACTATGGTCATATAAATCTTGTCCACTGCATCACGTTCTCTGATGATTCTATTGAGTTCCTGAAGCGCTGATGAGGTTTTGCCAAAAATCACAAGCCCGGTAGTATTTCTGTCCAGGCGGTTTGCAGGCGAAGGCACAAAAGTCCTGTCTGCTCGTGGATCGTATTCTCCGTTGGCGATGAGATAATCAACTACCTGATTAGCCAGATGATTTTTCTTCTCAGTCTTATCGCCGTGGGTCAACAAACCAAAGGGTTTTGATACAATAAGAATATTCTTGTCTTCATATATCACAGAAAACTGCTTCTTCGCAGAGATTTTTTTAACCTCCTTCTGCAAAGCAGCAGCATCTTCTTCTGAAATGTACACAGTGATTTCGTCGCCGACTTGGAGCATAGTTTCCGCATTCTTGCGTTTGCCGTTGACTTTGACGTCTTTACGTATCAGTTTATAAATATGACTCAGCGATGCTTTCGCAAAATATTTTTTAAGAAATCTATCAAGGCGCTGATTTCCTTGATTTTCCCCTATTGTTAATTTTATCATATCACACATTATACACCAAAACTCCTTGAGAATAAAGTAATAATCTGTTAAAATGTATTTGTCATTAATGGGAGGAAATTATGAAAAAACTTAAAGATATATTTTATGATTATAACGATGTGATTATCGCTTTTGCAATTCTTGTAATTGCGGCGCTGCTTATAATATGGCGCCTGGATGTCATTCTTGATTATCCCGATAAGATTCTTGAAAAGGAAAACCCTCCGGTGGAAGCACCTTTGGTTGACGAAGATGCAGACAAGGATTCCGACAAAGATGATGATAAAGATTCTGATGAAGATGCCAACAAAGATGAGGATAAAGATTCCGACAAAGAACCGGCATTGTGGGTGGACGGAAAACTTTCAAAGGATGTCAAAATTACTGTAAGTTCCAGTGCCACTACAGCAACCGAAGCCATCCAAGGCCTCGTTGATGCCGGACTCTTCGATAGTTATTCTGACTATCAGACAGTCTGCACCGACATGGGACTCAATCACGAAAGCGTAAGCGCAGGAACATTCACATTTAAAGCCGGCAGCACAAAAAAAGATATTGCGGATGCTGTGAACTGGAGTTAATTTTCACAAAAAAGATGACCTCCGATTGAGGTCACCTCAAAATTGCTATCTTTGTAAAAGCTCGATTACTCGCTGTAGTCGGGCTTTTTGTTTTGAATTCATCATAGGTGCCAGATTTCTCAGCATTGCTGCTTGCTTTTGATAAGAGATATTATTGGCTTTGAGTTGCTCTTTTAATCTTAGAATATCTCTCTCAAGTTCAGCATCACTCTTATTCTCAAACTGCCTTATCATATTTGGATTTACTCCCGGTGCTCCCTTAAGACCCAGTTGGTCTGCAATTTCTCCTATCATTCTGTCGTCGAGTTCCATATACCATCCTCCTTAATTGTCTTTCTCTCTCATCTTATGCACCAAGTTGCCTCAAGTTTCATACTATGTCATAGAAACGGGAGGTGTATTATGGCAAAAAATACGGAAGCAGTTGGAATTATATTGCTACTGTTGGTAGCATCAGGCAAAGGCGGCATACAATTTGGCAACCTTATAAATGATGTTCAAAAACTGTCAGGTATATTAAATAATATGAACAGCCTGAGCCAACTGGCACTTTCAGGCAATATCCTCGAAAATATGGTTCCTCTCTTAAGTTCAGGGCTCGAAAACAGTGTCGAAAATCAAAATGATGTCTTTTAATATTTCAAACCTTGGTGTATAATATTTGTGGTGAAAAACTAAACTATACATTCGGAGGTTAACTATGGCATTAGTAACTACAAAAGATATGTTTGAAAAAGCGCTGAAGTCCGACTACGCTATCGGTGCTTTTAATGTAAATAATATGGAAATCATTCAAGGTATCGTTGAGGCAGCTAAAGAGGAGAAGGCTCCTCTGATTCTTCAAGTATCTGCAGGTGCCCGTAAGTACGCAAAACCTGCTTATTTAAGACATCTGGTAGATGCTGCCATCGAAGATACAGGTCTTGATATCGCACTCCATTTAGACCACGGCGAAGACTTTGAAATCTGCAAAAAGTGCGTAGATGACGGTTTCACATCCGTTATGATTGACGGTTCCAAGCACCCATTCGAAGAAAACATCAGACTTACTAAGCAGGTTGTTGAATACGCTCATGCCCACGGTGTTGTTGTTGAAGCAGAACTCGGCAAACTGGCAGGCGTAGAAGATGACGTTAAGGTAGATGCAAGAAGTGCTACTTTTACAGACCCTGAAGAAGCAGCTGAATTCGTTGCAAGAACAGGTGTTGACTCTCTTGCAATTGCTATCGGCACCAGTCATGGGGCGTACAAGTTCAAAGGTGAACCTTACTTAGATTATGAAAGATTACAGACAATTCACAAACTGATTCCTGATACTCCTCTGGTTCTCCACGGTGCATCAACAGTTCTCAAGGAATTTGTTGACAAGTGCAACCAGTACGGCGGCAACATTCCGGGAGCTCAGGGTGTACCTGAAGATATGATTCGCGAAGCCTGCAAGTACGGCATCTGTAAGGTTAACATCGATACAGACTTAAGACTTGCTCTTACAGCAGAAGTACGTAAATTCATCATGGAAAACCCTGCAGAATTTGACCCTCGTAAATACCTGGGACCAGGAAGAGAGGCTATCAAAGCGATGGTACAGCATAAGATCAAGAACGTGCTTAATGCATCAAACACTTTATAACAGCAACAAAAAATGACATCCAACCGGATGTCATTTTTTATTTATATAGTTATTTGTAAAGTTCGCAACTGGCTGATTTCACCTTTAAAAATTTGCTTCGCCATCGGTAGTTCACAAAAGTCCATAGGTCTTACCAGAGAAGGATGTTTAAGGCTTTCAATAGCTCCTGACGAAACCAGCGCATAATGTACAAACTCAGAGCAGAAAAAGTAGTTTTCTCTTTCGTACTCCATGTTAAACATGGACGGCAGAAGACCGAAGGCGTTATACCGATAAAGCCCTTTGTTTTCATCCATATAATTGAGCAGCCATTTCAACTTGTGATAACTGGCTTTTGTAATCTCCAGTTCGTAAACAGCACACCTCATCGTGTTTGAATCACCCATTACGCCCCTATACAAACTTTCATGAATAAAGCCACCGGGCAGCATTGCATATTTGTATTTGCGCCCAAAGCTATACATATATTTGAATTTTGAATCCAATGAAATAGATACGTGGCTGTATTCACCTTTCGTAATTCCGCTGATTACCTTCGATGCAATGGTATCGCTCTTTGTCAAAACAAGATATATTTTCTTCATTATTGATTATTTCTTTCCTGACAAGAGTTCGTTCTTCATATCCCAAAGCTTCTGAGACAGGTCTACATAATATGTCTGTGGGTTTTCAAAACGCAGAGTTTCACTCCAGAGAGTTTCCATCTGTTCCTTGCAATATTCTCTGATTTCATCTACTGACGGACTTTCGTATACGCATTTTCCCTTGTCGAAGAGCTGCACATGAAGGTCTCTTACAGTATAATTGGTAACTGTAGTTCTCTTCCAAACCGCATTAGGGTCAAAGATTTCGTACTCTTCCACTTCAGGAATGGTTTCATCTGCCATTGTGAGAACGTCGCCTCTACACTTGCCTGTTTCTTTGTCGTACAGTCTGTAGAGGTTTTTGAATCCCGGATTGGTAATCTTTTCAATGTTTTCAGAGATTTTAATCTTAGGAATCATTTCTCCGTCAACTTCCAACGCCACCAGCTTATATACACCTCCGAATACAGGCTGTGATTTAGCTGTAATTAATCTTTCGCCTACGCCGAAAGAGTCGATGCAGGCACCTTCCAGGATAACGTCTCTGATTATGTATTCGTCCAGAGAGTTGGAAACTACAATCTTACAGTCCTGAAGGCCTGCTTCATCCAGCATCTTTCTTGCTTTTTTAGTCAAATAAGCAATGTCACCTGAGTCCAATCTTATACCCATATTTTTAGGTTTCATTTCCTTGAAGACTTTGATTGCGGCAGGTACGCCGGATTTAAGCACATTGTATGTATCAACCAGCAGAGTGCAGTTGTCAGGATAGATTTCTGCATATTTCTTGAATGCAGTATATTCGTCAGGGAACATCTGAACCCAGCTGTGAGCCATAGTTCCTGTAGATTTGATGCCGTAATCTCTGTCAGCAATTGTGCATGCTGTAGCAGCACATCCACCTATGTATGCGGCACGAGCGCCGTAAATAGCAGCATCTCCGCCGTGAGCTCTTCTTGTACCGAATTCCATAACAGGTCTTCCCATAGCAGCTCTTGCGATTCTGCTTGCCTTTGTGGCAATCAAACTCTGATGATTGATTGTCAGAAGGATCATTGTTTCAATGAACTGGGCTTGGATAACCGGTCCGCGAACGGTTAATATAGGTTCGTGAGGGAAAATAGGTGTTCCTTCAGGAATAGCCCATACATCGCAGGTAAATTCAAAGTTTCTCAGATATTCTAGGAATTCTTCACAGAAAAGATTCTTGCTTCTTAGGAATTCTATATCTTCTTCCGTAAACTTCAGGTTCTTCAGGTAGTCTACAACCTGTTCAATCCCCGCCAGAATTGCATAACCACCACCATCAGGCACACGTCTGAAAAACATATCAAAATACGCTATGTTGTCTGCCATACCTGTCTCAAAATAGCCGTTGGCCATGGTGAGCTCATAAAAGTCAGTCAGCATGGTCAGATTCATTTTCTTGTCCATTTGGATTATCCTCCGTTTTCATACAATTAAACTACAATATTTTCTTTAAAAATTGTCCTGTGTAAGATTCTGCACATTGTGCTACTTCTTCAGGAGTCCCTGTTGTTACAATTGTGCCGCCTCTATTTCCTCCATCAGGCCCCAAGTCAATTATGTGGTCGGCTCTCTTTATAACATCAAGATTATGTTCGATAACTACTACAGTGTTGCCCGCTTCTACCAGCTTATCAAGAACTGCAATAAGTTTATCTACGTCAGCAAAGTGTAAGCCCGTCGTAGGCTCATCCAAAATATAGAGAGTCTTGCCAGTGCTTCTCTTGGAAAGCTCCGTCGCAAGTTTTACTCTCTGCGCTTCCCCTCCGGAAAGCTGTGTTGAAGGCTGCCCCAGCTTGATATATCCAAGGCCTACCTCTTCCAGGGTCTTCAACTGCTTACTGATTCCCGGAATATTCTTAAAGAATTCCAATGCCTCCGTAACACTCATATCAAGAACTTCAAATATATTCTTACCTTTATATTTAACTTCAAGTGTCTCTCTGTTATATCGATGTCCCTTGCAGACTTCGCACGGTACATACACGTCAGGCAGGAAATGCATCTCAATCTTTATAATGCCGTCACCGCTGCAGGCTTCACAGCGTCCTCCTTTTACATTGAAGCTGAACCTGCCTTTGCCGAAGCCTCTCATCTTTGCTTCAGGAAGCCCTGCAAACAAGTCTCTTATACCTGTGAACATCCCGGTATATGTTGCCGGATTTGATCTTGGAGTTCTTCCTATAGGTGACTGGTCTATGTCTATAACTTTATCAATGTTCTCTATTCCGAGGATTTCATCGTGTTCTCCCGGTTGATCCAAGGTTCTGTTTGTAATCTTCGATACGCCTTTATATAAAATTTCATTTATTAAGCTGCTCTTACCCGAACCGGAAACCCCTGTAACACAAATCAGCTTACCCAGCGGAAACTCTACGTCGATGTTTTTCAAGTTGTTCTGTCTGGCGCCTTTGACAATGAGACTCTTCCCGTTTCCTTCTCGTCTCGTCTCAGGCACATGAATTTTTTTCTTACCGGACAAATACTGACCTGTCAGTGATTCTTCACAGGCTTTAATGTCATCCACCGTTCCCTGACAAACCAGATAGCCACCGTTAATTCCCGCACCGGGACCAATATCCACAATATGGTCTGCTGCATACATCGTATCTTCATCGTGTTCAACTACCACCAAGGTGTTTCCGATATCAGTCAGGTGCCTGAGCGTTCCAAGTAGTTTTTCATTGTCCTTTTGGTGAAGACCTATGGATGGCTCGTCGAGAATGTATAACACTCCGACAAGGCTTGAGCCTATCTGAGTCGCCAGTCTTATTCTCTGGGATTCTCCGCCGGAAAGGGTTCCTGCCGCGCGGCTTAATGTGAGATAATCAAGGCCTACATCAATTAAGAACTTGAGTCTCGCTTTAATTTCCTTGAGCACCTGATATGCTATTTTTTGTTCTTTTTCAGAAAGTTCCAATCTTTCAATGAAACTGAGAGCTTCTCTTATAGACATTTCGGAAAAATCCGCAATATTGATTCCACCCACCGTAACTGCCAGAACTTCAGGCTTAAGCCTCTTGCCGTGGCATTCAGGGCACAAATCAATTGTCATATACTCTTCCATCTTGTTTTTAAAATATTCAGATGAAGTCTCCCTGTATCTTCTTTCAATATTGTTTATTACCCCCTCAAAAGGTCTGTCCATAAGGGTTTTGGACCCGGTATTGTTACTTACATAATAGTACTTCAGATTTCTACTGCCTGTACCATAAAGAAGTTCCTTGATGAACTTCTCCGGCATTTCCTTAAGAGGTGCATCTATATCAAGCCCGTGGTCTGCTACGAGAGCATTTACCTGCTGGCGGTAGAATCCGCTGAATTCCATAGACCCAAAAATCATACTGAGTGCGCCTTCAGGAATGCTCAATTCGTAATTGATAACCTTGTCAGGATTAAGTTTCTGTGTATATCCTATACCATTGCATACAGGGCACGCCCCAAATGGTGCATTAAAGGAGAACATTCTCGGTTCTAACTCTTCAATGCTTACCCCATGGTCGGGACAAGCCAGTTTGCTGCTGAAAGTCTTTTCGTAGTGATGGTCGTAAAAATCTCCAATGACATTGACAAGCCCTTCTCCGTGGGTCATTGCAAGTTCACAGGCTTCGGCAATTCTGCCTTCCTGACCCGGCTTTACGACAATTCTGTCTACTACAATTTCTATATTGTGTTTAAATGTCTTTTCTAATTTGATTTCGTCTTCATTGATTAAAAGAATCTCGCCGTCAATACGGGCACGGCTAAAGCCTTCTTTACGGATTCTTTCAATTATTTTTTCGTGTTCACCCTTGCGGCCTCTTATCACAGGCGCAAGAACCAGGAGTTTAGTTCCTTCCGGGAATTCCATGATGGCATCTACCATCTGGTCAACCGACTGACTGGTAATTTCTTTGCCGCAAATCGGGCAATGTGGTTTACCTATACGTGCAAAAAGCAGTCTCAAATAGTCATGAATTTCTGTCACAGTACCCACTGTAGAACGCGGGTTGCGGCTGGTTGTCTTCTGGTCGATGGAAATAGCCGGCGAAAGTCCTTCAATATATTCCACATCGGGTTTTTCCATCTGCCCAAGGAATTGACGTGCATATGAAGAAAGACTCTCCATATAACGGCGCTGCCCCTCCGCATAAATTGTATCAAAAGCCAGGGATGATTTGCCGGAGCCGGAAAGGCCTGTAAGAACAACAAATTTATCCCTTGGAATAGTTACACTCAAATCTTTTAAATTGTTTTCATTGGCACCCTTTATTACGATGTCTTTTGCCATTTTTTCTCCCCTGTAAGTCTATAATTTGACTTTATATTCAAAAATTTGGTCTCTGAGCTGCGCTGCTCTTTCAAACTGCAAATCTTTGGCAGCTTGTTTCATTTCTGTTTCCAGCTTCTTGATGTATTCCATCAGCTCTTTCTTTGTCAGTTCAAGAGGATTCTTGCCTTTGTACTGAGCCTCATCCTCTGCCACATGCGTAGCTTCGATAACAGATCGGATAGACTTTGAAACTGATTTCGGTGTAATCCCGTGCTCTTCGTTGTACTTCTGCTGAATTGTACGACGACGCTCGGTTTCGTCAATAGCCGCCTTCATAGCCTTGCTGATACTGTCAGCATACATGATGACTCTGCCGTTCACATTACGCGCAGCACGTCCAATAGTCTGAATCAGCGAAGTCTCAGTACGCAGGAAGCCTTCCTTATCTGCGTCCAAAATAGCTACAAGAGAAACTTCCGGTATATCAAGGCCTTCTCTAAGAAGATTAATACCTACAAGCACATCAAATACACCCATTCGAAGGTCTCTTAAAATTTCAAGTCTCTCAAGAGTTTCCACTTCAGAATGAAGATATCTTACTTTTATATTTACCCCTTTCAGATAATCCGTTAAACTTTCCGCCATCTTTTTTGTCAGCGTCGTAACAAAAACTTTTTCTCCACGCTCTGTTACTTTACGGATTTCTCCAATAAGATGGTCAATTTGTCCCTCTGTTGGAACCACATCAATAGGCGGATCGATAAGGCCTGTCGGTCTTATAATCTGCTCTGCACTCACGCCGCCGGACTGTTCCTTTTCGTATGGCGCCGGTGTGGCACTGACGAAAAGAATCTGGTTTACCAAACCGTTAAATTCATCAAATTTCAGCGGTCTGTTATCAAGGGCTGACGGCAGTCTGAAACCGTAATCCACCAGTGATGACTTTCTTGAACGGTCTCCTTCGTACATAGCACGAAGCTGAGGCAGCATAACGTGAGACTCATCAATCATAATCAGGAAGTCGTCCGGAAAATAGTCTATCAAGGTATACGGTCTTGTTCCTGCAGGCAAGCCATTTAAATGTCTTGAATAATTTTCAATGCCCTTGCAAGTTCCTACTTCTCTGAGCATCTCAAGATCGTAGCGTGTTCTCTGCTCTATTCTTTGAGCTTCCAGAAGTTTGCCCCTGTCTTTGAACCACTGAACTCTCTCTGCCAGTTCTTCGTCGATGGTCTTAAGGGCTTTTTCCATACTTTCCGGCGAAGTTACATAGTGGGATGCCGGATAGATGGCTATATGGTCACGGATACCGGTTATTTCGCCGGTCACCGGATTGATTTCTTTGATAGATTCCACTTCGTCACCGAAAAGTTCCACCCTTACTGCAGATTCCGCACCTGCAGGATAGATGTCCAGCACATCGCCTCTGGCTCTGAAAGAGCCGCGTTCAAAGGCCAGGTCGTTACGAGTGTACTGGATGTCTACCAGTTTTCTCAAAATGTCCTGGCGGCTTTTTTCCATACCGGGACGGAGAGAAAGCATCTGATTCTCGTAGTCGAAAGGGCTTCCCAATCCATATATACAAGAAACGCTGGCAACGATGATTACGTCACGGCGCTCTGCAAGAGAAGCTGTCGCTGAGTGACGCAGCTTGTCAATTTCGTCATTAATCTGTGAATCTTTTTCAATATATGTGTCAGTGGAGGCAACATAAGCTTCCGGCTGGTAATAATCATAGTAGGATACAAAATATTCCACTGCGTTGTTAGGGAAGAATTCTTTGAATTCACCGTGAAGCTGTGCAGCCAGTGTCTTATTGTGGGATATTACAAGTGTGGGTTTTTGAACCTTCTCAATGATTTTGGCCATAGTGAAGGTTTTGCCTGAACCCGTTACACCCATGAGAGTCTGGGATTTTTTGCCCCCGAGAATGCCATTTGCCAATGTTTCAACTGCCTGCGGCTGATCTCCCATTAACTTGTAATCAGATACGACCTTGAATTCCGGCATACTCGTTCCCTCCCTCTTTTAGTATATCTTATTTTATTTATTTCATTATTTCTTCTGCAGCTTTTTGGGCATGCAGCAATGCTGTATCAAATAAAGGCAGACAGCTGTCTTCATTTTTGATTAACAGTCCCAGTTCAGTACAGCCGAGTATCACACCCTCAGCACAACGGCTTTTCAAATCTTCAATGATGTCTATGAACATTTTCTTTGTTTCGGGACAGACTTTACCCAGACACGCCTCTTCAAAAATCGATTTATGGATAACATCAAATTGTTCTTTTCGCGGCACAACCACCTGAATACCTGCTGCATTTAGCTTTTCCTTAAGGAAATCACCTTCCATTGTGTGTCTTGTCCCAAGAAGGCCTATTGTGCTGAATCCTGCTTTTTTAATTGCTTCTACCGTAGGTTCGGCAATGTGCAAAACAGGAATATCAACCGCATCCTTCACCTTATCGTAAACCTTATGAACTGTGTTGGATGCCATCAGTATAAAGTCAACACCGGTTTGTTCCAAGTCTTCTGCAGCACTGCAAAGTATATTTGCAACATCATTCCACTCACCTCTGTCCTGATGCTCCTCGATGGTTTTCAGGTTGAGGCTCCTGATCAGAATATCTGCGGAATTGGTTCCTCCCAGGATTTCGCCGATGATTTCGTTTATCTTTTGATAATATGTAATTGTACTCTCCCAGCTCATACCGCCGATTATACCTAATTTTTTCATATTATCCTTTTCCCAAAACTTTGCTAGCATATATTATAGCACACTTTTTTCATTTTGCAAACACTCGTTCTGTCTTGTCAGTTCTTTTTATTAGCCTTTAAATGATATTGTGAAAGCATTCGCATCTTTTCATACCTATTCATCTGTTTGGACGTTTTTGTATCAAAATTTTCAACTTTTCGCATAAAAATTTGATACATATTTTCCCGATAGCTCTTGCAGGTATCAATTCATTCAAAATTCACGAGAAAAACTGATACATTTTGCTTTAACTGCATTCCAAAGGTATCAACACCTCATCAAGACCTGCTCTTCTAAAGCAAAACGGCAGTGTTAACACTGCCGCTCTTCATCTATTATCATAAAATCTATCTGTCTGTCCTCAGGTCTGGCATCCAGAACCTCAACACGGACCTTTTCCCCCAATTGATAAGGTCTTGTCAGATTTCTGGCAAAAACCAATCCTTCAATTGTATTAGGTAATTCCACATATACGCCAAAGTCAGTAACACCGCTGACGATGCCCTCGAATTCTTCGCCGATGCGCTTAACCATATATTGCGCTTTCTTCAGTTTTTCTACATCACGCTCAAGTTCCTGTGCCTGGCGCTCTGTCTCAGAGGACTGGGCTGCTGCCAGTTCTGTGTCGAGACGATACTTTGCCACCTTATCTTCTGTCATCTTTCCTTCGATTACCGCTTTGATCATTCGGTGAATAATCAGGTCCGGATAACGTCTGATAGGGGAAGTGAAGTGGCAATAATATTTGAAAGCAAGGCCAAAGTGCCCATCGCAGGAAGTTCCGTAATATGCTTTTTTCATAGTTCTGAGGATTACGCGGTTAACAATTGCTTCGTACGGTTCCCCCGCCAGCCCATCAATAATGGTTGACAGCATCTTTGGATGCACATTGTCCGGGTTTCCTCTGAAAGGAATTCCAAAGTCGTGCAGATAGTTACGAAGCTGGGTCATCTTTTCAACGTCAGGCTTTTCATGAACACGGTATACAAAAGGAATTTCCATCCAGTAAAAGTGCTCTGCCACTGTTTCATTGGCAATCAGCATAAATTCCTCAATGAGCTTGTTTGCTGTTCTCCTAGGGACAACTTCGATTCTTACAGGCACCTCCTGCTCATCCACTTCGATTTCAGCCTCATCAAGGTCAAAATCCAGGCTGCCTTGTTGCTTACGCTTTTTGCGCAGGATAGCCGCCAGTTCTCCCATCAGCTTAATTTCTTCCAGTATGAAGTCATATGTGGCAGAAAGTTCCGCATCATCATTTTCCAGAATATCCGACACGTCATCGTAAACCAATCGCGCACAAGACCTTATTACCGACTTTTCGATAGTATGGTTTATCACATCACCCGACGAGTCGATTTCCATTATACAGGAAAGAGTCAGTCTGTCTTCTTCAGGATTGAGACTGCAAATTCCGTTGGAAAGCACTTTTGGAAGCATCGGTATTACGCGATTTATCAGATAAACACTGGTACCCCTCTTCAAAGCCTCATGGTCTAAGTGTCCGCCTTCCGCCACGTAATTGCTTACATCAGCAATGTGAACACCGAGAAGATAATTGCCATTCTCAAGTCTTTCAATGGAAACAGCGTCGTCCAGATCCTTGGCAGTCGCACCGTCGATAGTAAAAATCTTCTGTTTTCTCAAATCAAGGCGGTCTTTAAGGTCTTCTTCATCTATAGTGAATCTGGAAATAAATTTAGCTTCTGCGTTTACGCGGCTTGGGAAAGTTTCAAAAAGCCCGCGCTGTCTTATGAGCACGCTGATGTCGCTTCCCACCTGCCCTGCTTTGGCAATAACTTCTGTAATGCGGCCTTCCGCACTGGTATATTTGTCAGGATATTTACTGATTTTAGCGACTACTTTATCTCCATTCTGGGCGTTCTTAAAGAAATCTCTCTTGATGAATATATCATCGGGATTTTTCTTGTCATCAGGCACCACAAAACCAAACTTCCCATTCTTTTGAAAAGTTCCTACTATTTCTCTGTAGTTTCTTTCGAGGACCTTGACTACTACGCCTTCTTTGGACTTGAGGCTCAAATGCGGCGGCACAAGTTCAACTTCCACAGTATCACCGTTCATAGCACCCATCATATTTTTAGGACCTACAAATATGTCTTCTCCATCGTCTTGTCTCACAAAGCCAAAACCTTTTGCATGTTTTTCAATTGTACCGACGGCGAGGGTCGGAATTCTTGTTTTTCTCTTTTTCTTACTCATGCTTTTATTATAAACGAAAACGAGAAAAATAAAAGGGCGGTTTTCCTCACTAAATCCATCACGTGCAAAAAAGGTAGGAGTATTTGAAGTGTTTAAAAAGTCTTTCTCCTAAGTCTAAGGCTAAATATTCTTAAAAGGTAGGAAAGCGGCCACATAAAAAATCCCCCTCTACTGGTTTTGTCCAGTAAAGGGGGTGCACATCAAACGCGTGGTTTTCTTTATACAAAAAGGAGCACATCACTTAGATATGCTCCTTGATCAGGCAATCAAACGCCCTTATTACGTATAAATTTGATTAGTTGTTTCTTTTGCGATAAGCTACGAGACCACCAGCTGCTGCAACAGCCATTAATGCTACCATTAATGCCATAGGAGCAGTGTCACCTGTTACAGGAACTGTTGGAGTTGGAGCAGGAGCCGACTTAATAGCAAATTCTAATTCTAATTCGCCGTAATAGCTACCAGTACCCTTAACAACAGCCTTTGCAGTACCAACCGCTGCATTGTTTTCGTATGTAACTGTGAAGTCTGTATCCTTTACTAAACCTTCAATTGTAACTGCAGGTTCATAAGTCTTGCCAGCTTCAAAAGTAACTTCAGTGTATTCTAAAGTTGCTTTGTCTCCCATAAAAGAAACTTTTGCTGGGTCTTTACCGTATACAAGCATTTGATATGATGTATCCGTGCTTACATATGAGCCTAATCCATTTTTATCAGCGACGTCAATGTATATATTTACTTTTGTTCCTGTCTTTCTAAAAGACCACTGATGTAATTTTTCAATGTTGGATGGAAGCTGCACACTTACTAATTTAGAACTTGGGAATGCCATTGTATCTATCTGTAATGCAAGATTAGTTTGATCAGGGAAATCAACACTTGTAAGTCCACAGGAATTAAAAGCACCTTGGTAAATAGACATCATTGATTTTGGCATTTTTACACTTGTTAATAACTTGTTATTAGCAAAACACTGTAAATCTAATAATACTACTCCTTCTGGTAATTCTAATGCTGTCAAATTGTTGTATCTGAATGCCGCATTTCCAATGAAGAAATCTCCTCTAGTTGTATTTCCATAAGCTACAGGTTCGGTTTCAGGGAATACAACAGAAGTAATACCAAAAGGTTTTGATGAACTTGTGCCTTTAAAAGCATTTGCTCCAACACCCTGTACTTTTTTCCCATTCGGATCTTTTGCCGGAATCACGATATCAGTATTACCTGCTGCAAATTTTTCCTGTCCTGCTGTTGATAATCCCTTTACAACCCAAGCATCTACAGAGAATTCCTTTGAATCACCAACATAAACCTTCATTTCTTCTTCTCCGTATGTAAAGTCTTCAGCAGTCCATGTAGCCGCTGTGTCAGCAAATACAGGTGTTACGCATGTGAATACCATTACTAAGCAAAGCAGAATGGACATCCATTTTTTCTTGTTCATTTTTATCTCCTCCTTGATAATAATCAATGTAATTATTTTACCTTTATTATCCAATCACATCAAATTGATAATAGTTATAGTGCTTGTTCCTACTATTCATTTTGTCTATCGCACGTACAATTTTGGTCACGGCAGTAAAAAGACCGAACTTCAAAATAGAAATTCGGCCTATTAAAGCAATTATATTATTTTTCTGCTCTGTATAAGAAAGTCACAACCTGACCTCTTGTACATGGAGCATCCGGTGCAAACTTGGTTGGAGAAATACCGTCTGTAATTCCGTTTTCCAAGGCCCATTTTACAGCTTCCGAATAGTATGTATTATTCTTTACATCCACAAATACATTATTCACATTGCTTTCAGGCTCTCCAGCTGCTCGCCACAAGAACGTCACAATCTGCCCTCTTGTACACGGGTCATCTGGGGCAAATTTGGTTGGAGAGACACCGTCGGTAATTCCATTCTCTGCAGCCCACTTTACAGCCTCTGCATAGTACGCATTTCTTTTTACATCTGTAAATGGATTCCCTCCTGTTGATTTAGGTTCCCCAGCTACTCTCCATATAAATGTCACAATCTGTCCTCTTGTGCATGTTTCATCTGGGGCAAATTTGGTTGGAGAGACACCGTCAGTAATCTTATTTTCTACTGCCCACAATACAGCATCATAGTAAAATGCATTTTTTCTGATATCAATAAACGGATTATATCGTTCATTAATCTTGAAATGTTTTATTATTGCTCCAGCATACTTTTCTATACCTGTGATTGTAATCGTGGCAGTTCCTACATTATCATTATTTGAGTATGATACCTCAAAATCAATATTTTCTGTCAACCCTTCAATTACTACAGTTGGTTCCAATGGCGAACCGGTATATACTTTTTCAGTGTACTCTAAGACAACTTTATCCATAAAATTTTCGATGGAAGGAGCTAAATACTTTACAGTATATGTATCATCCACAAATTTGGTATGTTCATAGTTATCTGTTGTTACTTCGACTACCTTGCTGCCGTCAAGACCTTTATTATTTAAGAACAGGTCTGTTCCAACGGACGTAATGCTGTTTGGGAAATGTACTGTTTCAAGAAGTGCTTCCTTGAAGCAGTTGTCCCCGATAACTTCAACGCCTTCTTCAATAATTAGCTTTGTTAAAGTAGTGGCTTTGAAAGTGCCTTCAAATGCCGAATCTCCTAGTTCCTTAACATTACCTGGTATTGTCAGTTCAGTCAAGTGATGAAGATGGAAAGCCTTTTCACCAATCTTTGTTACCGATTTTGGAATATCAAGTGACGTAAGCCTTGCTCCTGCGAAGGCAGTTGTTCCAATTTCAGTCACTGTTTCAGGGATAATTACTTGTTCCATTCGGATATTCATGGAGAATGCACCCTGAGGAATTACTGTTACTCCTGCAGAAAGCTTCAACTCTGTAATATCATTTGTAGCAAACGCTCCTGCTCCCATAGATGTAACAGTGTCAGGCAATTCAACTTTAGTCAAATCATTTCCATAGAAAGCTCTATAACCTATGGATGTAACTGTAGTCAAATCAACTGTTACCAATGCATTTTGTGAAAAAGCCTCATCTCCTATATCTGTAACTTTTGCCGGCAGACTAACTGAAGTCATTCCATTTGGAGAATCTACCCCGAACTTAGTGATTCTTATTTCATCATCCGGAATCTTAAAAGCAGCCTCTCCAATAGCAATGATATCATTGCCTTCAGGTGTCTTATCAGGAAGTACAAGAACTTTATTTTCAAGTCGCTTGGTTTCTCCGCTTTCTGACCAACCCAAAAGTGTGCCGGTTTCTTCATCATAAATAAAGTCGTCCTTTGTCCATCCGCTTCCTGCCAACTTATCGGCTACAACAATGTGAGAGTACTTATTTGCGTATTCGGTATTGAATTGTTCTACCTTTGAAGCCTCTAAAACCCTTATTGTAACGATAGGCGAAGCAGGTACTCTTGCATTACCGAAAATGCAATCCTTTGAGCTGTTTAACGAAGAAAGCTCAACAGTGCTTGGCAAATATACTTCCTTGATGGCGTTTCCGGAAAAAGCTTCTCTTCCGATTGAAACAAGGCCTTCATTTAAAACCAACTTTTCTAACTTCACACTTACATTTTCCTGAGTGATTCTAAATGCATAATCTTCAATCACTTCTACATTTCCCGGTATTTCAAGTTCCTTTAGTTGATGATTCCAAAAGGCATTTTTACCAATCGTTGTAAGAGTTGATGGAATTTCAATTTTTTCAACATGCGTACCCGCAAAAGCGCTCTCGCCTATATTCTTAACCCCTTCCGGAATTACAATTTCTTTAATCTGCATATCAATAACGCTACCTGCATTGAATGCAGATTTTGGTATTTCCGTAAGACTTTCGGAAAGCCTGATATATGTTATATCTCCGCTTCCTGTGAATGCCCCGTCACCAAGCAAGGTTACACTATCCGATAATTCTACCGATGTGAGTTTGGAGTTTTGGAAAGCAGTATCCCCAATCTCTTTTAACCCCTTATTGAAAACGATAGAAGTCATAGTTGCCTCGTAGGTAATATTAGGATTAAGGGCAAAGGCATACTTGCCTATTTTTTCAAGAGACGAAGGCAATGTTACAGTTTCCGGAGTATAGTATCTTTCACTTTCTTCATATACGAATATTCCCGTATACAGTGTACCTTCACCAAGTGCTGTGATATTTAATCCTGCAGAGCCTATGTTTGGAATAACCACCTTTGGGTTTTCCTTTAATTTTAACTTTCCGACAGCTGACAATCCAGTGATAATTGTTCCACTTTCGTCATATGTAAAGTCGTTTATGTTCCATGGTGCCATTACGTCAGGCTCTTTGCCCGCAATCAGTTTCTGTACTGATGAAGGATTTGTTTCGTTGGCATTATGGCTGATTAAAGTTGAGACAAAACTTATATCTTCAGTATCTATATAAATATAGACAAGACCCCCCTCTAACTCCTCTGTTAAAACTTCCATGCCTGCATTCTTTGCAAACGTGTTTGCATCAACTTTTTCAGTATTAGACGGAATCTGAACTGTTTTAATTTTATTCCCAGCAAATGCCTCTCCAATTATCTGTAACCCCGAATCAGTTAAATCCGGCAAATTTACCGAAGAAATAACATTATCTGCAAAAGCTCTGTCTCCTATAAACATTATAGATTCCGTAAACTCTACATAAGACAATTTATTGCTTTCAAAAGCTTTGCGGCCCACGAAAGCTACCCCCTTCGGCAATGTAACCGATGTAAGTTGCGCTCCTTCAAAAGCACTTGCTCCTATAAAGAAAGCTCCTGTTCCATCAAGTATTGCACTTGCATTCGTTTCTTCAGGGAATGTAATATACTGGATCTCAAGACCTTTAAAAGCTTCTTTGCCTACGCCTTGAACTTTTTGTCCCTTGTCGTCATTTTCCGGAATTACTACATCCTTATTAACATCGAATTTATCTTTGCCGCTTTCAGAAAAGCCTGTCACTACATTGGCTTCTACCTTCAGCGCTGATTCTTCTCCTGCCGCCGATTCAAGTTCAAAAACTTCCGTACCATATTCGAAGTCTTCAGATGTCCACTTGGTAGCGTCCATCAAATAAATCTTGTGATAATTTGATTCAGGGAAGTTTTCTTTGTCCTCATATTGTGACTGAAGAGACACAAAAACCTTAGTAACAACTGCTTCTGTATCATCTGAATACGCCTTTTCAAAAGTGTCTAAATAAAGCCCTTTTACTGTTTTAGGGATAATCACTTTGTCAATGACCTTGTTTCTAAAAGCACGTTTACCTATTTCAGCCAGCCCTTCGTTGAGAATCAATTCGCAAGGTGTTGTCAGATAATTTTTAGTTGAGAAAGCATAATCTCCAATAGTTTTAAGAGTTGAAGGAGTTTCGATTCTTGTAAAATTATTTCCTGCAAAAGCACGAGTGCCTATTTCGGTAATTCCTTCACGAAGCTCTATATTCTTCAAATTTGTCATATAATGTTCCTTATCGCTGCAGCCAAAAGCAGCTTCAGGAATGACTGTAAGACCTTTTGGTAAATTAATACGTTCTAATTTAGGATTCGTTGCAAATACACCTTGTCCCAAAGAAGTAACCGTATCAGGTAAAATAATGCTTGTTAGCTCATTAGACTGAAAAGATGCTGTTCCTATAGATAATAACGCAGGAGAAAAGGTAACTTCTTTAATCCCACTGTTTTGGAACGCAAAGTTTCCTACAACTTTTAGACCAGATGGTAGATAAACAGAATCAAACTTTTCAGTTTCAGTTGCAAAAATACCATATCCTCCCGGTGAAGCTGATGCAATCTCTGTAATATATCTGTAATCCGACGTTATTTCAGGTATAACTAAATCTTTATTGATTTTTCTTTTGGCAATACCGGATTCGGATAATCCTGTTACTGTAGTTCCTTCTACGGTAAAGTCATCGATGTTCCATTCGTCCGGATTTTCATTTTCCCAATCACCTTCATTTATGATGAGTTTTTGAACATAAGACTTTTGTGATGCGGTCGATTTACCATAGTGATGAATTCTGTCTTTCACTTCAAGTTCAGAATTATCAGCATACATATATACCATACCTGCATCATATGTCTGTCCATCAACTTGATACTTTGTAAAATATTCAAATTTATCAGGATCTGCAACTTCGGTAATTGGTTCCATACCTGTGTTTAAGAAGAATGCATACATATTAACAACCTCTGTAAAGTCCGGAAGTCTCACAGACTTAATGAAGTTGTGCGCAAAAGTCATACCATGCATTTCCAACTGAAAATCACAGGTTGTAGGGAAATCAACCTCCGTGATTCTATTATTAGCAAACGCATATGTTTCAAGCCACCAAATTGTTCTTGGAAGCTTCACCGTTTCTATTTTGTTATTATTAAAAGCATGTGGTAAAACAGCAATAACACCCTCAGGTAACCTTACTTCTGTCAGTTCATTTCCCGCAAAGGCATTTTCAGCGATAATAAAGTTACCTCTTTTAGTAACCTTTTGAGTAATAGTATCGTCATAATCCACCATCATCCCTGTAGGAAACTCTACAGATTTTAATCCCTTGTTTGAGAAGGCTGATTGGCCGATTGCAACAATAACATTACCATTTTCATCGTTAGCAGGAACAACTAAATCTTTGTTAGTTTCCAATTTTGTTTCACCGCTTTTAGAAAAACCCGTAATTGAAACCCCTTTAACAATAATTTCTCTCGTATAATCGCAACCATAGAGCAATTTTTCATACTCACCGTATGTAAAGTCTTCCGGTGTCCACACCGAGTCATCAACATCTGCTACGAGAGAAACTCCGCTATTTGCAAAAGCAGGTGTAATGCAAGTAAACATCATTACAAAGCAAATAAACAAAGATAACCATTTTCTTGCGTTCATGTAATCTCTTCTCCAATCTTTACTATAGTAGTATAATTTTACCTTTCGCCGCTATACGCTTCAAATTGATTCTATCTATATCAAAGTGTGTATCTATTCGTTTTTTCAATAATCATTTGCGACTCTGACCACCCCAAAACACTTGCTTTTACTTACAAATTATGGGATGATAATCTTAGTTTATATTTGTGGGAGTTTACAGAATGATCAACAAATCATCTCAAAAGAAAATCTCAATATTTTTAATTATACTTGCTGTAATTATTTGCATATTTTTAGCTGTAACTAACGGAAGTTTAGCTTGGTACTGGACCTTCGGTATTGCCTTTGGATGCGTACTGCAAAAATCCGGTCTTTGCTTCGTTTCATCCGCCGGTGACTTGTATTCCATGAATTCCACCACTCAGCTGCGTTCGATTTTGGTAGGTATTCTTGTAGCTTCACTTGGAATTTCTTCAATGAAATACCTTTCTTTTGGTGAAATGGATTATCTCAGCGTATCTGCAATAAGCATTCCCCTCGTCCTGGGAGCCTTTATGTTTGGTATCGGTATGATATTGTCAGGAGCTTGTGCTTCAGGGATGTTTATCAGACTTGCGGAAGGTTTTTCTATTCATATCTTTACAATAATTAGCTTGGTTATTGGATTTATGATTTCCAGAATCGGTTACGCAGACATCTGGGGCAAAATGGTTGCAAAGGGGATAGTGGTCTTCCTTCCTGACACTTTCGGTTGGCTGGGAGGCATAGGTATTCATCTTGCTATCATTCTGATTCTCTATTATGCAGCGTTAAAAATAGAAAGAGGCCAATCCGGAACTCAATCTCAGAAATATCTTCTCGGAGGAATATTCCTTGGAGTTTTCAGCATTTTGCATTACATAATTCTTCAGTCAGGCTGGTCTATTACAGGGGCTTTCTTCTGGTTCAGTGATATTATAGGCATATCCGAACCTTCTCAGGCTGTTGCTGATTTAATCAATTATTCAATCGCACCAAATATTAGAAACATCGGCCTAATTGCAGGGGCTTTTATCTCTGTATTCTTTGCTGCAGAGTTCAAACTTAAGAAAATAAAATCCCTCAAACAAGTCCTGATGGCATCTTCCGGAGGGCTCTTGATGGGTTATGGTGCAGGCATTGCCGGAGGATGTAATATTACATCTTTCTTCACCGCTTGTGCTTCTCTGTCCTTATCCGGATGGGTGTTCATGTTATTTCTCTTTGCAGGAGCGTTCGTTGGCGTTAAAGTTTTGATGAAACTGATGTAGGTAATTATGGAAAAGACGAAGTTCAGTTTAAAAAACTATATAAAAGATTTGCTCCAAGGTGCAGATCTGTACAAAAAAGAGCAGCGTTTTATATGTGTTCTGCTGCTTTGCTTTGTCGTGTCCGGAATCAGCTTGCCATTAGTCAAAGAGCAAATTAAGCCTGATATTCCTGATGATTCTATTGATATTCCTGAAATCATAGTTGATGAAACTCCCGATGAGGATTCGGATGAAGAAAATGAAGTTTCTTCCACACCAACCATGCCTTCCACTCCGTCAACTAAACCTTCTCAAAAGCCTCCGGCTTCTTCAGGAAATACCGATTCCAATGCCGGCAAAACTTGGGTTCCACCGGTTTATAAAACAGTCCATCACGAAGCAGTTTACGAAACTAAAACAGTAGAAATGTGCATAACTGAGGGCTGCGGCAAATACTTTGATACACCTGCCGAGTTTCAGGCTCATAAGGCAGCCGAAGGCGGCTGAGGGCTCTATCATCAAAGTAGCCGTCGGCGTACTATAACAGTTTTGGTAAAAGAGGCTTGGGATGAGCAAGTCCTCGTTTCAGAAGGATATTGGAAATAAACAACGACCGCGATAATTTCGCGGTCGTTTCTTTTATACAACAACTATTTTTCTGCCATCAATTCCTCATCAACGATAGCCAATATTCCTTCAAGTTTCTCTATATCTTCTTGTGGAAAGCGCTCTTTGATTTTTTCCGACAGTTCAGCGACATATTGATATGTGATTCCATATATATCTAAATACTTTCCGCTGACCTCCAGATGGTATTCTCTTTTGTCTACCTCGCTTTGAACTCTTTTAATATAACCTTTTTTCAGCAGACTGTTAACTTTGTATGCTGCATTAGGGGCCGACAATCCTGCAAATTTGGCAAATTCGTTGATAGTCGGTCTATCCAGTGCATGAATCAACTCGACACAAAGAATTTCGATGGCCGACAGACGTTCTTTTGAACTATCCCCCGGATTTTGACTGAAAACCTTCATATATAAATGCATTCTAAACTTATTGTAGATGCCGGAAAAATGTTTAAATATCATTTTTTCTCCCCTGAATCGCCTATTTTGTATCCCAGAAATTAATAGGTTCATAATCCTGTAATTTCGCCAAGAAACCTCTGTTTATCAATTCTTCCTGAATCATGTTGAGAATATCTTCACTCTCGGCTGAAATAGTATGGTAATGGTAATTTGATGTAAGTTTCATTAACTGTGTTGATTTGCCGGTTGAAATATCATCCATATATTTTTTTACATCCATACGGGACTTGATGTTCATATCTACTTTTATAACACCGTGAACTTTATGGTACACGAACACATCTTCCACCTTGCCGCCAAAATCAACATATAAATTCAGTTCTTCTTCAACCTGCTCATCAGTGTGAACCACCTTAAAAACACGACTGAAACCCTCCATTGGTGCAATTACGTAGCCTTTGTGAGTTGAGGTTATTTCCGTTCCGTTGGCACGCAAAAGCGCCATATCCTGCACTATTACCTGTCTGCTCACATCAAGTAAACCCGCAAGTTCAACACCGGGAACCGGTCTGTCTTCTGATTTCAATATTTCAATTATTCTTTGACGTCTCTCGCTGCCGTTCATAGGTTTATTAGCCTTTCTTAAGTAATTTTCCTAACTATAATCTACACCAACTCACGGCATAATTGCAACATACTTTTAAGAAAATAAAGAACCCTGAGTATTTTCAGGGTTCACTTTCTTACATTTCCAGCTTCATATCTCCAAACTCAATCCAGCCCTTCTTTCTCATGAACTCTGATACAATCAAAGTTATGATTGCAGGCAGAATGATTTGGATAACTAATATCTTAACGAAAACAATCATAGGGTCTTCAACTGCTGACATAGTTTCCATAGTCATAATCTGTCCAACCAGTCCTGCAGTTCCCATACCTGAGCCGGTTGCATTATTTGTCATATGAAGAACCATAGTTGATACCGGTCCCAAAACCGCACTTGATATGATGGCAGGTAGCCATATAACAGGTTTCTTCATAATGTTAGGAACCTGCAGCATAGAAGTTCCAATGCCCTGGGCAATCAATCCGCCCATCTTGTTCTCACGGTAGCTGGCAACCGCAAAGCCAACCATGTTGCAGCAACAGCCTACAGTAGCTGCACCTGCTGCCAGTCCTCCCAAGTTGAGAATTACACCCAGCGCCGCTGAGCTGATAGGAAGAGTCAAAATCATACCCATAAGTACTGATACTATTATACCCATCAAGAAAGGCTGTTGTTCAGTTCCCCAGTTTATCAGTTCACCTAATGCAAGCATAAAGCTTGAAATAGGAGGGCCTAAAATCAGACCAATTACACTGCCGCTGCCTATACATACAAGCGGCGTTACTAAAATATCGACTTTTGTTTTACCTGAAACAAGAAGGCCAAGCTCAATAGCCACATAAGCTGCTAAAAATGCACCTAAAGGTTCTCCGGGGCCGGCCAATACGATGGCTCCGTTTACAAGTACTGTTCCCGCTAGTAATTTGCTTGCAAAAGCACCTACCATACCCGCAATGCCGGCAGACACTACTACCAGAGGGCTTGCTTTATAACGGCAAGCAACACCCACACCTATTCCGGCACCTGTCATTGCAGCAGCAACTTTGCCAAGCAGGAAGATCATATCCCCCACACTTCCACCTACCAGAGAGCCGATTTGCTGTATAATCGTCCCTACAATAAGTGTTGCAAACAAGCCTTGTGCCATCCCTGTCAAACCTTCAATAAAAATCCTATTAAATACTTTTTTCACTTCTTTACTCCTCACTTTACAACTGTCTTGTCAGTTCCTCGAATATAATAACAGAGTAAGTCGCAAAAGTACAGTATTTTTTCAATAAAAGTCAACCGACTTCGGCTGTTGACTTCCCTAATTGGCATAAAAATCAAGTTCTAGGGCACAGTCCAATACTATATGTCCCGAAAATCAGACTTAATGGTAAATGGGAGATAAGTTATCACCCCAGATTTCCCAATTAGTACAAGTAGCAAGTCTTTGGGGAACTTTTATGCTGATTATTCTCCCGTTTATGAATTATCTGCTGATTTGGGTCATTGCAGCATACAAAGATTCTCCTTTTTAGTTTATTTCTCAAATTTGGGGAGACATTATTCTCCCAAAGTTAGGCTATTCCAATATCCAGGAGATATTACTCCCCTTGCTATGTCATTCTAACGTCTGGGAGACTTACCGCTCCGCAAAAAAAAGAACAGCCAATATCGCTTTAACAATATTGGCTGTCTGGTTTCTTTGTAATTATCAATCTTTATCAGGTGTTCTTAATCCTATTGCATGGCTCACAGGCAACGAAAATACCATGGACTGTGCCTTACTTTCAAGTCCTGCGTGCTCCATAATCGACTTCATAATATGATTTCTTCCCTGGGCAGGAGTAACCAGCATATGGATTTCTTTTTCCTTTGCAATTGAAAAACCAAAAAACTTTTCTGTATATTCTGCGCCGGTTCCTCTCGCTTTGATTACTGTACCGCCGCTTGCTCCGGCCTTTCTTGCAGCATCCATAATCATATCTGAATAGCCTTCATTTGCAATGACAAAGACCATTTCAAAATCCGTATTAACTGCCATTTTTCCCTCTCTTTCTGATGAGCTTGTTTTCTTCTCTCCAAGTTCTATCGTCTGCCCGTCCATAATATATTCAAGGCATCGTTTGCCGCCTACACTGTTTAATGGAATCGCTACAGCAATACCATTACCCGGCAAGTCGATGAACATCTTGCGTTTTATGGTTTTTATGAGCGGCATCAGACCTGCATTAGTAACAACACCGAAAATAACAGCTTTTTCACTTGGATGGAGATACAAATAGTCTAACACTTCAGGAGGAGCTGTTCCTTCTCCCATAGCTACATAAGATGTATAAACATTGCACTCTCCGAGGATGGAAATAGCTCTTTCAGCATTGTCACGGTCGGTAATTGTAATCACTAAATGTAAACCTTCCATACTTTCCCTCCTCTAAACTTCAATGATATCATCATCAGCAAAACCTCTGATGTGAATCTGAATTCTTTCTCTTGCCGCGTCTTCCCTGCGACTCTTAAACTTATGAATTACACCCATAATCTGTATGGTTATAAGCGGCGTCATTGCAACCATTGCAACTACACCGAAGGCATCTGTTACAATTCGGTCGAGACCTCCGATTGCTTCACAGGCACCCATAGCAAAAGGTAACAAAAATGTTGCAGTCATAGGTCCCGAAGCTACACCACCCGAGTCAAAAGCAATAGCGGTGAAAATCTTTGGTGATATAAATGTAAGTCCAAGTGCAATAGCATATCCCGGTACAAGAAAATACATTACAGAGATTCCTGTTACAACTCTCACCATAGCCAACGCCAAAGATATTGAAACACTCAACGACAAAGCAAGGCCCATTGCCCTTGCCGGAATAGACCCGGCAGTTATGGTTTCTACTTGTTTATTCAGCACGTGAACCGCCGGTTCTGCCTGAACTATGAAATATCCGATTATCATCGCAATCGGTATTAATATCCAATAAAAATCCGTTTGTCCAATCATCTTGCCCAGATAATTACCTACAGGCATAAACCCAATATTTACCCCTGTGAGGAACATAACAAGCCCCATAAATGTGAATGCAAGGCCCATTACAATTCTTACGAGAGGTCTTCTTCCCAGTTTTATAACAAAAAAGTTGAATCCGAAAAAGAATATTATGATAGGAGCTAAAGCCATCGCTACTTCATGTATATAAGTAGGAAGCGCTTCAACAAACAACATTACACTATCTTTAGATGTTTCCGTTACAGGTATTTCAACAGGAGTATATGCTCCTTCTGTAGGATATACAAGACCCAAGATCAAAACCGCAATAATAGGACCTATGGAACCAAGTGCAACCAAACCGAAACTGTCATCTCCCGCATGACGGTCGCTTCGGATGGAAGAAACCCCTACACCAAGTGCCATAATAAACGGTACTGTCATAGGTCCCGTAGTTACTCCTCCGGAATCAAAGGCTACCGCCCAGAAATCTTTAGGTACCTGAGTTGCAAGTATAAAAACCACTGCATAAAAACCTAATAACAGCCACGACAAACTTATCCCTATAAGAATACGCAGCATAGCGATTATCAAAAATGCTCCTACCCCTAAAGCGACAGACCAGATAATAACTGCATTTGGAATCGTAGGCACCTGGTTAGCCAAAACCTGCAAATCAGGCTCTGAAATTGTAATTATTACACCCAGCAAAAAGCTGATAAATGTAATTACCCAAAGGTTCTTGGACTTTGTAATGCAAGCACCTACTTTATTACCGATAGGAGTCATAGCAGTATCGGCTCCCAAAGTAAAGAAAGCCATTCCAATGGTAAGCAAAATTGCTCCGAAAGCGAAGGAAACTAACATACTGTTTGAAATCGGCGTTATGGTAAAGCACAGTATCAGTACAATCAATGTTATAGGCAACACTGATGTAACAGCTTCATTCAGTTTGTCACCAAGCATTGGTTTCTTCAAAATCCCCTCTCCTTTCGTATCTTTAATATTATATCTTTATTCTAATTGATATTTTTTTATCAATCAACCTTTTTCAGTGTTCGATATAAGTTTTAACGAGGGCTTAACATTTCTCTCTTGCTCCTGCAGCAAATTCACCCATACAAATGTCAAGCAGAGGTCTTTTCGGTCCAATCAAGGAATTTTCAAACTGACATTTCCAAGCCACTTCCTGACTTATTCTGCCGTCTTTTATTCCATCTATCACATCTCCGCTTTCGATAGGAGAATTGTTGTCAAAAATATAGGATGCAATATTGTACGCATGATTAGCTACAAGGTTTGGATCAAAGTCTTTAAAATGATACTGCACATCCGGAAGACCCAGCAGCCCCATCCCCACAGTATCAACAACTTTTTCGTCTGTACCTTGAACATTAAACAATCTGGTGTTTACAGCAAAATAAATAAATCTCATATCCTTCGGAATATCGTGATTCAGTATTTTGTCACGTGTAAACATTTTAAAGGAGTTTTGGAAAAGTACAGCTTCACACTGTGGGAACATTTCGACCAAAGCCTCCGTGAAATCCATAATCATTTCAGCTCTGTCCTTATACTCCATTGCATTACCCAAAAAGTCTGCAGCAACCACGTGGTATTTGCATTCTTCAAGAATCTGCTCACTTTCAGGACAGTCCCACATCTGATTTCTGGCAATATAATCAACCTCAAAATTTCTTATTTCCGAGCATTTTGACACAAGCAACTGAGGCGGCATTTTTCCGTCTTTAAACTCTACCAGGTACTTTTTAGGTGCAAATATTGCATTTTCTTCATCATAAGATACTCTGTCGATTTCCCCAAGATGTTTCTCCATAATGGCAGTCGCAAAGTCTTTGTCCGGCATCGGGCACAGCTCTTTCATATATAGATGAACGATGAAAACCGTATTGTTTTCTGTATACACATCTTTTTCTTTTTTGACAAATTTGTCAGCTACTTTACTAAACAGTCCCATGGTCAGTCTCCTTTCATTTTTTACATTATATAATATTCTTCCTAAAAAATAAACTTGTAAGCTGCGCGTCTTCGTGGTATGATTAGTATAACTTTTCATACTTAAGGAGAATTATATGGAATATCAGGACAAATATTACGCCTGGACTGTCAAAGTCGGCGAAAAGGGACAGTTTGTAATTCCTAAAGAAGCAAGAGATCTTTTTGATATAAATCCGGGGGACACCATCCTGGTTCTTGGTGATTCCGAACGCGGCCTTGCTATTCCGCCAACCCGATTAAAAGATAAATATATTGCTGAGATATTCAACCAGTTGACCTCAGTTGAGGAGGAATGATATGAGTAAAATTGTTTTTTTCTGTATTCCGGCACATGGCCATACCAATCCCACTTTGGGCGTAGTCAAAGAGCTGGTCAACCGCGGGCATCAGGTCTGGTACTATTCCTACGAACCATTCCGTCAAAAGATTGAAGATACAGGGGCAACCTTTGTATCTTGTGACGCTTACGACTGCGAGCAGAAGCTGACTACCAAAGAAGTAGTTAAGTTGGGTAAGGATCTGGCCTTCTCCACCAAGGTTCTCGTTGATACCACATTGGCTTTGGACGATGTAGTCTGTGCTCATATGGAGGAACTCAAGCCCGACTGCATAGTCTCTGACTCTATGGCAGTGTGGGGCAAAGCGGTAGCTCTCAAGCTGGGAATCCCTATGGTCTCTTCCACCACCACCTTTGCCTTCAATGAACATTCTGCCAAAATCATGAAACAAGGATTTGGTGATACTGTTAAAATGATTTTTTCACTGCCTAAAATAAGTAAGGATGTGAAACGCCTCCAGACCAAGGGTTACCCAATTAAGAATATTTTAGACATTCTCCAAAACGATAACGAAACTCATACCATAGTTTACACTTCACCTGAGTTTCAACCAAGCAGCGAAACCTTTTCTGATAAGTACGTCTTTGTGGGGCCATCCATCAGGCCGGTAACTTCGGAAATCACTAAAACTGCCGACAAACTCATATATATTTCTATGGGAACAGTAAACAACGACCTGCTTCCTCTTTATAAAAACTGTATCAGTGCCTTTGCAGATACAGATTATCAGGTTATCATGTCCATTGGTAATTGGACAGACGATGATGCGCTGGGAATTATCCCTGACAATTTCATCGTCGCTGACCATGTTGATCAAATGGCAGTTCTTGAAAAAGCAGATGCTTTCCTTACCCACTGCGGTATGAACAGCACCAGCGAAGCGTTATATTTTGAGGTCCCTCTCGTAATGTATCCGCAGCAATCCGAGCAAGGCGGTGTTGCTGCAAGAGTTGAAGAACTGGGTGCAGGTAAGATGCTCCCGGATATTGAACCTGACACCATCCGAGAAACAATAGAGGACGTCCTCTCCCACGCATCTTATAAAAAGGCAGCGGCCCGGATTTCAGGCAGCTTTAAAAAATGTTCCGGCGTCAAAGGTGCGGCAGACAAAATAGAATCTATGTGCAGATAAACCACAAGAAATAAAAATCCCCCTTTACCGGGAAAACCCGGCAGGGGGGATTTTTTAATTTATTCTATTATAATGCTAAATAAACTGTATGCTGACTCCGTTAGGATCTTTGACAAAGAAGAATCCCACATTTGGGTTAGGTCTGATAATCGGCGAAGGATTATATCCCTTTTCTTCCAATTCGTTGTGATAACTTTCAACATCTTCCACATGGAAGCCCATGGAAATGCCGGCACCTGAATACGGATTTCCCGGATTTTCAATGAGCTCTACGCAGGTTTCGTCTTCTCCGTTAGCCAGAAAAACGATTTTGCCACCCATGGGTCTCAAATCTGTAACTACAGCAAGACCGCACAAATCTTCGTAAAACTTAATAGATTCTTCTAAATATTTTGTTTGAATTGTTACATGTGCCATTTTCATAGAGTTTCCACCTTACCCTTCTATCAAACTTCTCGTTTTAGGCATTTATGCTTCTCCAATATATTCGTCGTATGTGCAGAGTCTGTCTGTCAGCTTCCCGTCAGGTCCGATTTCCATAATTCTGTTAGCAATTGTCTGAATAAACTCGTGGTCGTGGGATGCAAAAAGGATATTGCCTTTGAATGCAATCAGACCATCATTTACTGCAGTTATGGATTCCAGATCCAGATGGTTTGTAGGCTGGTCAAGCACTAACATATTGGATCCGTAAAGCATCATTCTTGAAAGCATGCAGCGAACCTTCTCTCCACCGGAAAGAACCTGAACTTCTTTATAAACATCATCTCCGGAGAAAAGCATTCTGCCAAGGAATCCTCTCATAAAGGTTTCTGTAGTTTCCTTGGTATACTGGCTCAGCCATTCAACTAGGTTAAGTGTGCATCCGTTGAAAAATGCCGAGTTGTCCATTGGGAAATAAGAAGTTGAGATTGTAACACCCCACTTGTATTCCCCTTCATCAGGTTCCATTTCTCCCATAATAATCTTAAATAAAGTTGTATTGGCGATTTCGTTTTCGCCTACAAGTGCTATCTTGTCGCCCTTGTTAATTCTGAAAGAAATATTATCTAACACCTTTACACCATCGATGGTCTTGGAAAGGTTTTCTACGATAAGTATTTCCTTGCCCGGTTCACGGTCCATATTGAATCCTACGAAAGGATATCTTCTTGAAGATGCCGGCATTTCCTCTACGGTCAGCTTATCTAAGAGCTTACGACGTGAAGTAGCCTGCTTTGATTTGGACTTGTTTGCAGAGAAGCGCTGAATAAACGCCTGCAGTTCTTTAATTTTTTCTGCGTATCTCTTGTTGCGGTCGTTTATCATCTTCTGAACCATCTGGCTGGATTCGTACCAGAATTCGTAGTTACCCACGTACATTCTGATCTGACCATAGTCCACGTCAACAATGTTAGTGCAGACAGTGTTTAAGAAGTGACGGTCGTGAGATACAACGATTACTGTTCCCTCATAGTCCATAAGGAAGTCTTCCAGCCATTCAATAGCTCTTACATCCAGATGGTTGGTAGGTTCGTCCAGGAGGATGATTCCCGGGTTGCCGAAGAGAGCCTGCGCCAGCAGAACCTTTACTTTTTCTTTACCTGTCAGGCTTGACATCTGGCTGTAAAGGATATCGTTAGAAAGACCCAGGCCCTGAATCAGTCTGCTTACATCAGATTCTGCTTCCCAGCCATCCATTTCCGCAAATTCAGCTTCCAGCTCTGCCGCACGAATACCGTCTTCATCGCTGAAATCTTCTTTCATGTAGATGGCATCTTTTTCTTTCATAACTTCGTAAAGGCGTTCATTGCCCTGGATTACCGTATCTAAAACGGTGAATTCATCATAGGCGAAATGATCCTGCTTGAGAACAGACATGCGAATCCCCGGTTTGATGGATACATTGCCTGTTGTTGGCTCTAAATCTCCGGACAAAACTCTCAAAAATGTGGACTTGCCGGCACCGTTAGCGCCTATAATACCGTAGCAGTTTCCCGGTCCAAAGATTAAATCTACGTCTTTAAAAAGCGGCTGTCCGCTGAAATTTACACTTACATTACTTACTGTTATCACTTATTATTCTCCTTTTAATATGGTGCTTTATAGAACCTGCCGTCCAGCTGGTCTGTATTAATTACATTTATGAATGCATGTGCATCCACTTCTCTGATTGCCGCAACAACTTTGTCAACCTGTTCTCTGCCTATTACAGAATAGAGGATAGCCTTTTCCTGCTTTTCGTAGCAGCCTGTTCCGTTTATCAGAGTTGCATCGTGATGAGTAAGTTCTCTGATTTTCTGATATACAGGTTCCGGTTCTGTTGTAACGATAAACAATGTGTCTTTCTGGTATCTCTTGAAGAGTATTTGTATTACCTGAGTGCTTGTAAACTGATAAATAATAGAATACAGTGCCTTGTCGAAGCCAAACAAAACACCTGCAGTTGTCAGAATAACAACATTTCCTAAGAATATATAATTCCAGGCATCTATTCCCTTCTTTTCAGAAAAATAGATTGAAATAAAGTCTGTTCCCCCGCAACTGCCGCCTGCCATCAAGGTCAGACTCATAGCAGCACCGTTGATGATTCCCCCAAAGACACTGATAAGCAGTGTATCGTATGTAATGGCAAAACTAGGGAAAATATCTGTCAGTATACTTGACAGAAATACAACATACACTGAATAAATAGTAAATTTCTTACTTATATATTTGATTCCAATATAAATCGGAACTAAATTGAGTGGCAGATAAATAACTGAATAAGCTACTTCTAAATTTAAAAATCGCTCAAAAATCTGCTGGGCTAAAACTGTTACACCACTGAATCCACCCGGGAACAGTCCTCCCGCATCAATAAAGCTGTTCAGATTGAAGGCTACCATGCAGCAAGCTACAGTCAGAAATAAAATATTCTTAGCTTCTTTTTTGGCATTAAAACTATTTTCTTTAATTTGTTCTGTCATAATCTACTCCTATTCCGGAATCTTACACACGTCTACCCAGCCGATAGCCTTGGAATATTTGTATAAGTCGTCACAATTGAATTCAATAGCACTGTTGCTGCTTCCACACGCAGGAAAAACAGTTTCAAAACGCTTCATAGATTCGTCACAGTATATTTTGACTTTATCATTGGTTATGCCGAAAGCACACACACCACCGATAGCGTGACCTGTAAATTCCACTACTTCTTCAGGAGAAAGCATCTTTGCCTTCTGGTGAAAAGTATCTTTGAACTTTCTATTGTCTATTTTAGTATCGCCTGCGGTTTGAATCAAAATGCATCCGTCTTCTCCGTCTTTAAAAGAAAGGGTTTTGCAAATTCTCGCACCTTCTACCCCTACCGCTTGTGCCGCTAATTCGACTGTCGCACTGGAAACTTCAAATTCCATAATCTTTTCTTCCAGTCCAAATTCTTTAAAATAATTTCTAACGATTTCTATTGACATTTTTTACCTCTTTTATGCAAAAAAACTAATAATCCACCCCTAATTTTACATTCCTTTCGTTGACATTTCAATGTTTTTTTGATAAAGTAACAATATGTGTTTTTTCACAAAGAAATCATTAATTTTTTATTCATTAGGAGGAAATAGTTCATGGAAAATAATAACCTGAACACTAAACAGCAGTTTGGTTCCAATTTCGGATTCTTAATGGCTGCTGTAGGTTCCGCTGTAGGTTTAGGTAACCTTTGGGGCTTCCCATACAAGATGGGTGCTAACGGCGGTTTCGCGTTCTTAATTCTTTACTTAATCTTAGTAGTATTTGTAGGTTATGTAATCATGTTATCCGAACTTGCTCTCGGCAGAAAGACAGGCAAGGGCGTTGTAGGTGCTTTCACTGATTTATCTAAGAAATACAGATTCATCGGCTGGATGAGTGCAATCGCTCCTTGGTTAATCTTATCCTTCTACTGCATGCTCGGCGGTTACTGCATGAAGTACGCTTTAGCTAACTTAGGCGACGTTTTCGGCGCTGGCTGGGGTGTTGCAGGTGCAGACAGTGGTGCTTACTTCGGAGCATTCACTTCCAACATGGTTGAAACTTCAATCTACTCATTAGTATTCGTTGCTCTGACTGTACTGATTGTATTAGGCGGCGTTAAAGGCGGTATCGAAAAGTTCACTTCCATCGCAATGCCTGCATTATTTGTAATGTTAGTAATCACAATCATCAGATCCGTAACTCTTCCTGGCGCTGCAGCTGGTCTTGAATTCATGTTCAAGCCTGACTGGTCCGCATTCCAGGGAACTGGCTGGATCACAGTATTAGCTGTTGCCGGCGGTCAGATGTTCTTCTCCCTGTCTCTGGGTATGTCCATCATGGTAGCATATGGTTCTTACCTGCCTAAGGAACAGAACATGGAAAGATCTGCACTGATTATTCCTTTCGCTGATACATTAGTAGCTATCATGGCCGGTCTTGCTACAATGCCTGCAGTATTCGCTATGGGTCAGACTCCTGGTGCAGGTCCTGGCTTACTATTCATCACTCTGCAGACAGTATTCGGTGCTATGGGTGGTTTCGGTCCGTTCTTCGGATTCTTATTCTACTTCTTAGTATTCATCGCTGCTATCACTTCTTCCATCTCCTTACTGGAAGGTATTACAGCTGTAGCTGTTGATACTGCTGCTGAAAAGGGTAAGACAATCCACAGAAACAAGCTGATTGCAGCTCTCGGTATCTCCATTGCAATCACTTCCGTTTTAGTATCCATCGACGGTCTTGGTGCAAACGGATTCCCTCAGTTCTTCGGTCAGGGTTGCTGGCTGGATGCTATCGACTTAGTTTCCGAAGGTATCCTGATGCCTCTGGCAGCTTGCTACTGCGCTATCGTTATTCCTACTGAATTGGTTAAAGAAGAAGTTACTCTCAACGGAAACCAGTTCAGAACTCAGAAGTTCTATGACTTCTGCATTAAGTTCATCGCTCCTATCATGATGGTAATCGTTCTGTTAGGTCAGATGGATGGATTCTTCGGACTGGGAATGTTCGGCTAATATTCAACCAAAAATAACAAAAGCGAATCGAAATTTTCGATTCGCTTTTTTGTTTACTATAAATTAAAAATAAGAAGTAATACTGCTCCCGGTATTCCCAGTACACCGACAACAAGTGCATTTATAATATTCAGAGGTATCATCACTCCAAAATTCGCACCAATGAAATTAATTGCCAATATGACCAATCCTCCTGCAATGCTGTTTACCGCCAGCTTAAAAATCATTTTCAGCGGCCATAAAAGCAGTTTGCCGAGTACCAGTATTAAAATTATGGCTCCCGCGTAGGTTAGCAACACGCCCATTTCCATTCCCATAATCACGTCGATATCCTCCCTTGTATAAAATATGCCTTAATGGAATAAAATAGTATTAAATCAGCTAGAAAGGTGTGATAGTTTTGAACAATCCTATCCTGGAAAAATTCCATAAAGGCTACAATTATGCCGCTGCAGCCGCCTCAAGAGTCCGCGGCACAAGTGCACTCAAAGATAATCCTTCGGAAGAAGAACTCCTATACAATTCTATTAATACGGCTCATTTTGAGCTTGAGCAAGCAGTTTCCACCTTCAATCAATTGACTGATGAAAAGGCCATTGACTACGCCTCCTATAATCTGCTTGCCGCCAAAGCCAAATATTCGTATCTTATCAAACTGGCCAAAGAAAAAAAATTATCTCTCTGAGCCTCCGGCCCAGAGAGATTTTTTACAGTTCTCTGCGTCCTTCTACAGCTTTCAAAAGTGTAACTTCATCTGCATATTCCAAATCGCCGCCTACAGGAAGGCCATGAGCAATTCTTGTCACCTTGATTCCTGCCGGTTTAATCAGGCGTGCTATATACATAGCCGTGGCCTCACCCTCAATATTAGGATTGGTTGCCACGATAAGTTCTTTCACATCTGTCTGCTGCAATCTTGCGATTAAAGATTTCAAATTAATATCTTCCGGGCCGATTCCGTCCATCGGAGATATTACCCCATGAAGAACATGATAAAGGCCATTAAAGTCCTTTATCCTTTCCATCGCTGCCACATCTTTCGGACTTTCTACTACACAAATTACATCCTCACGTCTTGACTTGTCTGAACAAATAATACAAGGATCCTGATCGGTCAAATTGCCGCAAACGCTGCAATACTTCATCTCACGCTTAGCTTCTGCTATTGCATCTGCCAAACCTTGAGCTTCTGAATCTTCCAAAGACAAGATATGAAAAGCCAGTCTTTGTGCAGTTTTATACCCAATACCGGGAAGTTTTGAAAGTTCACCTATTAACTTGGCAAGTGGTCTTGGATATTGTTTCATTTTCTATACTCCTACAGTCCCAGACCAGGAATACCCAGTCCTCCTGTAATCTTACCCATTTCTGCGTTAGAAATTTCATCAATCTGGCGAAGGCCTTCATTTACAGCTACGATTACCAGATCCTGCAGCATTTCCACATCATCAGGATCAACTACTTCAGGCTTGATTTCCAGTTTAACAACTTCCTTCTTGCCATTTACTGTAACTGTTACAGCACCGCCTCCGGCAGTTGTAGTAACTTCTTTTTCTTCGATTTCAGCCTGCATCTGTTCCATTTTTCTCTGCATTGCCTGCATCTGCTGCAGCTGCTTCTGCATATTTCCGCCGCCGCCTACTGAAGGCTTCTTACCGGCTCTCATTCCTCTTCCCATTTTTATTCCTCCTGAATTATTCAATTTCTATGTTTATACCAAGAAGTTTTTCTGCTTCTTTGGCTAAATCTTCTGTGCTCTGCTTTTTTTCTATCGTTATTGCTGCGTCTTCTTTGAGTTTACATACAAGTTTCATGCGTTTTCCCATTCTCGCCTGCATCAAATCCTCAAGCTGACGTTTCTTTTGTTCCACATATCTTTGTGTGAATGAACTGTTTGCGATGACTGTAAAACTATCATTGCCTACTTCAAAAAGCTGCGTACCACTTCTTATTAAATTGAAACTGCCCGCACTGTCTTCAGCTTCCTCAAAGATACTGTGCCAAAGGGCTTCATTATTTGCGCTTATATGAATTTCTTCCACTTCAGTCTTTGTTTTCTCCGGACCTGTAACGAATGTTTTCGCTGCCGGTAGTTCCTGAACATTTACAGTCGCCTTCGGCGTTTCTGCTCTCCTATATACTACCTCTTCACGCTCACTACCTGCAGCGATGGCTACAATAGCAAGCTCAAGAAGCACTCTTGGATTAGTGGACCATCTGGCTTCGTTAATGGTTTTAGAAAGTCTTGTTACTGCAAAATCTATTTCTTCCAAGGAAACCTGCTTACTCTGCTCCTCAAGTCTCTTGAGGTTTTCTGCAGACATATTGAGCATATCACCGGCATCCTTTACAAACTTTGTAATAAGCAAGCCTCTGTAGTGGCTGACCCAGTCTTTCATAATCTGTTTTACGTCTTTTCCCTCAAGAAGGACATCGTTCAACAGAAGCAGTGCTTCAGCAGACTTTTTAAGCGAAACCAATTCGGTTAACTCAATAAAGAAGTCTTCCCCTGTAGTCCCCACATATTCAAGAACTTTGTCGCGGTCTACAACCTTGTCTCCACCGGCTAAAACCTGGTCCAAAATGCTCAGCCCATCTCTGACAGATCCGTCAGCACAGTTTGCCAAAAGACGCGCCGCATCTTCTGTAACCTCAACCCCTCTCATACGGCAAATCGCCTTCATATTTTCAGCAATTACCTTTTGAGATACTCTTCTGAAATCCAGTCGCATACAGCGAGAAAGTATTGTCGGTGGGAGTTTTTGTGGTTCTGTTGTTGCAAGAATAAACATCACATGTTCAGGCGGTTCTTCCAATGTCTTTAAAAGCGCATTAAAAGCACCTGTCGAAAGCATATGAACTTCGTCAATGATGTAAACCTTCTTGTTACCTACTGCAGGCGGATACTTGACACTTTCTCTCAGTTCACGGATGTTTTCAACACCATTGTTAGAAGCAGCATCAATTTCGATAACATCCATAAAGTTTCCATCTTTAATAGCCTGACAATGTGAGCACTTGCCGCAAGGACGTTCACCTTCTTCCAGGCAGTTTACAGCCTTTGCAAGGATTCTTGCAGTTGTGGTCTTCCCTGTACCTCTTGTTCCGCAGAACAGATAGGCATGGCTTACACTTCCTGTCTGAATCTGATTTCTAAGGATTTTTACTATATGTTCTTGTCCTAAAATCTCATCAAAGACCTCCGGTCTTTGAGTTCTGTATAAAGCAGTGTACATAAAAACTCCTTCTATAAAAATTGCCCTTGATAAGCTCCGCACCGGCTTTGGAGAAGGCTAGTCTGCGGCACATAAGAACATCCGCTTATTGCTGCTTCCTTCCGGACCTGACAAGGTTCACGGCATCCTATTGCGCAGGACCCAAACCATGCGGGCGAAGCTTATCAAAGGCAATTCAGTTACCCATATATTATATGTGCTTTTCCTTGTAAAGTCAAGTAACTCCTAAATATAAACAGCGGGGCATATTGCCCCGCCGATTATTGTAATTATATTATGTTTTAGCCTCTCTTTAAGTAAGCAGTGATGCAGTGCAGAGATCCTTTACCCTTCATGATTTCGGATACGTCTACTGTCTGAACCTTAACGCCTTCTTTTTCCAGCATTTCCTGAGTTCTTGGGCTTCCTGCTGCCATCAGGATATGATCAGGTTCAAGTGCTACGAAGTTACAAGCAAATGTTTCTCTTACTTCTGTTCTGGATGGAGCTTCAAGAATCTTGTAGCCTTTTCTCTTGAGCATATCTACGATATCGTATGGAACCTGTCCTGCGTGGATAAGAACTTTATCGTGTCCCAATGGGTTCATCAGACCGTCGATATGGATATTGCTGTAAGGCTGCTGCATATGGTAAACAGTTACGCCCATTCTTTCAAGTTCAGTCTTAACCTGATTGAAACCGCTCATATTGCAACGGCTGCCTGTTGAAACTACGCAAGTCTGTCTGTCAACCCACATAGCGTTAGCGCCTTCAAAGAATCCGTCTCCACCTACTGTCTTGATGATAGGAACACCCAGTTTAGCCAATGCTTCTGCAATGTATCTTTCTTCACCTCTACGAGCTGCCATAGCAGGTCTTGTGAGGATTGCACCTTCCGGTGTCATAAGAACTAAGTCTCTGCAGAAAACTGCGTTAGGTCTGTCTTCTCTCTGGTTTTCAACATAGTAAACCTTTGCACCAAAGTCTCTGTAGATGTTACATACATCATCGTGCTGCTTTCTCATCAGTTCGATGTCAATCGGTTCGTCGGAGAATCTTACTTCACTTGCAATGAAGTCTTCGATTTCTTTGCCGGGTCTTCTCATTAAAACGGCTTTCAGAGTGTCAACTTCTGAGCTTACTCCCCATTCACCCCAGTAAAGTTCCATATCATCTTCAAAATTAGATTCTTTCGGGAACCATCTTTCGCCGGGAATAGCATCAATGTCAAATTTTTTGTTTTCCATTTCGTTTACCTCCATATATTACATGCCGTTATTCAGCCAATTGATGATAGTTTCTTCGTCTATTATGGAAACGCCCAGCTCTTTAGCTTTTTTGTTCTTTGAGGAGTTAGACAACAAATCGTTGTTAATAAGATAATTTGTCTTGCTGCTTACAGAACCTGCCACCTTACCTCCGGCCTTCTGTATTGCCTCCTTCAAAGCGTCTCTGTTTTCATAATTATTCAGACTTCCTGTTATGACGAAGGTTAGTCCATCAAGAGTATTTTCACTTATTTCTTCGCTTTCGTCAAGGTGTATTTTGTCTAAAATATCTTAAACATTCTTTTTATTTTTTTCATCGGCAAAATACTTTACAAAGGCTTCTGCCATAATATCACCAATGCCTTCAATCTGAATTAAATCTTCAAATTCCAGGTTCTCAATCTGCTCCCATTTATTATGGCAGTGGAGAGAAATCAATCTGGCGTTTGCCTTGCCTATTCCCGGAACTCCAAGGCTGTAAAGAAGTCTCTCCGGAGTTGTATTCTTTGCCTTTTCCACTGACTTTTTCAGGTTCTCAAAGGACTTTTCCCCGAATCCTTCCATAGATATGAATTCATCGCGGAACTTTTCTACTTCAAACAGATCTGCCGGCTCTTTGACAAGGCCTTCACCAATCAGTTTTTCTAAAGTCATCTCAGAAAGTCCTTCAATGTTCATAGCGTCTCTTGAAACAAACAGTGTAAAACTTTTTATCTGCTTCGCCTGACAATCAGGATTAGTGCATATGAGTGTTTCCACATCTTTTTCTTTCTCAATCTTTGTTACACCACCGCAAACAGGACAGTTGCAAGGAATCTCAATATTGTTGCTTCCTGTAATATTCTCGAAAATCTGAGGGATAATCATGTTTGCTTTATAAACACTTATTGTATCGCCTATTCCCAATTTGAGGTCTCTCATAACGCTCACATTATGAACAGATGCACGGCTTACAGTCGTTCCTTCCAGTTCAACCGGGTCGAAAATGGCAACCGGATTGATAAGTCCTGTTCTTGAAGGACTCCATTCGATTTCACGCAGTATGGTTTCTTTCAGTTCGTCCTTCCATTTGAACGCAATGGAGTCTCTCGGAAACTTGGAGGTCGCGCCAAGTGACCTGCCATAAGCTATGTCATCAAAGCTCAGAACCAATCCATCAGATGGAATCGGGTTAGTTTCAATTTTATCTCCAAACTCTTTTATAGCTTCCTTTATAGTTGCGGCACTAACGAGTTTTCGTTCAACGACTTCAAATCCTTTGGATTGAAGCCACTCCATCTGGCTGCTTCTTGTTTCAAATTCCATTCCTTCTGCGGAAACTAAGGAAAAAGCATAAAACCTAACTTTTCTCTGTGCTGTTATTTCGTTGTTAAGCTGTCTCACAGAACCTGAACACAGATTTCGAGGATTTTTATATTTAGAGCTTTCGTCGGTAATTCTTTCATTTATAAATTCAAAATCCTTGTATGAAATTACAGCCTCACCTCTGAGGACTAATTCCCCTTTGAATTCAATCCCCAGCGGTAAATTTACAAAAACTCTTGCATTATTGGTTACAACTTCACCGATTTGTCCGTTTCCTCTAGTAACAGCCTTTGACAATTTACCATCACGATAAGTGAGTACTATGGTAAGGCCATCAAGTTTCCATGACAAAAGACCTTGCTGATTGCCTAGCCATGAAACAAGCTGATCCGGATCTTTTGTTTTGTCGAGAGAAAGCATCTTAGAAGGGTGTTCTTCCTTAGGCAAGTCTGACAGAACCTCATATCCTACATTGACAGTAGGGCTTCCCGCAAGCACAATTCCTGTTTCAGCCTCCAATGCTGCCAGTTCATCATAAAGAGCATCGTATTCGAAATTTGTCATAATTTCTCTGCTCTCCTGATAATATGCTCTCGAAGCACTGTTCAGCAGTTCAACCAACTCTTTAATTCTGTTAGTTTTGTCCATTGTCTCACCTCTTAGTAATTATATTTTAGTAAGGGGAGCGATTCCCTTGGCCATTTTCTTTCTTCCTTCACTGTCAAAGATAACAGTTATAGTCTTCTCATCCACATCTATTACTAAACCTGCTCCAAATTTGCTATGTGCGACTTTGTCACCCACGTCAAATGCGATGTCACCTTGAGCTGAATGTTCTTTAACAGCCTTTTTAGCACGGGCAAGTGGGTCGTAGGGTTTGATTGGGGTCTCTGCAAAACCGTCAAGACTTCCTGTGCTTACACCCAGACTGCTATGTGTTTTGCGGCTTTGCGGTTCATAAACGGTGTCTCCGTCACTGTCGAGCAGTTTCTTATCCAGTTCTCTCAGGAATTGTGACTCTCTTGCATATTCTCCCTGTCCGTAGAGAACCCTGAACGAAGCACTGGTCAGGAACAATCTTTCTTTTGCTCTTGTCATACCTACATAACAAAGTCTGCGTTCCTCTTCAAGTTTTTCTTCGCTGTCTATAGAACGATGACTTGGAAACAGTCCATCTTCCATTCCAGGCATAAATACCACAGGAAACTCAAGGCCCTTAGCACTATGCAGAGTCATCAAAGTGACTTTTCCTGACTCCGATTCAAATTTGTCTGCATCGCCATCTGTAGCAACTTTTTCAAGAAATTCCTCTAAAGTAGCTTTTTCACCTGATTCTTGTTTTTCTTTCTCAAAGTCATATATAAAAGACTTGAAATCCAACAGATTCTCTATACGGCCTTCTGCCTCAACGGTATTCTGTTCTTCCAAAGCCCTCATATAGCCGGTACGCACAAGCAAATTATCATAGATATCTGAAATTCTAAGATTTTCTCTTTCATCACGGCACATATTGATAATGCTGACTAGCTCTCTTACTGCAGCCTGTGCCTTTGATGGAAGTGACAGAAGCACTTCTTCGTCGGAAATCGCCTCCAGCAGTGACTCACCACGTACCATAGCAATCGCCTGTAATTTTTCCAGTGTCTTCGCACCAATACCACGCTTTGGTTCGTTAATAATACGAAGGAATGCCATATCGTCCTTCGAATTGACCACTAGACGCATATATGAAATCATATCTTTCGTTTCTTTTCTTTCGTAGAAACTGAATCCGGAAAGAATCTGATAAGGAATTCTCTGTCTGCGGAGAGAATCTTCAAAAAGTCTGGACTGTGCGTTGGTTCTATATAGAATCGCGAAATCATCATAATCTCTATGCGGACCCTTGAGCAATTGTATTTCACGTGCTACATAATAGGCTTCTTCCTTATCGTTATCCAATCTGGAATAAACTATCTTATGGCCTTCTTCAGCTTCGGTCCAGAGTTTTTTAGATTTTCTGCCCCTGTTATTTCTTATAACAGAGTGAGCAGCCGCGAGGATATTTCCGCAGGAACGATAGTTTTGCTCTAATTTTATTACTTTTGCTTCAGGAAAGTCTTTCTCAAAGTCCAAAATATTTCTAATATCTGCACCACGCCACTGATATATGCATTGGTCATCATCTCCGACCACACATAAATTTTGGTGTGAGGCTGCAAGCAAACGAATAATTTGGTACTGTATATGATTAGTATCCTGGTATTCATCAACCATTATGTAAGAAAATCTTCTCTGATATTCTCCAAGAATTTCCTTGTTGTCTCTAAGAACATGCAGCGCATTTAAAAGCAGATCGTCGAAGTCCATCGCATTGTTCTTCTTCAATTGTTTCTGATACTCCTTGTAGACACGATAAATAACCTTGTTCTTAAAGGTATCCCCTTCAAGCTCAAGGTATTCCTCAGGGCCTCGGTCCGCTTCTTTTTCTTTGCTTATAATCGCCGCCAGGTAGTTAATAGGATATTCTTTGCTGTCAACATTCAGCTCTTTAAGAATGTTTTTAAGCAGTGCTTTTTGGTCCACGGTATCGTAAACAACAAAGTTTTTTTCGTAGCCTGCAGCTTCATAATGTTCGCGCAGAATTCTCAGACTCATTGAGTGAAATGTAAGTATCCACATACCTGGACAATAACCTACCAGTTTTTCAACACGGTGACGCATTTCTTCGGCCGCTTTATTGGTAAAAGTAACCGCCAAAATCTTGTATGGGCTCATTCCCTGTTCAATCAGATAGGCTATTCTGTGAGTCATAGTGGCAGTCTTTCCACTGCCGGCTCCTGCCAGTATTAATAAAGGGCCCTCCGTATGGAGGGCGGCTTCTCTTTGTTTATCGTTAAGATGGTCTAAAATCATAATTCCCCTTAATTTTATAGTCTTTGTCCTTCTTTTGATTTGTAATATAATGCAGAAATCAAATCTACAATTCCGCCTGCAACAACCCCTACAACAATGCAAATTGCCAGATAGGTTGCCATATTGTCAGTAGGTACTAAAACTGCTGCAATCAGTGCTGCCACCACTGTGACAACAGCGCTGAGAGTTCTGCTTCTCTTTTTCGCCGCCTTTTTTAGACTGCGTCTTCTTTCCTTCTCTTCAATCTGCTTAGGTGTAAGTTTTTTCTTTTGATTTTTCTTTTTACTCATGGTTAATCCTTTCAGTCTTTATTCCGGCAATTTTCTTTGCCAAAGCTTTTTTATCTTCTATGTTTCCCTGACGCTGAATCATAATCCTCTGGGCTTGAGGAGATCCGGCGCCGTGCATGGACTCAGTCCTATAGCCAACTGCCGAGGAACCGAGACATATATTTTCCAAGAATCTTAAGATTCTCATTCTGTCTTCTGTGCTGCATTTTCCGTTGCCAACAAAGAACTTACTGCATATATCAGCCAAGGTTTCACCGTTTCTGCCTACCACAGTATCGGACTTGAAATCCTTTTCACCCGGCATTGTAACCATCAGTCCTCCCGCTATATCTTCGGCAAGCCTTACGATTTCGTAAGGGAATCTGGTTACATTCTGTTTACAAACGTTTGCCAGCAGCAAATCTATCATATAGCTTCCGCATTTGGTTGGGCAACCTTCAGCAGAGCAAGCTATTCCACAGCTGTACAAAGTTTCATTGAGGTGAGTCATCTCAATAAGTTTATCTTTGACCGCAGAAGCTTTTTCTACGCCATTGTATTCTGCCGCCAGTGCAGCTGCGCCAATAATTACGTCGCCAACGCCCACCTTGCATCCACCGTAGGATTGTCTATGGAATCCCGAGAATCTTTCTACCAGCATCCCTGCAAATTCGTATTCTCCGTCCATAAATACATATTCATTAGGAATGAATACGTCATCGAACACTACAAGTGCTTCCTGTCCTCCAAAAAGCTTGTTTCCCAGGTCAATATCAGCACCTTCTTCCATCTTTCTGGTGTCACAGGATTGTCTTCCGTAAACCATAAACAGTCCCTCTGCATCGCTTGGGCATGCAAAGGAAACGGCAAAGTCTCTATCTGCCTCTTTCATAGCCTGGGTTGGCATAATCAAATGCCAGTGTGAATTGATGGATCCTGTCTGGTGGCATTTCGCACCGCGCACAACGATTCCATCAGGTCGTCTTTCCTTGACATGAACAAATAAGTCCAGATCATCCTGTTGATGAGGAGCCTTTGATCGGTCTCCCTTAGGATCAGTCATTGCCCCGTCAACAACCAGGTCTTCCTCTTGTACAAAAGTTAAAAAGTCTTTAAATCTCTTATGATAATCTGTGCCATTCTTCTCATCCATTTCATAGGTGGTAGAATATACCGCATTAAAAGCATCCATACCAACACATCTTTGGAAACAGCTGGCTGTTTTTTGCCCCATAAGTCTCTGCATTTTAACCTTTTTGATAAGGTCTTCTGTGCTTTGGTGTATGTGCGAAAAACGATTAATTTTCTTTCCTGTTAAATTTGAAGTTGCAGTCATCAAGTCTTCATATTCCGGATCTAATGCAAGGGAATATGTCATAGCTACACAGTTTATAGATGGCTTAATCATTGGATGGTCTACCCAATTATCAATCTTTTCACCGAACATATATACTCTCGTATTTAGTTTTCTTAAGCTCTCGATATATTGAGCTGCGGTCATCAGTGCCATAATAAACCTCCTTCATCATATAATAATATATTATATCATCAATCTAAGGCTTTTTCTATATAAAGAACATCTAATTCATCTTCAGTTAATGAGCAAAAAATCAAAAAGGGACGACTTTCGTCATCCCTTTAAAAGCGTTGTTAATTATACTAATTCTAAGAAAACAACTTCAGCGTTGTCGCCCTGTCTAGGTCCTAACTTCAGAATTCTTGTATATCCGCCATTTCTATCAGCATACTTAGGTGCGATTTCTTCGAACAGCTTAGTTACAACTGTTTCATCGAAAACAAATTCTAAAACCTGTCTTCTTGCGTGAAGATCGCCACGCTTAGCCAATGTGATCATTTTTTCAGCAATTTTTCTGGTTTCCTTAGCTCTGCAATCAGTAGTCTGGATTCTTCCTTCTCTGAATAAATCAGTTACAAGGTTTCTCAGCATTGATTTTCTGTGAGCAGAAGGTCTTCCCAGTTTTCTGTATCCTGGCATTTTGAGATTCTCCTTTCACTCTAATATTGCATTACTCTTCGCTAGGCTTGAG
>JAFSHN010000042.1 GCA_017440275.1 Bacillota bacterium | reverse complement strand
GCAACAAACCTGGTTACAGGTATTGCAACAGCACATATGGATAGTATTCCTACAGTGTTCATTACAGCAAATGTAGCACAGTCTTTGATCGGAAGAGACGCTTTCCAGGAAGTATGCATTACAGGTGTAACCTTCCCAATTACAAAGCACAGCTTCTTTGTAAACAAAAAGGAAGACCTGGTTGATGCACTCAGAGATGCTTTCAGGATTGCCAATGAAGGCAGAAAGGGTCCTGTACTGGTCGATATAACGAAAGATGTAACAAGTGAACTTCTTGACTATGAACCGGCACCTAACTACCCGATTACAAAAAAGATCGAAGAAGGCGCAGAAGCAAAAGTTCAAGAGTTTGCTCGTCTGATGAATGAAGCTAAAAAACCTCTTATTATGGTGGGCGGCGGCGTTATATCTGCCACTGCTTCCGAATTAGTCAATGAACTCATTCAGAAAGCTGATATCCCTGCAATTTCCACTTTAATGGGTCTCGGAGCAGTTCCAAGCAGTGAAGAAAGATATTTTGGAATGGTAGGAATGCACGGATCCTTTGCAGCGAACAAGGCTGCAGCAGAAGCAGATTTGATTCTGGCTCTGGGTACAAGATTCAGTGACAGAGTTGCATTAAATCCTGCAAAATTCGGTCATAAGGCAAAGATTCTGCAGGTTGATATAGACAGAAGTGAAGTTGGCAAGAATGTTGAAGTTTACGAAAGCATCATAGGCGACTGTAAAGACATTTTACAAGCGTTGATTCCTCTGATAGAAGAAAAAGAGCATCCTGAATGGGTTGCGAAAGTTAAGAGATGGAATAAGCAAAAGCCTACAAGAATTAAGAACTGCAACGAAATGCTTAATCCTGAACATATCATAAAATATGCTTGTGAAAATGCCGATAAGGAGCCTGTAGTTGTTACTGACGTAGGACAGCATCAGATGTGGTCAGCTCAATATGTTCCTCAGGTAAATCCGAGAAACTGGTTATCCAGCGGAGGCCTCGGAACCATGGGATTCGGCTACGGCGCAGCCATCGGTGCACAGATGGGTAATCCTCATAAGAGAATTATTCATATTACAGGTGACGGCTCATTTCATATGAACTTAAACGAAGCCTGCACAGCAGTTTCACAGAACTTACCTATAATCACAATTATCATGAATAACAGGGTTTTGGGTATGGTTTATCAGTGGCAGACATTGCTCTTTGAAAGCAGATACTCAAATACCACACCGGGAAGAAAGACAGACTTCCCTAAGCTGATTGAAGCCTTTGGCGGACACGGCTACAGTGCAAACACTATGGAAGAATTCAAAGCAGCTTATCAGGATGCATTGAAGCAGGAAGGTCCATCCTGGATTGATTGCCACATCTCAAGAGAAGATTTGGTTCTTCCGATGATTCACAACGGAAAGACAGTAGATGACATCATTTACGAGTAGGAGGACAACAATGAAAAGAGAAGTAGTAAGTATTTACGTTGAAAACAAGGCTAACGTACTATCAAGAGTAGTAAGCCTTTACGGCCGAAGAGGATTTAACATTGACTCTCTGACAGTGTCGGCTACTAACGACCCAAGCCTTTCCAGAATTACCATCGTATTCGAAGGTGATACGCTGTCCCTCAATCAGATTGTGGCTCAGACAGAAAAACTGGAAATTGTCAAAGATATCAAAACTCTCGATGTTAAGAAGAGCTTTTTCCGCGAACTTCTGATGATTAAGGTTAAGGCTGATAAGACTATCAGAAGCGAAATCAAAGAAGTTGTGGACATTTACAGAGCGAAGATTATTAACCTGACCAAGGACGAAATGGTGCTTGAACTGACAGGGGACCCAAGTAAATTAGATGCATTCCTTTCAATGCTTGAAGGTTATGAAATCGTTGATATCTGCAGAACAGGTATTACAGGTATCGAAAAATAAATTGCTAAATAATTTAATTTTATATACAAAAAGGAGATCAAAAAATGGTAAACAAGTATTATGACTCAGATTGTAATTTCGGAATTTTAGACGGCAAGACAGTTGCTATCATCGGTTTCGGTTCACAGGGCCACGCTCACGCAATGAACTTAAATGAAAGCGGAGCTAACGTTGTTGTAGGTTTAAGACCTGGTTCAGCTCACGCTGCTAAGGCAGAAGCTGCAGGCCTGAAGGTTATGGATATCGAAGAAGCTGCAGAAGCAGGCGATATCGTAATGATGTTAGTACCGGACGAATTAGCAGCTGATATCTATAAGAACAGAGTTGCTAAGCACATGAAGGCAGGCGATGTACTGTGCTTCGCTCACGGCTTCAACATTCACTACAACCAGATTCAGCCAGCTGCTGACATCGACGTTATCATGATCGCCCCAAAGGGACCTGGACACACTGTAAGAACTCAGTACATGGAAGGTAAGGGTGTTCCTTCTCTGATCGCTGTATATCAGGACGCTTCCGGTAAGGCTAAAGACTATGCATTAGCATATGCAAGCGGCATCGGTGCAGGCAGAGCAGGTATCCTGGAAACTACATTCAAGGAAGAAACTGAAACTGACTTATTCGGTGAACAGGCTGTACTTTGCGGTGGTGTAACTGAACTGATGAAGGCTGGTTTCGACACATTAGTAGAAGCTGGTTATGAACCTGAAATGGCTTACTTCGAATGTATCCACGAAATGAAGCTGATCGTTGACCTGATCAACCAGGGTGGTTTCGACAAGATGAGATACTCCATCTCAAACACTGCTGAATACGGTGACTACAGAACAGGCAGAAGAATCATCACAGAAGATACAAGAAAAGAAATGAAGAAAGTTCTCTCCGAAATTCAGGATGGTACTTTCGCAAGCGAATTCATCCAGGAATTCAATGCAGGCGGAAAGGCAAGATTCCTTGCAACAAGAAGAAAAGAAGCTGAACATCTGCTCTGCAAGACTGGCGCTGAATTAAGAAAGATGATGAGCTGGTTAAAGAAATAATTTTTTAAACAAAGAGGTAAATTATGAAATTAAGAAGTAAACAGGTTACAGAGGGCGTTGAAAAGGCCCCTATGAGAAGTCTGTTCTACGCAATGGGATATACTGAAGAGGAACTTTC
>JAFSHN010000041.1 GCA_017440275.1 Bacillota bacterium | reverse complement strand
GGCGCTCCAAGAGGATTCAAGATTAAGATCAGAGAAGTTAAGGTTTGCTCCGGTGCAGGCTTCGTAGTAGTAAAGACAGGCGAAATTATGACAATGCCTGGTCTTCCTAAGGTACCTGCGGCAGAAAAAATCGACATCGATGATGACGGCAGAATCAGCGGATTATTCTAATATTAATATAAGATATAAAACCCTTATCTTTTGCAGGTAAGGGTTTTTCTTTATCTTTACAAAAATAGAATTTAATGGTAAAACGTTGAAATATCAGCGTTTTAAAGGTGTGAAGTCTTGACTAATATTGTAAAAAGAGTATACTGAAAACAGCATTTTGAGAATTGACATGCATGGAGGAAACAATATGAAAAAAATTTTAGTTACGATTATGTGTGTAATTATGGTTGTAGCAATGATGCCGGCTGTGGCTATGGCGGAAGGACAATCAGTTGCAAAGATTGGAGACAAAGAATTTGATTCTTTAGAAGCAGCAGTTAAGGCGGCGGAAGACGGAACTACTATTGAATTACTGGCAGATGTAGTGGTTGACAAAACAATCACCGTTGACGTTGGCGGCAGACTATATATTGATTTAGCCGGCAACACAATCAGTACATCTAAAGAAGGGGTAAATGCATTCCATGTAACAAAGAATGTGTGGGGACTCTATTTAGCAGGTGGTGTATTCGACGCTAAAATTTTTGTTGAAGAAACAGGCGTACTGTACTTCGAGACAGGCGTTATGACAAACGACAACTTAGTTTACAAGGATGGATTATATCCTCGTTATGTAGACGCTGGATATGATTATGAATTTGAATTCAAATATAACCGTGTTGATATTCTAAATCAGGCAGGAGCAATATATTATGGCGCTAACTATAAATGTGGAAATGCTTATTTCTTAGGTTTCGGTGGCGCTGAAGAAATCAAGACCTTTGCGACATCTTTAGGTGTTGCAGGAGAACCAGAGATCTGTTCATATATGATTAATCTTAATGTTGTCACTCCTGATGGAAAAGTTGACTTTGATAAGAGCCGTACTGTAGCAGTAATGCCAAGCGAAACAGTTAATGAAGGTCTTGCCAGAGAAAACGCTTATATTGCTGAATACGAAGCTGCATGGTCAGATTGGGCAAAGGTACCTGCTTATGACGGATATGTTTTATCCGGTTGGTACAAAGCAGAAACTGAGAATGACGAGTTCGGTAAATATCTTACAGAGTTTGATATGAATTCTAAGCTTACAGGCGATGTAGAAGTATGGACAAAATGGGAAAAGGCTCCTTTAAAAGTAGAAGCGAACAATGATGCACAGAATGTTGCAGACAAGACAGGAGAAAAAATTATTAATAATCTCAACGAAGACAAGACTCCTGATAACATTGTTGAAGAAGATGTATTAAATATCATTAAAGATGCTATTGCTAGCGGAACAACTGCGGATCTTGATGTAGAAACTATTGTTGAAGCAAATGTTCAGACTGAAGATACAACTAAAGCTTATGCTCCGGGAAGTGTTGAAAAAATTGAACAGATTGTAGGAGACAAAGGCGAAATCGTAGAATATCTTGATGTTAAGGTGTCTTTAAAAGTTGACAATGGACAAGCTTCTGCACAGGGTAAAATTTCTGAAATAGAAGAACCTATTACCTTTACAATAGATGTTCCTGAAAACTTGCAGGGCAAAGAATTGAATTTCTATGTTGTAAGAGTTCATGACGGTAAGGCTGAAAAACTGCAGACAAAAGTAAGTGAAGATGGCAAAACATTATCGTTCGAAACAGACAAGTTCTCTACTTATGCTTTAGTATCTGAAGCAGTTAAAGAAGTTCCTAAAACTTCCGATACAAACACAATGATGCCTTGGATTGTTTTAATGGCAGTGTCAGCAGCTTGCGCAGTTGTTTTTAAAAAGAAAGAAAACTAATCGTTTAGATTAAAGCGACTCTTTCATTTGAAAGAGTCGTTTTCTTTTGCAAAAAAATAAAAAAGTGATATAATAAGTCCAATATGCAAAAAGGAGATTAATATATGGAATTATTAAAAGGTAAGCCGGTAGCTGACAGGATTAAGGAACAGGTCGCAAAACTTGCTGAGGCTATGCTTGATGAAGGAAAAATAGCAACACTCGGTATTCTCAGAGTAGGTGCAAATGACAGCGATATAGCTTACGAAAACAGCGCGGCAAAAGTGGCTAACACTCTCGGGATTGCAGTTGAAAAATATATTATGGACGCCAAGTCCACAGAAGAAGATGTGCTTGATGTGCTGAAGGTGATGAATGAAGATGAAAAAATCAATGGAATTCTTATGTTCAGACCTCTCCCTAAACACATAGATGAAGATAAAGTGAGAAATCATATTGCCCCTGAAAAGGACGTTGACGGTATTTCAGACGTGGCTTTAAGCGGACTTTTTACAGGGAATAAGAGCGGTTATCCGCCTTGCACGGCAGAGGCGGCTATCTGCATTCTTGAGCACTACGGAATTGAAATAAGCGGCAAGAAGGTAGTTGTTATCGGAAGAAGTCTGGTAATCGGAAAACCCGTGGCTATGATGCTTCTTGAGAAGAATGCCACAGTGACTGTTTGTCACAGCAGAACAACATCTGAAGACCTGGAAAAACTGTGTAAAGATGCAGATATCATTGTTTCGGCAGCAGGTAAACTCAACACGCTCACTGAAAAACACGTGAGCGGTAAGCAGGTTATTGTTGATGTGGGTATAAATTTCGATGAAGAGGGAAAAATGCAGGGAGATGCTGATTTTGAGGCTGTAAAGGGCAATGTGAGTGCAATCACTCCTGTGCCGGGCGGTGTTGGAAGTGTAACAACAGCACTTCTTATGTACCATACTGTAATGGCTGCTCAGAATGTCTAAAAAATATTGACATTTACACATTTTCGGGGTAAAATTTATTAGTTAAATTTAATAGAAACGATGACGAAGAGGAGTAGGCAAAGACTTGCAGCTTTACAGAGAATCGTGCCGCTGGCTGAGAGCACGAGAGAAGGCGTTTGCTGAAGGTTGCTTCAGAGTTTTATTGATAATGAGGGCCTTTGGCGTTGATGTTAAACTGCCGAAGGAATAAAGGTGGTACCGCGGAATTACATCCGTCCTTTAGTTTAAAGGGCGGATTTTTTATTTCTAAAATCGCCCGAGAAAATCACTTTTTTGAGGAGGAACTATGGAAAAGAATTTAGCAAAAAACTACAATCCGAAAGAGTTTGAAGACCGTATTTATGAGATGTGGGAAAATGAAGGCTGCTTCAGAGCGGAAGTTGATGAAAACAAGAAGCCTTTTACAATCGTAATGCCACCTCCAAACATCACCGGTCAGCTCCACATGGGTCACGCTCTTGACCAGACTCTGCAGGACGTACTGACAAGATGGAAGAGAATGGAAGGCTACAGTGCACTTTGGCTGCCGGGTTCTGACCACGCTTCCATTGCTACAGAAGTAAAGGTAGTAGATAAGATTAGAAAAGAAGAAGGTTTAGAAAAGGAAGACCTTGGAAGAGAAGAATTCTTGAAGAGAGCTTGGGCTTGGAAGGAAGAATTTGGCGGCAAGATTACAAGACAGTGCCGTAAACTTGGTGACTCCTGCGACTGGTCCAGAGAAAGATTTACAATGGACGAAGGCTGCAACAAGGCAGTTAAGGCTTTCTTCATCAAATTATATGAAAAGGGATTAATCTACAGAGGAAATCGTTTAATTAACTGGTGCCCTCAGTGTGGAACTTCTCTTTCCGATGCAGAAGTAGAACACGAAGACAGAAACGGTAAGTACTGGTACTTCAGATATCCTGCAGTTGACGGTGGCGAAGGTATCGTAGTTGCAACTTCAAGACCTGAAACTATGTTTGCCGACGAAGCTATTGCAGTGCATCCTGATGATGAAAGATATAAAGATATGGTTGGCAAGAAGGTTATCCTGCCGCTGGTTGGCAAGGAAATTCCTGTAATTGCGGACACTTATCCTGATCCTGAAAAAGGTACAGGTGCAGTTAAAATTACTCCTGCTCACGACCCTAATGACTTCGAAGTAGGTGTAAGAGCAGGTCTTGAAAGACCTAGCTGTATCAATAAGGATGCTACAATGAATGAACTTGCAGGAAAGTATGCAGGTATGGACCGTTACGAATGTCGTAAGGCTTGGGTTGCTGACTTAGAAGAAGCAGGTTATCTTGTTAAGACAGAAGAAAAGGTTATTCCTGTAGGTGAATGCTACAGATGTAACACTGTAATCGAACCGATGCTTTCAGATCAGTGGTTCGTTGCTATGGAACAGCTGGCAAAACCGGCTATCGAAGCTGCAAAGAAGGGCGACCTGACTCATGTTCCTGAAAGATTTGAAAAAACATATTTAAGATGGCTGGAAGAAATCAGAGACTGGTGTATTTCAAGACAGCTTTGGTGGGGACACAGAATACCTGCATACTACTGTGACGATTGCGGAGAGCTTATGGTAGCTGAAGAAGCACCGCTCAGCTGCAGCAAGTGCGGAAGCAAGAATATCAGACAGGACGAAGACGTTCTCGATACTTGGTTCTCATCAGCACTCTGGCCGTTCTCAACTCTCGGCTGGCCTGAAGAAACAGAAGACCTGAAGTATTTCTATCCTACAGACGTTCTCGTAACAGGATACGATATCATCTTCTTCTGGGTAGTTAGAATGGTATTCTCAGCTCTTGAAACTACAGGCAAGACACCATTCAAGTACGTTTATGTACACGGTCTTGTTAGAGATGCACAGGGAAGAAAAATGTCCAAGTCACTGGGCAACGGTATCGACCCGCTGGAAATCATTGACCAGTACGGTGCAGACGCACTGAGGTTCATGCTTACAACAGGTATCACACCTGGTAACGATATGAGATTCAAGACAGACAAGCTTGAATCATCAAGAAACTTTGCAAACAAATTATGGAATGCATCAAGATTCACTATCATGAATCTGCAGGACGAAGAAGGAAACTTCAAG